>JBDHZD010000074.1:0-15515 GCA_039811705.1 Fimbriimonadaceae bacterium | reverse complement strand
GATTTGCTGACGATGTCGGCGCACAAGCTGTACGGCCCGAAGGGCGTGGGAGCGTTGCGCGTTAAGACCGGCACGCGTGTGGCCCCTCTGATTCGTGGCGGGGGGCAGGAGCGCGAGATGCGTGGCGGCACGGAGAACGTGGCGGGTGTCGTCGGGTTTGCGGTGGCCGTCGGCGTGCCGAGGTCGGGTGCGCTCCCGATCGCCGATGCCTTTCGGGCCGAGGCATCGCGCCTGTTGCCCGATATCGTCTGGACTCTTCCGGAGCACATCGACCGACTTCCCGGCCACGCCCACTTCCGCATGCCGGGCGTTTCCGCCGAAACGCTCCTGATCGTCTTGGATAGGATGGGCGTATCGGCCAGCGCGGGCGCCGCGTGTTCTTCTGGAGCGATCGAGCCGAGCCACGTGCTTCTGGCGTGTGGGTGGACCTCCGAGGATGCAGCCGAGGGCGTGCGCTTTTCGTTCGGGTCCGCGAATTCCGAACGAGATGCCGGGGATGCTGCATCTAGGCTGGCCGAGGCCGTCGCCACGATCCGCGGTCGCCGACCGTGAGGGTTTGGGCAACCGTGTGCGACCCCGATGGTTGGTCCCCAACCCCTCACCATGACCGAAGGGCTACCGCGCGAACGATTTCTTCTGGGCCAGCGCGGCCGCCATACGATACGCGTCGCCGCGCGTCCAGTGGCCACCCGGAGGGGAACCCTTGGGCGTCAAGCCCGCCGCCGCGAGCGATCCCCAATCGGCGTTCACCGTGGCGCCCATCGCCTTGGCCGCCGCCGCCATGGCTTTGCACGCCTTGTCCGTGGTCAGCTTGCTCGCATCGCCCGCAAGCGACGCCGCGGCGACCTTCGCTCCTTGCGGGTTGCCATGGAACCGCGTCAGCACGTTCGCCAGGATGTAGCCAAACGACTGGGAGGAGATCGTCTCGTTGAGGTTGGGGTCGTTGCCGTACCCGCCCGTTGCAAGGCCCCGCGACATCATCACGCGATAGGCATCGAACGCCGGATGGCTCGCGGGTCCCAGCCTTGACCGTCCAACAGGCGGGATCGCCGCGCCCCGCGCCTTCAGCCGCGTGCGAAGGTCCGCGACGAACCGCTTGTCGTCGACGGCGGAGGCGGGCGTTTGACCCGACTTGACGCAACGCGCCGCGGCGACACCCACGGCCTCCGCCACGACCATTCCCGTCGGCACCACGCGCGAACTCGAGTGGACGATCGGGTCGTATCCCGCGCACTTGCCCACCACCCACAGGTCCGGGCCGGACTTGGGAACCGCCACGCCCAGCGGGATGCCGTAATACTTGGGCGCACCATAGACGAACCCTGTGTCGTTGGGCGTCAGCACCTGCACGTCCATCGGGTAGTTGCCCGCCGCGATGGCCTGGTCGGTCACGAGGTTGTCGAGCGCCTCGTCGAACGTGACGATGTGCGAGGCCACAAGATGCCTCGTTTCGCGAACATACAGTTCCTCGGCAACGCTGCCCAGGGTCGCCCGCTCGTAACCCGGGATGTCTTTGCGAATGGTGGCGACGATGCGCTCGGCTTCGCGCTTCGCCCGCTCGCGGCCCTCGCGCACGCTGGCGGGGTCGAACGGGTCGATTCCGTGGATGAGCAAGGCGTTCACCAGCACCGTGCCGTCGTTCTGGCGGCCCAGATTCAGGCCTCTCAGGCGGATGCCCGGTTCTTTGGACTTGTAGTCGGTGATCCACCGGCGACCGAAGAAGCCCCATGCGGCCCGTCCGTCGGCTTTGGCGTAGGAAGCGCCCCGGTTGGCGATGTGGGCGCGCATCGCGTCCCAGTTCACTTTGTCGATGCGGAACACCAGCGTGTCGGCCATGCGGGCGTCGTAGCCCATCGAGTTCCAACCCAGCGTGAACGGGGCTCCGGCCGCGGCGGCGAAGTCTGCATCGGCGGTGCCGTCCACAATCTGCTTCGCCCGTATGACCCTCCCGCCGACTTTCGCTCCGACGAGTTGCTTCGACTCCACCAAGGGTGCCATCTCCTGGACACCCCTGATCACCTGCACGCCCGAGGTCTCCAACATGCGGTCGAACGCCTGCTCGGCCACACGGATGTCGTAGGCGCTCCCGCCGCCCACCATGCGCCACCACTTGCCAAACAGTCCTTTCGGCCGCATGGGCCCGGGTCCGACGTCGAGCGAGTTCATTTCCCCCACGACCAGCAACCCGCCCATGCGTTGGTGCTTGGTGACCAGAATCGTCTTTGCGCCCTCTTCGGCGGCGGCAACCGCTGCCGCAATGGCCTCTGGTTCGCTGCCGAGAACCAACACGTCGGTCTCCAAACGCTGAACTTCGCCGCTGTCGACCGTGGCGGGGGATTCGGTTGGGCCCGAGCCGGCGGGAGCCTTCGTGCAGCCCGAGAGGAAAACCGCACAAGCGGCGGCGGTGCCGAACCGAACGAGCCAACGCATGGGGACGATCATATCAGAGCAGACCCTTCTTGCGGAACACCCAGAGTTCGATGCCCGCAATCAGCACCATTAGAAGAATCGCCGCCGGATATCCCCATGGATGCGACAGCTCCGGCATGTGGTGGAAGTTCATGCCGTAGACGCTCGAGACCAACGTGACGGACATGAGGATCGTGGCTGCGACAGTAAGCATCTTCATCGTCTCGCCAAGCCGATTCGAGATGATGTTCAACCGCGTGTCCAGAATGGTCGCCAGCAAATCGCGGTTGAGGTCGATGGATTCCAGCAACCGCAGGGTGTGGTCGTACACATCCTGAAAGTACGGCTTGATTTTTGGAGGGATCAGGATCAGGTCGCGCCTGAGCAGTCCGGCCAATTCGTCCCGCAGCGGGGCAAGGTTGCGGCGAAGCTCGATCAGGTTCCGCTTGACGCGCAGGGCGTCGCGCATTCCCGTCTGGCCCGTGACGAACACGCGGTCCTCAAGGGCGTCGATCACATCTTGGGTGCGGTCCAGTGCCGGAAAGTAGTTGTCGACCGTCAAGTCCACCAAGCCATGCAACAGGTGCGCCGCCGATTGCCCGACCTCCTTGGGACGGCGGGCGAAGGCGGCCATGCTTCGCTCGACCTCGGGCACTTCGACTTTGGCCACGGTCAGGAGGCACTTGGCCTTGAGGAAGCAGCCGACCTCGTGGCACTTGCAGCGCTCGCCATTGACGGCCAGCACCGGCAAACTCAGGAAGAGCCAGCCGTCGCCTTCCACCAGGCTCGGACGCTCATGGTCCGTGAGGGCATCTTCCACGGCGGTCGGGTGGAAACCGAGTCCCTCGAGACGCTCTCGACAGACGGCCTCGTCGAGGACGGTGATGTGGATCCACGTCGAGTGGCCGGGCCGCTCGAAGGCGGCCCAGACGTCTTCGCCCTCGGATCGGGCGAGTTGGTGGCCGTCCCAGGCTAGGGACTTGGCGGCGAAGGCGGCTGGCTCCATCGGCAGGCCCGAGCCTACCACGGGTATCAATCGCACATGGCGGTCTATCGCGTCTGCAAGCGCTTCGTGGTCGAGAGCGGGCACATGCTCAGCAAGCACCCGGCATCGTGCCGCTTCCCCCACGGTCACACGCGGACGATCGAAGTGGTCGTCGCTGCCGACTCGCTCGATGCCAACGACATGGTGATCGAGTTCAAAGCGCTGAAGCTGGCCCTGGAACCCGAAATCGAACGCTACGACCATGCCATGGCCATCAACTCGGACGACCCGTTTTTGGCCTCGCTAGGCGCATACCCCGAAGAGGCCGTGGTCGTGGTGCCCGGGCAAGACCCGACGACGGAAGTGCTGGCGAAACGCTTGTACGACTTCGCGGCTGAGGTTCTGGCGCAAGGATTCGAGGGGCAAGACAGTTCCGGAGTGGTCTACCGCATTCCCGCCGGACGCGTGCGTCTGGAACGCGTGCGCGTGTGGGAGACGCCGAGCAGTTGGGCGGAAGTCGAGGGCTAAAGGGGCTGCTAGCGGCCCGGCGGTTCGCATCGGCCTATCCGCGCCGGGAGCGCAGCCACTCTAGGGCATCGGCAA
The DNA here is from genome assembly GCA_039811705.1 of Fimbriimonadaceae bacterium. Taxonomy (GTDB): domain Bacteria; phylum Armatimonadota; class Fimbriimonadia; order Fimbriimonadales; family Fimbriimonadaceae; genus UBA2387. The sequence continues at coordinate 11,518 of JBDHZD010000074.1, read as the reverse complement.
CCACTTGACCCGGGCTGCGGCCGACGACCTCGCGGAAAGCCACGTCGGTATGCGTCGCACCCAGGAAACCGGCACCAAGACGTTTCCAGAAACTGCCTTCGGCATGGGCGCGCAGAATGTCGCCCAGTTTCGCCTCGCCGTACTGGGCCGCGATGAACTCCCCAACCAGCCCAGACTGCCGATAGGCCAGCCACACGCGCCGGCGGTCGTCCAGAGCGTTGAACGCTTGTTCCAGCCGATCGAGGGGCAGCCATTCCGCCGAACCGTAGTAGAACTCTCGCTCGGTCGTGCGGTCGCGCCCGCCTTCCATCAGCACCGAAACGGCCTCGGAGAGCCAGCGCGGGGCGTGTCCGCCCGAGGCGTTGATCGTCAGCACATGGGCATACTCGTGCCGCATGGTGCGCCGCAGTTCGGGGCCGTTGGCAAGCAGATGAACGGGCATGCAGACCTTCTCGTAGGGATGCATATCCACACAGTAGCCATAGGGAGCGATGGCCCACGGCGCGCGCGCCTCTTCGCGAAGCATCGAGACAAGGGTCTTCGCTCCGTGCGGCACGCCGAGGCGTCGAGCGACTTCGTCGCACGACGCAACGACAACCTCCGCCAAGTCTTGGATCGGCACGGGGCCGAGGTCTTGCGGAACGAACTCAAGGTCCAGCCAGTCGGTGACCGGCATGCGCTGTCCGTCTCGGCGCGTCAACCACTCGGCCTCGATCATCCGAAACCAAGCCAAGTAGATGCCCGCATGCCCCGCTCCCTGCGTGGTGGCGACGTCGTAGGCTTCGGCCAGGCGATCCCAGTAGTAGTGTTCGATCGCCTGTTTCCACATGGCGTGGGGCAGATCGCCGGGAAACGCCATTACTCGTCCCCGCCCGGAGGGGCAATAACGCCTCCCAGGGTGGTCACCGCCGACTCGATCTCGGCTTGCGCCGTGCGGATTTTCTCGAACACGGCATCGACGCGAGGGCGCAGGTGCTCTCCCGTCTGGTCGAGCACTCCCTCGATCAACCCGCGACATTCCTGAAGTTCGTAATGGGCGTCGTTGGCGGCATCGATGGCCTTCAGCCGCAGTTCGTCGGCGGCGCCGAAATCAGACTCGATCGAGGCTTTCGAAGGCGCCGCAACAAACTCGGATAGTGTCGCGCCCACGCTGTCCAGCATGGCTTCCAGATCGCTCAGGGCTTCGCCGGTCTCTGGGCCAAAGTCGGGCTCGTTCTTGAGCACGTTGACTTCGGCGTAGGCTTCCGCCACCGCGTCCTGTGCCAACTGCAATTGCACCGCACCGCCGCGCAACTGCTCGAACAGCCTTCCCTCCGGCGAACCGTCGGATTCAGCCTTCGACGCGTTGGACGTCTCCGGAGACTGCGAGCCGCCTGAAGACGGCTGCCCGCAACCCACGGCCAGCAACGCGATCGCCGCAACGGAAAGGGTCCAAGGGTGCCGCACGATGGGCTGATCCTACCCGTCCGAGGTCGGCATTGGGCTAGACTTTGCATCGTGACGACCCTGACGCTCGCTCTGGGCTTGGCCTTGGGCCAGGCCGCCCCCGCCGCCGAAGCTCCGGACCCGTATCGCCTCAAAATCGGTCGAGCGGGCGAAATCGCCATACGGGCAGGAGATATGGTCGAGACGGCGACGGGCCGCGTCGTGACAGCCGACGATATCGCCAAGGCCGCCGAGGGCCATCGTTGGGTGTATCTGGGCGAATCGCACGACAATGCGCTCCACCACCAAATGCAAGCGGCCATCATCGACGCTCTCGCACGAACGGGGCGCCCAACGGTCGTCGGCTTCGAGATGTTTACCCGACCCGTCCAAGACCGACTGAACGCGTGGACGCTGGGTTGGCAGACCGAGCAGGAGTTCATCGAGAGCAGCGAGTGGAAAACCCAGTGGGGGTTCGACTTCGCCCTCTACCGGCCGATCTTTGAAACGACCAAGAAGCACCGGCTGCCCATGGTCGCCTTGAACGTGCCGCGCGATTGGGTGCGCCAGGTGGGCCGCGAGGGGCTTGGCGCATTGACCCCCGAACAACGCGCGTCGCTCCCCGAACAGTTCGACTTGAGCAATCAGGGCCACCGGGCCGTGTTCGGCGCCCTCATGGGCGGCCACCCGCCGACTGGACCGCGCGGCGAAACCATCTACGCAGCCCAGGTCCTGTGGGACGTGGGCATGGCGGACTCGGCGATCAAGTACATGGACGCCATGCCTCGCTACAACGGCGTGATGGCCATCGTGGCAGGTTCCGGCCACGTCATGTACGGGCAGGGCATCAACTGGCGCATCGCGCAGCGGACGGGCGAGCGGGGCATCACGGTGACCATGGTCGCCGCCACCGATTCCATCACGGTTTCGCGAGGGCTGGGCGATTATGTGTACGTGGCACCTGGCAAGTAGCGAACGACCGGCGGGGTAACTTCGGTCGCATGGCCGACAAGCGCCTCATCATCGTGGACGGCTACAGCCTGCTGTACCGGGCGTTCTTCGCCACCCGCTACCTCAGCACCAGCGACGGCAAGCCGACCAACGCGCTGTACGGCTTCTGCAACATGCTGTTCATCCTGTTCGAGCGCGAGCATCCCGACGCCGTCGTCGTGGCGCTCGACGCCCCGGGCAAGACGTTCCGGCACCACCACTTCGCCGAGTACAAGGCCACGCGATCCGAGACCGCCGAGGAACTCAAGGCGCAACTCCCCTGGGCCCGCGACTTGATCGCGGCGCTCGGCATCCCCAGCATCGAAGTCACCGGATTCGAGGCGGACGACGTGGTCGGAACCATCAGCCGGCTTGCCGAAGAGGAAGGCTATTCGACCTTGATCATCACGGGCGACAACGACGCCCTCCAGCTCGTGGACGAGTGCGTGCGGGTGGTGACCCCCAAGGTGGGCGTGACCGACGTGCAGGTCATGGACGTGGCCGCGGTCACCGAAAAGTACTCCGTTCCACCAACCTCGCTTCCCGACTGGAAGGCCATCGTGGGCGACAAGAGCGACAACATCCCCGGTGTCCCAGGCATCGGCGAAAAGGGCGCGGCCGAGCTGCTCGCCCAGTTCGGATCGATCGAGAACCTCCTGGAACACTACGACGAGGTGCCGCCCAAGTACCAGAAAAAGATCGACCCTGTGAAGGAGCAGATCTTGGACTACAAGTTCTTGGCCACCATCAAGCGGGATGTCGAGTTGGAGTACGACTTCGACCCTCTGGTCCTGACGCCCGAGCAGTTCGAGACCGCACGCGAGATGCTGGAGATGTTCGAGTTCAGAAGCCTCGCCAAGCGCGTTCACAAGATTCTCGGCCCTTATGTGAAGGGCGAAGTCGCCACGTCCGACGTGGTCGAGCACAAGCTGGATATCGAGCTCGTTGACACGCGCAGCAGGGCCGAGCTGTTCGAGGCGGTCGGCGAACGACCCTATGGCATCTACTTCGAGCCCGTTTCCGAGCAACTTGGATTCTTCGACGAACCGACCATGGTGGCCTATGTGGCGGTGGGCGACGGCAAAGTCTTCAAGACCACCCAAGAGTTGGCTCAGGGACTCTTCCGCGAGAAGACGGGCCAGGCCGTGGCGCACGACGCCAAGCCCATCTACAAGCGTGTGCCCACCGGTGGCGCACGTGTGCGCTTCGACACGATGCTGGCGGGGTTCGTCCTGCAATCAGGGCGTACACAGTACGCCCTCCGGGACCTGATCCAGGGCTACACCGACCTCGGCGCGCCGCAACGTTCCGAAGAGGTGGCGGCATCGTTGCTCGTGCTGGAACGCGCCATGCGGGAACGGCTCGGCAAGGAAGAACAGACCTCGGTGCTGGAGGACATCGAACTGCCCCTGGTGCCCATTCTCGCCGAGATGGAAGATGCTGGGATCATGGTGGACCCGCAGTATCTGAGCGACTTTTCGAAGTCGCTCGAAGGAGAAATCGAACGTCTCCAAGCCCGTGTTTGGGAACTCGCAGGCCAGGAGTTCAACATCGGCTCGCCCAAGCAACTCGGCGAAATCCTTTTTGAAAAGCTGGGGATCCCTGGCGTCAAGAAGACCAAGACGGGCTACGCCACGGGTGCGGAAGTGCTCAACATGCTCGCGCCGACCCACGAGATCGCGACCGAAATCCTCAACTGGCGCGAACTCACAAAGCTCAAGAGCACGTACTCGGACTCGCTGCCCAAGATGGTCGCAGACGACGGGCGCATCCACACATCGTTCACCCAAACCGGTGCGGCGACCGGGCGTTTGAGTTCCTCCAACCCCAACCTGCAGAACATCCCGATCCGAACCGAACTGGGCCGCAAGATCCGTTCGGCGTTCATCGCTCCCCCGGGCTGGCGGCTCGCCTCGTTCGACTACTCTCAGATCGAGCTCAGGCTTCTGGCACACCTGTGCCGGGACGAGGTGCTGGTGGACGCCTTCCAAAGGCGCATCGACGTCCACACCGTGACCGCCTCGCTCATGTTCCAGCTACCCGAAACCGACGTCACGAAAGAACAACGGCGGTACGCCAAGATGTTGAACTATGCCGTGCTGTACGGCGTCACCGACTTCGGCTTGGCCAACCAACTGGGAGGCGGCTTCTCGGTCAAGGAGGCCAAGGGGCTGATCGAAAACTACTACGCCCGCTTCCCGGCGGTCAAGGAGTTCACCGAGTCGGTCGTCAAAGACGCCCGGTCGAAGGGCTTCACCACAACGCTGTGCGGTCGGCGACGGTACTTCCCCGACATCCACGCGGCCAACCGCAACGACCGGATGTACGCCGAGCGTCAGGCCATCAACGCCCCGATCCAAGGCGCGGCGGCTGACATGATCAAGCTCGCGATGATCCGCGTGCGGAAGACAATGGGCTCATCGCCGACCCGAATGTTGCTGCAGGTGCATGACGAACTGCTGTTCGAAACACCCATCGACGCAGACGATATGCTCGAGCCCATTCGCCGCGAAATGGAAGAGGCGTTGCCCCTGTCGGTCCCCGTCGAGGTGGATGCCAAGGTCGGTCCCAATTGGAACGATATGACCCCGGTGCCTTCGCGGGCTACAGGCGTACCAGGCGCGTGATGCGTCCCTGAGGCACCCACTCGGCCACGAGGATGTCGCCGTTCCGCAGGAACATGGCGTCGTGCGGATGGATGAACTTGCCAGGGATGAACTCCGATTCGGGTTTGCCGCGCAGGTTGGTGGGGTGCCCGTCACCCAGGCTCGCGATCACGCGGTTGTCTTCGTCGAGCAGCGTCACAACGCTCTCCAGGTCGGGAACCAACATCACGCCTTGGCGCAACTGAAAGTGACAGGGCAGACGCATGCCTTCCGAAACGAACTTGACGTGCTCGCCTTCGAGGTTGAAGTACTGGATGCGACGATTCGAACGGTCGGCCACGGCCAGCAGGGGCTCCTTGCCTCGGTCGTCGAGCCACAGGCCGTGCGGCTGCAGCAACTGACCCTTCTCCTTGCCCGGACCGCCAAACGAATTCCTCAGTTCGCCCTGCGCAGTGAACTCGTGCACCCAGTGCGAACCGTAACCGTCAGCCACGAAGAATCCGCCCCCGGGATGGAACGCGACGTTGGTCGGGACATAGGGTTGCCCCGCCGCGTACTTGCCGGATTCGTGAGGGACGCCGATCTCTTGGAGCACCTTGCCGTCGAGGTCGGTCTTGACCACGATCTTGCGCGCGATGTCGCAGTGGTACAGCACCTCTTGCCCGCCTTCGGTGCGGATGTCCAGTCCGTGCGCGCCGCCCCGAAACTCCGCGCCCCACGACTTGAGGAACTTGCCCTGCTCGTCGTAGACCACGACGGCATCCGCCGAGGCGCTTTCGGGGTGGACGGTGTGCGCGACGTAGATGCGGCCCTTGGAATCCTGCGCCAGACCGTGCGTGTCGCCGAACTTGAGGCCCTCCGGTGCTTTGAGCCAGTTGTGCTCGCAGCGGTACCGGTGGCTGCCGCTGCCGAGGACGAGCGGGTCCTGACGGCGAGCGAACGCGGGAGTGGCGGCCAAGGCGGCCGCGCCGGCCAAGAAAGTCCTTCGCGAGATGGTCATGGCGAACGTGCCGATGTTACCGGAGGCTTGGCCTACATCCGCTCGGGCGCCGAGATGCCGAGCAACCCGAACGCTGCCCTCAACGCGACCTGCGTAGCGCCGCACAGGGCCAGTCGGGCGCGCGTCAGATCGGGCGATTCGGGCTGGATCACGCGGCACCCGTCGTAGAAGTGGTGGTAGGCGCGGGCCAGTTCGACGGCGTAGGTGGCGATGCGGTGGACACCGTAGTCTTCCGCCGATCTCTGAATCTCAAACGGCAGGTCGGCGATCTTCTTGACGAGCGCCGTTTCGCGGCGGTCCGTCAGCAGGTTCTGATCGAACGCGCCGACCTCGAACCGGGCCTCCCGCGCCTTTTCGAGCAGCGAGCAGATGCGGGCGTGGGCGTACTGCACATAGTAAACGGGGTTGTCGTCGCTCTGCTTGGCCGCCAAATCGAGGTCGAAATCCAAGTGCGTCTCGTGCGAGCGCATGAGATAGAAGAATCGGGCGACGTCGCGTCCGATCCGCGTTTGCTCGGCGGCATCGGCTTCAGGCGCGGCGGCCTTACCGATCTCTTGGATGAGGTCGATCAGTGCGTAGATGTTGCCGTCCCGCTTGCGCATCGGGGCGGGCTGACCGTCTTTCAGGAACCGCACCAGTTGGAAGATGACGACTTCCAACTTCTCTTTGGCTTCGGCGAGGGCGGCTTGGCACGCGTCGCGCTCTACGGCATCGGCGTAGATTTTCGCTTCCAGACCCGACAAGTCGGCGATATCTCCTCCGTTCGCTTGTTTTCCTTTCAGGGCGGCGACGACGGCCGTCAGGCGTCCGATGTACCCGTGGTGGTCGGGGCCCAGGATGGTGAGGAGTTTGTCTGCGTTGGGCGGGCGGTTGAACTTGTCGTCGTGGTAGGCGACGTCGCTGGCGATGTAGGTGTAGCGCCCGTCTTTGCGCTTGAGGACGCGGTCTTGGTCGTCGCCGTACTTGGTGCTGCGGAGCCAGAGCGTCTTGCCCGCGCCTTCGGTGTCGTCTTCGTCGGTGGGTTGGGCCTCGATCTCGACGTCCTCGATCACGCCCTTCTTGCCGAGTTTGAGCTTGGTGCGGCAGGGCCGATCGTCGGCGGAGCCGTTGGCGTGGAGTGCTTGGATGGCGGCCTCGACCTTGCCATCGTCGTGCAGCGACTGCTCGCTGAACCACGTGTCGAACTGGACGCCGAACGCCGCGAGGTCCTCGCGCTGCTTGGCGAGCATCAGCTCTTGAGACGCCCTCTGGAACCAATCGACCGAGTCGTCCCCTGTGGGCGAGACCTTGGAAGCGACGTCGGAGACGTAATCCCCCTTGTAGCCGTTCTCTGGGAAGGGCAGGCCCAGGCACATGCTGCGCACGCTCTCGGCGAACAGCCGCATCTGCTCCGAGTTCACACCGTCGTTGATATAGTATTCACGGTGGACCGTGTGGCCGGCGGCTTCGAGCACGTTGCACAGGGTCGAACCGAACGCCGCGCCGCGCCCCGAGCCGATCGTTATCGGCCCGTTCGGGTTGACGCTGACGAATTCGACGTTCAGACGCTTGGGCTGTTCGGCGGACAGGCGGACGAAGTCCTCGCCCCGCTCCAGCACGTCGGCGACAGCCGCTCCCACGAGCGAGGGCGACAGGCGCAGATTCAAGAAACCAGGACCCGCGACCTCGACCGCCGCGAGTTCGGGGGCGGATTCCAGCGCCTGAGCCAGCCGCGTCGCGATCTCACGGGGGTTCTTGCCCGCCGCTTTGGCGACCATCAGGGCGTAGTTGCACGCGAAGTCACCATGCTCGGGGTTCGCGGGCTCGGAGACTTCGACGGGCGCGCCGAGCCCCTCGGGCAGATAGCCCTCGGCCTGCAGGGAGGCGACGGCGGAACGCAACAACGCAACGAGACGGGATCGGATCACGGGACCCAAGGGTACCTTCCGAGCCCGACATCGACATCGGCGCCCTCGGGTTCCGGGCCGACGAGCCGGACCGGAGACGGCCCGGCTCAGGGACGCGAACGCGCGTATAATCGTCTCATCAGAGAGGGTTCCGGCCCACAACATCCCCGTCGCTTGCGACTGTGGTCCGGAACCCAAGGCGCGACCGCGCCGCCAAAGGAACCAAACCGGTGTACCAACAACCGTTGCCTCCCGAATACGCGGGCATGGGCGATGCCGAAGCCGCCTCGCGCATCCGAGCCGCCAAGCAAGCCCTGGGTTCGCGCGTTGTCGTCCTCGGCCACCACTACCAGCGCGACGAGATCATCGAACACGCCGACCACCGGGGCGACAGCTACAAGCTCGCCAAGGACGCGGGCAGCCACCCCGAAGCCGAGTTCATCGTGTTCTGCGGCGTGCACTTCATGGCCGAGAGCGCGGACATCCTGACGCCCGACAACCAGATCGTAATCCTGCCCAACTTGGCGGCCGGCTGCTCGATGGCGGACATGGCCAACTTCTTCCAGGTCAAGCGATGTTGGAAGGAACTCGGCGAAGTCACCGACACCGACCGCATCGTCCCCGTCACGTACATCAACTCGGCGGCCAATCTGAAGGCGTTCGTCGGCGAGCGAGACGGCACGGTCTGCACCTCCACCAACGCCCCGACCGCGGTCGGTTGGGCCCTGGAACACGGCGACAAGGTGCTGTTCTTCCCCGACCAACACCTCGGCCGCAACACCGGCGTCCGGCTGGGCTTCGACCCCGACCACGACATGGTGGTGTGGGACCCGTTCAAACCCCTCGGAGGCAACACGCCCGAGCGCATCCGCGACGCCACGTTCATCCTGTGGAAGGGTCACTGCAGCGTCCACAAGCGGTTCACGGTGGAACAGGTGCAGGCCGCTCGCGCCAAACACCCAGACGTCCGCGTGCTCGTCCACCCCGAATGCGAACTCGAGGTCGTGCGTCTGGCCGACCACAACGGCTCGACCGAATACATCCTGCGCACGATCGAAGAGGCCGAACCAGGCACCACGTGGGCCATCGGGACCGAGATCAACCTGGTCTCGCGACTGGCCAAAGAACACCCGGACAAGACCATCTTCTGCCTCGACGAGCAGATCTGCCCCTGCTCGACCATGTACCGCATCCACCCGAGCTTCCTGTGCTGGACGCTGGAGAACCTGGTGGAGGGACGCGTGGTGAATCAGGTGAAGGTCCCCGAAGCCGTCGCCGCCCCCGCCCGCAAGGCGTTGGCCCAAATGCTCCGCGTCGGCGTCTCGCGCGATTGACCTCGCTTGGTGCAGCGGCTAAACTGGGCGCAATGGCGCAGTCCGACGGCACTCCCATCGAGACCCTCGCGGGCTTGACGCGCCGCGAGTTCTTCGGGCGGACGGCCCGAGGGATCGGCGCGCTCGCGTTGGCCAGCCTGTTGCCGCAGGCCGCGTGGTCGAGCAGGACGACCCAGAACGGCTTGCACCATCCCGCGAAGGCCAAGCGCATCATCTACCTGTTTCAGGCAGGCGGTCCGGCACAGCAAGACCTGTTCGACTACAAGCCCCTGCTGAATCAACAACACGGCCAACCCCTGCCCGACCTCGTTCGCCGCGGCCAACGGCTCACGGCCATGAGCGTCAACCAAAGCGTGCTGCCGCTGGCGGGGTCGCCGTTCAAGTTCGCCCAGCACGGCCAGAGCGGCGCCTGGATCAGCGAACTCATGCCCAACCTCGCCACCGTGGCCGACGAGCTTTGCTTCGTCAAGTCCATGTTCACCGAGGCCATCAACCACGATCCCGCGATCACGTTCTTTCAGACCGGTGCCGAGTTGGCCGGCAGACCGTCGTTCGGCGCGTGGCTCTCGTACGGCTTGGGTTCGCTCAGCGAAGACCTTCCGGCCTTTGTCGTGCTGGCCAGCGCCAACAAGGGCGACCAGCCGCTCTATGCCCGGCTGTGGGGCAGCGGATTCCTCGATTCCAAGCACCAGGGCGTTCGGTTCCGTTCCGGAGGCGAACCCGTGCTCTACCTGTCGAACCCCGACGGCGTCTGCCAATCCGGCCGCCGCGCCATGCTCGACCGGCTGAACGCGCTCAATCGGCACCAGTTCGACCAGGAACTCGACCCCGAAATCGAAAGCCGCATCGCCCAATACGAAATGGCCTACCGGATGCAGACCAGCGTCCCGAACGTGACCGACTTGAGTCAAGAACCCGACGAGGTGTTCGAACTCTACGGCACTGACGCGCGCAAGCCCGGAACGTTTGCGGCCAACTGTCTGCTCGCACGACGACTGGCCCAGCAGGGCGTACGCTTCATCCAGCTTTACCACCAGGGATGGGACCAGCACGGGGGCCTCCGCGACGGCATCGCCGCACAATGCCGCGACACCGACCGGCCCACCATGGCCCTGATCCAAGACCTGAAGCGGTTGGGCATGCTGGACGATACGTTGATCGTCTGGGGCGGCGAGTTTGGGCGAACCAGCTACTCGCAGGGGCCGCTCGACCCCGGCTCGTTCGGACGCGACCACCACCCGAGGTGCTTCACGGTCTTTATGGCGGGCGGCGGGGTCAAACCAGGCATCACCTACGGCCATACCGACGCCTATGGCTACAACATCGCCGACGCCGACGGCAATGCGTTGGAGCCCAGCAAGCACGCGTTCACCGAGGGCGCGGTGCACGTGCACGACCTGCAGGCGACGTTGCTGCACCTCCTGGGCGTGGATCACACCCGCCTCTCGTTCCCCTACCAAGGCCGCGACTTCCGCCTCACCGATGTCCACGGCCACGTGGTGCAAGCGTTGCTGGCCTGAGCCCGTAGCCCCGAAGGCCCTTCCCGCGGGGTGCCACGGCCCGACGGGGCTGGCTTGTCCTTCGTTCGTGGCATGCGCCTCTGCCCCGTAGGCCGTGCCTGAAACTCGAAAGGATCGAATCGGGGTGCCACGGCCTGACCGGGCTTGCTTGTCCTTCGTTCCTCGAATGCGTCTCTGCCCGGCAGGCCGTGCCTGAAACTCGAAAGGATCGAATCGGGGTGCCACGGCCCGACCGGGCTTGGTTGTCCTTCGTTCCCCGCAGGCGCCTCTGCCCGGCAGGCCGTGTCTGTCCTGGAAGAGAAAACACGGTCTGGCGGCGCGAGAGACCGTCCCCGGCGACAAACCCCGACCGCACAGACCGTGGCACCCCCGAACCGCCACCCGTAACGCCGCCGTCCCGGCGGCAAAGGACACTCTGGCGAAGCATGAACCCGGGGTGCCACGGCCTGACCGGGCTTGCCAACCTTCGTTCCTCGCAGGCGCCTCTGCCCGGCAGGCCGTGTCTGTCCTGGAAGAGAAAACACGGTCTGGCGGCGCGAGAGACTGTCGCAGGCGACAAACCCCGGCCGCACAGACCGTGGCACCCCGAACCGCCACCCGTAACGCCGCCGTCCCGGCGGCAAAGGGCACTCTGGCGAAGCATGAACCCGGGGTGCCACGGCCCGACCGGGCTTGGTTGTCCTTCGTTCCTCGCAGGCGCCTCTGCCCGGCAGGCCGTGTCTGTCCTGGAAGAGAAAACACGGTCTGGCGGCGCGAG
>JBDHZD010000073.1:0-15547 GCA_039811705.1 Fimbriimonadaceae bacterium | reverse complement strand
AAGCGCCGATCGCCACCGCCCCCGAGCCCGGCACACCCGAGTTCGTCGGACCCGAAGCCCCTGCGGCAGGGTCGCCAACGTTCGACACGCTGGCCGAGTACGAGGCCTCTTTGGGACCCGCGAGCCCGCCCCCGGCCGAACCGCAGCCCGAGTCAGCCCCGGTGGCCGCTCAGCAGAAACCGACGCCCAAGCGCACTGTCCGACGGACTCCGGTCCGCAGACCGGCCCCGCAACCCCAGAATTCACGCCCGACCATCCGCGTCTACGACGCTCAGGGCCGCCCGATCGCACGATGAGAACCGCCATGAAGATCTTTCGATTGCTTGCTGCCGCAACCTCCTTCGCCATCCTGACCACGGCCTTTGCGCAAGAAGAGGTCCAGACCTCGACCGCGGGGACCGTCACGATCTCGAGCAAGGGATCGGACATGCGCTCGGTCCTGCACGACCTGTTCGCGCAGAGCAAGCGCAACTACGTGCTCGAACACGATGTTCGAAAGGCCCTGTACCTGAACTTGAACGACGTCGAGTTCGACGAGGCGTTTGCCACGATCCTGAAGTTGACCGAGATGGACTACGAGCTCCAGAACGGCATCTACTACATCCGGCGCACGGAGAAGAAGGCCACCCAAACCGTCGAGCCTTCCAAAGCCGACCCGAAACCCGAAATCAAGCCGCCAGCCAAGCCAAGTGGCAAACTCCCCGATTCGGCCCTCGCCAAACAAGTCACCACGAGATACCAGATGAAAGACATGCGCGAGGTGTTCGCTTCCCTCTCGCAACAGACCGGCGTACCGATCGAGGTGGACATCAGCGTGCCGCTCTACAAGATCGACGCCTTCCTGATCAAGACCTCGCTGAAGTACGCGTTGGAACACATCTGCTCGGCCGCCGACCTGACGTACACGCTGACCAACGAGATGACCATCCGCATCGCGGCCAAGAACGCCGCACCGGCCGGAGCACCGGTCAAGGTTTACACGGGCAAATAGGCCCGAGCTTCATAGGCACCTCCTGAGGCGGCCCCTTATGAGCGGGGGGCCGCCCTTTCAGCGTCCGGTCAGAGCGCGGTGGCGCAGGGCATGGTCCACAAGCGTCAGGGCGACCATGGCTTCCACCATCGGTACGGCCCGAGGGAGCACACATGGGTCGTGGCGTCCTCGACCTTGGATGGTCGTGGGTTCGAATCGGGTGGTCACGGTCTCCTGCTCGCGCATGATCGTCGCCGTGGGCTTGAAGGCCGCTCGAAGCACGATGGTCTCACCGTTGGAGATGCCGCCTTGGATGCCGCCGCTCAGGTTCGTTCGTGTGCGCGCTGGCCGGGGACGGTCGCCGGGAAAGAACGCATCGTTGTGTTGGGAGCCGGTCAGGTCCGTGCCGCCGAAGCCGCTGCCTATCTCGACGCCCTTGCATGCAGGCAGCGAGAGCAGCGCCTTGCCGAGGTCGGCCTCCAACTTGTCGAACACGGGCTCGCCCCAACCCGGAAGGCAACCCCGAGCCGCGCAGCCAACAATGCCGCCGATGCTGTCGCCCGCCTTGCGGACCTCTTCGATCCGGGCGATCATCGCCTCGGCAACGGGACCATCGGGACAGCGGACGATGTTCGATTCGACCTGCTCCAGTTTGACCGTTTCTGGGTCCACGTTGGCCCATAGATCCTGAACCTTGAGCACATAGCCCACGATCTCCACGCCCCAAAGGTCGCCGAGAACCCGCTTGGCGAGCGCACCCGCCGCGACGCGCCCGACGGTCTCGCGAGCGGACGCCCGCCCTCCGCCCGCAACGGCTCGGATGCCGTACTTGGCATCGTAAGTGTAGTCGGCATGGCTGGGACGGTACTTCTCGCGCATCGCGTCGTAGTCGCGGGACCTCTGGTCTTCGTTGGCGACCATCATGGCGATCGGCGTGCCAAGGCTCAAGCCGTCCTCGACACCGCTTAGGATGCGCACAGTGTCCGATTCTTTGCGTTGGGTGACAATGGCGCTCTGCCCGGGTTTGCGCCTGTCGAGTTCGCGTTGGATGTCCTCGGCGATCACCGGGATGCGCGGCGGACACCCATCGACCACCACGCCGACAGCGCCGCCATGGCTTTCGCCGAACGTGTGGATGCGGAACAGGTGGCCGAACGTACTGCCCATGCGGATGTCAGGATACCGATTCAGCCCAGCTTGGACGTGCGGCGCTCGGCGGCGATACCTTCGTGCGGCCCGTACGGATGCCCGCCGAAGCCGTGGCGCATCATGGCCACCGCACGCGCCCAGATGCGCTGGTCGTCGCGCGAGGCGAATAGTTGCATCACCGATTGGGCGATGACGGGGATCGGCGCCTCCAGGCGCATGGCGTCCTCGACCAACCAGTTCACTTCGCCGGTGTCCTCGACGTATCCTGGGACATCCTCGATGCCCGGTTCGCCCTGATAGGCGTCGCGCAACAGGTCCACCAGCCAACTGCGGATGACCGAGCCGTGGCTCCAGCACCGGAGCACGTCGGCGACGGGCAGGTCTTCGGGGTACCTGTCGAGCAGTTCGATCCCCTCGCCGATGGCCTGGAGCATCCCGAACTCGATGCCGTTGTGGACCAACTTGACGAAGTGCCCGGCGCCCGGCCCTCCCGCGTGAACGTAGCCGCCGGGGACAGCCAAGTCGCGCAGGATTGGCTCGACCGCGGCAACGGCCGATGCATCGCCGCCCACCATAAAACACGCGCCCGTCTTCGCGCCGATGACGCCGCCGCTGGTGCCCAAGTCGAGGTACCTCAAGCCGAGTTCGCGCATACGGGCTTCGCGGGCGATCGAGTCGCGCCAATACGAGTTGCCCCCATCGAGCACGATATCTCCCGGCTCGAGCACCTCGGCCAGCTTGCCCAACTCGTCATCGATGGCGGCCCCCGCGTGGATGTAGAGGAAGACCACCCTTGGAGCGGGAAGGCTCTCGGCAAAGGACGCGTGATCGTTCGCTTCGATCAGTCCGGCTTGCAGCAATTCGTCCGATGCACCGGCCACGTCCAACCCCGCGACGCGATAGCCCTTCGCCAGCGCTTGAGACGCTAGCCCCCCGCCGATACGGCCCAAACCGATGACGCCAAACGACTTCAGAGGGCACCCCGCTTGGCGAGACCAAGGATCTCGAGCGCGATCTTGGAACCGATGTTGAGTTCACCCGCGTTGGTGAGGACCACGACGCTCAGGCGACGCGCCGGAAGGTGTCGGATCGACGACGAGAAACCGGAGGTCGAGCCTCCGTGACCGATCAGTTTCTCACCCTCGAACTCGTCCACGCCAAAGCCATAGCCGTATTGCGCCTTGGTCCCGTCGTTCAGCACGAAGGGAGTCCAGGCCAGTTCCCATGAAGCAGGCGAGAGGACGCCCGGGCGTCCCAGTTGCGCGGCCCAAGAGGCCATGTCGAGGATGGTCGCTGTCATCGCTCCCGCCGAGAAGATGTCCGTCAGGTCGCTGTCGCGGTTCTTGAGGGCCCCGTCCTCCACTTCGTAACCGGAAGCGCGGTTGGGTATGACTTCGAAGAGGTCGCGGGTACCGGCCCGCCTCATGCCGAGGGGCAACCAGACGTTCTCGCGAACGTATTCCCAGTAAGGCTTGCCAGACACGTTCGCCACGATGTGCCCCAGCAGGTTATAGCCTGTGTTCGAGTAGGCGTACTTCGCGCCGGGCTCGAACTGGATCTTCAGTTCGGAGGCCTTCGCGATGAACTGCTGCTGGGTGAGCTTCTTGGTCGCCTCGTAGCCTTCGAGGCCTGTGTAGTTCTGAATCCCCGATGTGTGCGAAAGCAGATGCTTGATCGCGATGGGTTTCCACGACGCCGGAGCGCGAGGAAGGAACTTGGTGATCGAGTCATCGAGGCTCAACTTCCCTGCTTCGGCTAAGCGCAGGATGCACGCGGCCGTGAACTGCTTGGTGACGGATCCGACCTCGAACACGGTATCGGGATGCACCTTGACTCCGTGTTCGATGTTGGCCTGCCCGTAGCATCCCGTCCGAACGGTCTTCCCTTCATGGACGATGGCAAGCGCCAGACCCTGGATGCGGCGCTCCGCCATGACTCGGGCGACCGCTTCGTCGATCGCATCGGGAGGCACAAGACAAGTGGCCAACAGGGTGGACAACACGCCCGGAGTTTAGCTCAGGCGTCCGCGTACTCGCCGTTGGCGTACTCGTCGGGTTGGCCTTCCAGCCCCATGACCTTGGCGGCATCTCTCCCGGCAAAGGCGGCGACCGTCGCACGGGCTGCGGCCATCGGCATATCGGTTCCTACGATTTCCGAGGCCTCCACAGGGATCTCGCGGCCAAACGAACGGAGCAAACCCGTAACGCGAATCACCCACTCGCCGCCAGGCGCACCTTCCAAGGAGATTCGGTCAAGCACGCACTGGACGCCGGACATCAGGCCTTCCAAGGCCTTGAGCGTGGCCAGACAGACCGACTCGATGCTCACGCGTCCTCCTTGACGGTGAACCCCCGTTGAAACCGCACACAGTTGTACGGCGGCAGGCGAGAACGGGGCGCTTTCGTCCACCGAGACCGCAACGATGCCGATCGAGTTGCCCTCGACGGTTGTCGTGGACTCCGCATCGGAAAGGTGCGTCGCAACACTGAGTTGCTTCTGCGTCTTGAGCGACTGGCAATGTTTGGAGGCCAAGTTGATCAGGGCATCCAGCGTCGCCTCGTAGTGGACGTTATCCCGTTCCTTAGACCGCTTGCCGCCCCATGTGCCGACGCTGATCGTTACTGGCTCGTCGAACTCGCCGGCCAAAGCGTCTGCGACCGCTCGCTCCAGGTGCTTGGCAAACGCCAGCGCAAGATCTCGGTTGCGCAGGGTGCCGATGGCGAACTCATCGCCGCCATAACGCACCAGAATGTCTCGCTCGGGGTTGATCAGGTCCCGAAGTTCTTGGGCGACCCGCTTCAAAACACGGTCTCCGGTCACGTGGCCGAGCTTCTTGTTGAACTTGCCGAAGCCGTCCAGGTCGATGAAGACAATGCTGATCTCGTGACCCCGCTTCAGTTGGCCGACGCCCCAGCTGCGAAGCGTGTCGCTCCAACTGAGTTCGGTCAGGGGGTCCCACGAACGACCCATTTCCTGCAAGAGCAGGGACGATGTGACGAAACCGTAGAACTTCTCGTCAGAGGCCACCGGTATGGCGTCCAGGTTCTGGTCGATGAACATCCGGCTGGCTTCACGCACCGGTGTGTCGGGCGGCATGGTCACGGGTTCGCCGTTCATGTAGCGGAACACCGGCGAGTCGTCGGGTGCCTCGGACACGTTGTCGATCCCGATGACCCCGACCAAGCGGTCGCCCTCGACCACGCCGATGCGCCTGAGGCCCTTGTCTCGCATGGTTTCGCGCGCCGTTCTCACGCGATCTCGCGGAGTGACACACGCATATACCAGTTCTAGATCAATGACGGGATGCACTGTACTTGTCTTTTCAGCACCTCGCTGAAAAACCGTAACTGGCACTGTTGACAGGTTTCTCCTACCAGGTCCGGATCAGTTTTCATCCTGCAAGGACTCGACCACCCGGATCGCGAGACGCGAGACCTGTGCGGTCAACCGCGGGTCGGCCTCTCTGCGGTCCTCGAGAGCGACCACCGAAGCGTACACGTCGGAGGGCCGTTGTCGATAGAACAGCGCGATCTGATCTTCCGGCAATTGGGCGTACTTCATCATCAAGTACGTCGAAATGGGTTGTGCTGCAACATCGGTGTTCGCCGCATCTCGGGTCACGGTTCGGTGAATATGCTCTCTCAGGTCCCAACTGCTCTGGTCGGCGAAGAAGGGGTTGAGCAAGCCGAGCGCGCGCAACGTAGCCGCGCCCGTCGACCAATGTTCGCCGGCCAGCTTCAAGCGCTTCAGCGCCCCGAGCAATGTCCGACCATCGCCACCCAGCCGCGCTCCCAACACCGCCACCAGGGCGTCCGACAGCACAAGGTTCTCAGCAAACGCCATTTGGCGAACCACGAGTTCGCGCTCTTCGACCGTAGGCGGCTGGATCATCTCGACAAGCCACTCGCGCGTGCGAGGAAGCAACGACCGACACTCCCGATCGATCCTCTGAGTCGTCACCGCCACCAGCGTGGGGCAACCCGAGCGAACACGCCGCTCCAATTCCAAACGCATCACTTGCTTGAGGCGCGGCTGGCGTAGGCAATCCTGCAGGTTGTCCAAGATCAGGGGCTCGTCCGACGAATGTCTGGAGGCGTCGCTGACCCACTCGGCAGCCACTACCAGCTTGGGACGATGTCCTACGGCCAGCAACCGATCGTGGGCTGCATGCAACAAGTGGCTCTTGCCCCAGCCGCTGGGCCCGAAGAGAGCGACGTGCGGACGGTTGCCCGAGGCGAAGGCCATGGCGGCTTCGATCGCCTCGACGTTGCTCGGCAGTGGAGCAAGGGCTTGAAAGCCGCTGGTGCCCGATCGAAAGAGGACGTCTGACAAGCGAACCGAAGCGTTCCCATCGGCTTCGTGATTCGGGAAACTGACCACAGATTCGAGAGCGGATTGATGCGGCACGATCATCCGGTTGCCACCCAGCAACCTGAACCATTGTTAAGAATGTGTACGCTGGACGTCAAGGGCCGTCAAAGGGCGGTTATGAGCCTTCTCAAGCTTCGACCAGCTTCATCATTCTCCATCATACTCGCGTTTTCTTCGCGAAACATGATTTAACCGAATGGTCGTTACCCCCAAGTTTTCCACAGACGGACGTCGCCGCAGAGCCTATCCGGCTCTCGGCACCGGTTCCGCAACCGGGCTTACTGCGCGTTCTCTTGGACCGGTGGACTCACCCCAGCATCTCAAGAGTGCGCGGGCTTCGTCGTATCGTGGGTTGGCTTCGAGGCATCGCTGGCATTCCTGGACGGCCTCGAGAGCCTGACCGCACGCGTAGAGAGCCCGAGCAAGCCGGAGACGCGTATCGACATAGAGGGGTTCGACGGCCAAAGCACGACGGTACTCCGCGATGGCCAGCTCGTGTCGTCCCCGTGCGGCGAGTTCGTCTCCCACGTCGGTGTAGAAGTCGGCGGGATTCCGTCCAGTCGGCACGACCGCTCGAAGGTTCTGAAGCGCGACAGCGGCATCTCCTCGGCGATACGCCAAGCGGGCGGCCTCGAGACGCTCTTGGCGCAGACGGGGTTCTTGCTGGCACGCCAGTTCGACTTCCTCGAGCGCTTCCTCGCAGTAGCCTGAGGCGAAGTCCAGCACGGCGCGATCCACGCGGGCGAAGGCGAATCGCGGATTGGCTTCGATCGCCAGATCCAAGAGACGGCGCGCCTCCTTGGCCTGACCGCTTGCCGCCAAGGCCTTCGCAAGCCTCCGCTTGAGGTCTGGGTAGGTTGGGCCCAGTGCGACCGCCCGGACAAAGGCTTTGACGGCGGCACCCGCATTTCCCGATTCGAGCGCCTGCTCGCCCATCGTCGTCAGACAGCGGACGGCTTGCCGGCGGGGATAATCGACGTTCTCAGCGGGTCCCGCCCGCCGCACGTGGGTTTCGTACCCGTGGGCAGCCTGCTCAAGATCGCCCCGCGCCCAGGCCGCTTCGGCCATGTCGAGCGGTGCCAAGCGTCCACGTCGTCGGAAAGGGAGGTTCAATGTCGGTTCCTCACGAGAATCATTGGTCCGGGTCGCGAGCAATCTCCAAGGAGAATTGCCGGGATCGGACCTCCAAGTACAATGGTGGCGTGACCACGCTCCAAGAACTCGTCGAACGACTCAACGCCTATTGGGCGTCGAAGGGTTGCATGATCGTGCAACCTTACGACATGGAAGTCGGGGCGGGCACGATGCACCCCGCCACGTCGTTGCGCAGCTTGGGTCCGGAACCCTGGAACGTCGCCTACGTGCAGCCCTCGCGTCGGCCGGCGGACGGCCGCTACACGCGCAACCCCATGCGCAACCAGCGCTACTACCAGTACCAGGTCATCATGAAGCCGAGCCCAGACGACATCGTGGACCTGTACATGGGCTCGCTGAACGCCCTCGGTTTCGATACCAAGAAAAACGATGTACGCTTGGTCGAGGACGACTGGGAGTCGCCCAGCATCGGGGCGAGCGGCGTCGGCTGGGAGGTCTGGCTGGATGGCACCGAGATCACGCAGTTCACATTCTTCCAGCAGATGGGCGGCATCGAGTGCGACCCTGTGTGCGTCGAGATCACCTACGGGCCGGAACGCCTCGGCCTGATGCTGAACAACCAGCACTCCTTTTGGGAGGATCTCATGTGGAACCGGGAGACCAGCTACCGCAAGGCCGAATGGCAGTTGGAGATGCAACACAACGTCTACAACTTCGAAGTCGCCGATACCGCGATGCTCAGCCAACTGTTCGACATGTTCGAAGCCGAAAGCAAGCGGATCATCGAAACCCAGGTGTTCTGGAACAACGACCTGGCCATCCTCACCACCGAACCTTCCGACGCCGTCCCGCCCTCAGATGCGGGACCCATGGCGTTGGTGTATCCCGCCTACGACTTCGCCCTCAAAGCGAGCCATGTGTTCAACCTGCTCGATGCTCGCGGCGCGGTCAGTGCGCAACAGCGCGCCGCGTACATCAACCGCATCCGTGCCCGCGTTCGCGCATGTTGCCTGCGGTACATGGAGCAGTTCAAGACGACCGCTCCCGCGTGATGGCACACCGCTACGCGCTGGTCCACGATTGGATGGCCGTGTTCGGCGGTGCGGAGGAGATGTTCCGCCACGTCTGCGAACTTTACGACGGGCCGATCTTCACCAGCCAGTACAACCCCGCCGCCTATCCGTTCCTGAAAGGACGCGAGGTGCGGACGACGTGGATCGACCGCATGCCGCTCGCGCACACCAAGCACTACGTGTACGCCCCGTTCGCGCCAGGTGCCTACCGCTCCATGGACTTCGACGGGTTCGATGCGCTGCTCGTGGACAGCCATTCGTTCGCCCACCACGTGCGCAAGCCCGCAGGTGCGAAGATGCTCTGCTACTACCACACGCCCATCCGCAGCCTGTGGATGCCCGAGGTGGACAAGCGCATGAGTGGGTTCCCGCAGTCGTTGTTCGCACCGCGAATGCGTGCGGCAGATCTGGCCGCTTCCCGCACCGCAGATATGATCTTGGCGAACTCGGAGACGACCGCCGAGCGTATACGGCGTTTCTACGGTCGCGAGCCACACGCGGTCGTCTACCCGCCGGTCGACACGCGCAAGTGGTCCGCCGTGCACAGAAAGTCTGACGAAGAGGGCATGCTGATGTGGGGCCGCCTCATCCCCTACAAACGCGTGGACCTCGGAATCGAAGCGGCTCGAGCGACGGGAATCAAGTTGAACATCGTTGGCAACGGACCTATGCGGGCCTCGCTGGAGCAGCAAGCGCAAGGCTTGAAGAACGTGGTGTTCCACGGACGGCTGGAAGATCCCGACCTGATGGCGCTCATGGAGCGCTCGCTCTGCACGCTCTTCCCCGCTTACGAGGACTTCGGGATTGTGCCCGTGGAGTCGTTGGCGGCCGGTTTGCCTGTCGTGGCGTTGGGGGCGGGCGGGACATCGGAGACCGTGACGCCCGAGTGTGGCATCCAGATCGAGGAGCAGACGGGCGAGGCACTCGCGGCTGGAGTGTCTGCGCTCCGAGAACGGACGTTCGACCCCGCTTTGCTCAAGGCTCAAGCCGCTCGATTCGACGCCGAGGTGTTTCGCGAGAGGTACCAGGCCGCCGTCAACGAAATGCTCGAACGCTAGGCGCGGCGAGCTGGATCGGATATCCTCCCCTTCATGCGCCTCAAGCTTATCTGCCTCGCCTTGGCAGCCCTCGCGTCGGCTTTGGTCACCGCCGACGCCATCGACGACATGGCCCGCGCCAACATGGAAGCCGAGCACATTCCCGGCATGGCCATCGGCATCATGGAGGGCGAGACCCTGAAGGACGTCCGCACCTATGGCTACGCCAATCTGGAGACCATGACGCCGGTGACGGACAAGACGGTCTTCCGCATCGCCAGCATGAGCAAAGCGTTCTGTGCGGCTTCGGCGCTCAAGCTCATCGAGGAAGGCAAGCTGACGCTCGAAACGCGAGTGGTGGACGTTCTGCCGGATGCGCCCGAGCAGTGGTCGGCGGTCCGCGTGAAGCACCTGCTCTCGCACACGTCCGGGATCCCCGACTCCAATCTGTTCGACATGGGGCGCACCTACAGCGACTCGCAGTTCTTGGCCCTGTTTTGGCGATTGCCGCTCGATGCCGAACCGGGGACAGCCTACCGATACAACAACTTCGCCTACTCCGTGCTCGGCATGATCGTGGGCAAAGTCAGCGGCTCTAGCTTGCGGGAGTTCGTGGCCCAGCGCATCTGCAAACCGCTGGGCATGAGCCAAACGCAGTACTACACGCTCACGACGCTTGTGCCGCACCGGGCGGACGGCTATTCGTGGCAGAACGGGACGTACCTCAACGCGCTGCCGCTGCGTCCGGAGCAGTACGATGGCAGCGGAGGCATCATGACCAGCGTGGTCGATTACGCCAAGTGGCAGGCCGCTCTCCACCGCACCGACCTCCTCAGCGATGCGATCAAGCAGCAGCAGTGGACCCGCTCCAAGCTGAACGACGGCAAGGAGATCCCCTACGGCATGGGCTGGTTCCCGGAGGTCCGCAACGGCAAGCGGATCGTTGACCACAGCGGCGGCACCCACGGGTTCACGTCGTTCGTCATACGCAATCTGGACGACAAGGTGACCGTCTTCGTGTTTCGCAACGGAGCGGGTGGTAGCGTCGTCCGCTTCGGAGAGGCTCTTTACGACCACTACATGAAGCAAAGGGAGGCGGGGGTCTAGTACCATATCCCCCATGCCCGAGGACGGTCAGGATTCGCTGCAACTGACCGTCCTTGTGCCTGCGCTCAACGAACAGGACACCATCGCCGAGGTGGTCGACCGTCTGCTTCAAGTGCCGTTGAGGACGCAGGTCATCGTCATCGACGACGGTTCGACGGACGACACGCCCGAGATTCTGGAGCGCTATGGGGATGCCATCCTGGTGTTGCGGCACGAACGCCCCGGCGGCAAAGGCAACGCGATCCGTGCCGCGCTTCCCTACGCCTACGGCACGGCTACCATCATTCAGGACGCCGACCTCGAGTACTTCCCGGAGGAGATTCCGAAACTGATCGCGCCGATTCTGGCGGGCGAGGCCAATGCGGTTTACGGCACGCGATTCGCCCACGGGATGCCCAGGGGCATGGCGTTGCCGAACAAGCTGGTGAACTGGATGCTGGCCTGGGCCGTGCGGTTGTTGTTCGGATGGCGGATCACCGACGAGGCCACATGCTACAAAGCGTTCCGCACGTCGTTGCTTCGCGAGATGGACCTGCAGTGCACGCGGTTCGAATTCTGCCCGGAAGTCACCGCCAAAGCGCTTCGGATGGGCGAACGGATTCAGGAGCTGCCAATCCGCTACGAGCCGAGGACCAAAGAGGCCGGAAAAAAGATTCGCTGGACCGACGCGCCCGAGGCGTTCTGGACACTGCTTCGCTACCGCTTCTGGAAGCCCTGATGCGGTCAAGCGCACGAGCGGCCGCTTCGACCACGCGCAAACCGGTCTCGCGCCCGTGAAAGGACAGCGAGCCCTCGTAGCCGCCTTCGTCGTAGTCCTCGGGAGTGAGGATGTAACCGATCCAGTTTGTGGCGAGGCCCACGATCAGGGGGAAGAGCGACGCCTGCGCCGCGCGCGAGGCGACCAGCGTCGCGATCCCAGAGGTCGGTTCGCCAGGCACGAAGACCAACGCCACACCGTCCAGACTCAAGACGGTCACCTGGGCCTCGGGCTCGGCAAACCGACCGACGAGCAGTTTGGCCAGCGGCTCAGGAACCTTGTTGGAGTCCATGAACGACTGGCTCGGCACAGCGGGGGCCAAGGCGATCGGCTCCCGCTCCAAGCGCATGACGGGTTCTGGATTCGCGGTGATCCGCTTGGCTGGTGCCGCGAGTAGCCGTCGCGCGAAGCCCTCCGGGCCATCGGGCACAGGAGTCGGCGATCGGTCGCCGATGGCCCCGACGAGCGGGAGAAGGCCGGTCTGACGAGCCAGTTCACCGGGCCAATCGCCCCTCAGTCGCAGCTCGTCGTCGCCGAGCAGGGTCGGATGAGCGGCGTACAGCGTGGCCAATCCGCCCAGTGTGGAGAACGCTGGATCGGGGCGCCCCAGCTTGCGCCGCGGCCGGTTCAGCCAGACGCCTTCGTGGGTCGGCTCGCTGATCCTGAGGTCCAAGGCGAACGGCGATGGCTTGGCGACGAGCGCCCCGCGCACGGCGAGAGCGATCTCCTGGGCGTACCACTCCAGCCAGCGGCGTTTGAACGTCGCGATGCCCGGTATCGCGGCGGTCATCCGCTCGTTGAGCATTTGGCTGTCGGGCGCGCAATGAGTGTGGGTGGCGCACAGGATGAGTTCGACGTCCTCAGGAAGGCGCTCTCGCACGGCGCGGCTGAGGCTGCCCGGAATCGTCAGCATCTCGACGCTCACCAGGGCCACGCGCAGACTTCCCTGCTCCAGGACGGCCACGCGGGCCTTCAAGGCGTCGCCGCCGGGCGCGAACACGTGGTCGCCGCGCGCGGTGTAGCCCCCCAAAGGCAGGGGCTCGGGCGGCACGATGGACGCCTCGTTGCGCCGCACCCATAGCGTGGGGATCGTCGTTGCGCCCAACAAGGCCGCAAGCAACATCAGGCCAACTCGCCGCGGAAGAAAGCCAGCACCCGAGCCCAAGCGTCCGCCGCGGCTTCGGCATTGTAGACCTCGGGCCGTGTGTCGTTGAAGAACGCGTGGTCGGCGTCGTAGGTGTGGAACTCGTGCGCCTTGCCGGCCGCATCGAGCTTGGCCGAAAGGTCCGCGACGACCTCGGGCGACGTCATGTGGTCGCGGGAGCCGAAGATGCCCAGGACCTTGCAGTTCAGGTTGGCGAAGTCCGGTTGCACATGCGGATGGATGCCGTAGAAGTTGACGCAGGCCCCGACCCTGGGGGTGAGCGTGGCGGCGAACAGACTGAGCTGACCGCCCATGCAGAAGCCCACCGTGCCCACCCGATCGCCCTGCGTCATCGGGTCTGCCAGAAGGGCGTCCACGGCACTGGTTAGGATTGCGGCGGCCTCGGGGACCCGAAGGGCCATCATCAGGGTGCCGGCTTCCTCGGGCTCCGTGGTGGATTCGCCCTGATAGATGTCCGGCGCGAGCGCGTTGAACCCGGCCTCGGCGAATCGGTCGCACACGTCCTTGATGTGGTCCACAAGACCCCACCACTCCTGGATGACGACCACTCCGGGACCTGGTTGCGATGGGCTCGCGAGGTAGCCCTGAAACGTATGCCCGTTGCTCTGGAATTCGATCATGCCGCCCATGTCCGCCTGATTATTCCACGCCGGCGACGCGCAACACGTGAGCCAACCAAGGGGCGGCGCGGTCGGGATCGCGTGAAAGCGCCAGCGCCTCGTGAGGCGCAAACCATCGGGCTTCGGCGACTTCTTCTGGGTTGGATTTCACGTCCCCATGGTGTGAGCCCACGAACACGTGGTCGTACTCCCACTCGGTCAGATCAGAGGCGGGGTCCACCGCCCTGTATACGAAGGTGCCGACCTCGATCAGGGAGCACACGATGCTCATCTCCTCGTTGAGCGCGCGTGCGGCAGCCTGCGAGGGAGTCTCGTCGCCGTAAGGGTGGGAGCAGCACGTGTTGGCCCAACGCCCGCCAAAGTGGTACTTGCCCGCCGCACGGCGTTGAAGCAACACGCATCCTTCGCGGTCGAAGAGCAACACCGAAACTGCCCGATGCAGGAGGCCACTGCCACCGTGAGCCTCCAACTTGGTTGCCCTCCCCACGGGCGTCCCGGCGGCATCGACCAGTTCGACCCATCGGGTCATGGTGTCGTTTCGAGTCTCCTTTCGACGTTCCATCTTCACCGGCCACGTGCAATGTGCAGGGGCGACTCTACCATATCGTCCAAGGCCAACCATCGCGGCTGGATGCGGTTTCCTTGGAGTTGGAATCTCTGTGACCTCGTGCCGAGCGATCGAAGTCGAACCTGAGCACCGACCTTTCGACCTGCGAGGGTGTGTGCTTTACTGACCGTCGAGTTCAGCGGAACCGGCGGGCATCGAGTGTCTTGGTGCTGGCCCAGAACGGTCAACCCATTACCGACTTTGCGGTGAATTGCGTACCAGAGGTTTCGAGCGGGTGGCCCTTGTTGCGGCGTCGGCGGTCGTCCCGCCCTTGAACGACCTGTCAAAAATCGAATGGCGGCGTCTGGTCAAAGACGCCGCCATTCGCTGACTTGCCCGTTTGGACTTACTTCTCGCGAAGCGGGAAGCCCATTTCCTTCAGGAAGACGCGGGACTCTTCGTCGGTCTTGGCCGTGGTGCAGATGGTGATATCCATGCCCCGCAGTTTGTCGAACGTATCGTACGGAATCTCGGGGAAAACCAACTGCTCCTTCAGGCCGAGGGAATAGTTGCCGCGCCCGTCGAACGAGTTGGGCGAAAGGCCCTGGAAGTCCCGGATGCGGGGCAGCACGACCGTCGCGAGCTTGTCGAAGAAGTGATAGGCTCGGTCGCCGCGGAGCGTGACCTTGCACCCGATCTTCATCCCCTCGCGAATGCGGAAGTTGGAGATGGCCTTTCGGGCCGTCGTCGTCACCGGCTTCTGCCCCGAGATCAACGTCAGGTCGCGCAACGAGTTTTCAAGGCTCTTGGGGTCTTTTTCGTTGTTGCCGGTGCCCATGTTGATGACGATCTTGTCCAGCTTGGGCGCCTGCATGGGCGACGTGTAGCCAAATTGCTGCATCAGCTTCGGCTTGACCGTCTCCGTGTAATGCTTCTTCAAGCGCGGCACCGGAAACTTGACCGGTGCTGCGTCTTGGGATTCTTCCTTCGTCTTCTTTGCCATGATCGTTCAAATCGAGTGCGTCATTCGTGCGGTAGCGGCGTGTCCTGAATCGTCTCGCCACTCTTTTTGGCGTACCGCTCCAGTTTGCCTTCGCTGTTGCGGCGGCGGCCCACTCGGGTCGGCTCGCCAGTCTTGGGGTCGATGAGCATCAGGTTGCTGATGTCGATGGGCGCAGGGATGCGGAGTCGCATCGATCGCTCGCCCTGCCGCCGCGCCTTGCGGTGCTTGATCACGGCGTTCAACGGCAGCGGTTGATCGGGTTCTTCGTCGTTGGTCTTCAAGACGATCGCTCGGTTGGACTTGGGGTCCACCGAGTAGACATAACCGACCTCGCCCTTGTCTTTCCCGGCGACGATCTGCACGCGGTCGCCCCGCCGGATTTTGAGTTTGGGGAGGTTGGAGAGTCGCTTGATTTCGGCTTTCGTCATGGGTTTAGAGCACCTCCGGGGCCAGCGACACGATCTTCATGAAGTTGTGGTCGCGGAGTTCGCGGGCAACGGGCCCAAAGATGCGGGTGCCTCTGGGCTCCATGTTGTTGGGGTTGATGACCACGCATGCGTTGTCGTCGAACCGCAGAGTCGAGCCATCGGCGCGTCGGACGGCGCGCTTGGTGCGCACCACGACGGCTTTGATGACGTCGCCCTTTTTGACGG
>JBDHZD010000072.1:0-15788 GCA_039811705.1 Fimbriimonadaceae bacterium | reverse complement strand
CCCGGCATCCCGACGATGGAGATCGCGGCCATCCTCGAGGCCACGGACAGGATCGTGTCGGACCTGGACGAACATCTCCTCGGAACGAGATAATTTCCGCGCGGGGAGGACTCCATACAGACAGGTTCGCCGATCCCCCTCCCCCCACCCCCGGGCGGGGCCGTCCGCCCGCCCGCCGAGTGGTACTTCCGTACCGAGATGGGGCTCGGCGAGCTGCGCTCGGCAGCTTGCACAATCTGACGGCCCGCCCCGATTCGCGTTCCGATAATCACCATTCTGTCGCTGGCGTCAGGTTCAAATCCCGATAATCCCGCCCCGAATCGACTAGACACCTACTCGAGAACCTGATCCTAGCCGATAGCGGTTTGCTCATCCTGACGGTCCCGGCCAAACCTTCGAGCCCCTCGATTGAGCCCCGGGCGAGCCCGGGTGGGTCGCGCGGGCGACCCACCGACCCCCTGCCCGAATCTGCGGGCGCACACGTCCCTCGAACCTGAATGTGTGACGCGCGTCACACATTCGTGCGCTCAGGGTTGGGTCGGCGAATCCGGTTAACCGATTGACCGGTTCGATATGGACCGAATCCCTCTTCCCATCGCCGTCTGGGCCGCCAGCGCTGTCGCGGGGCTCATCGACGACTGGATCACTTACCGCAAAGGCAAGTCCGCCGACCCGTCCGTCCGGTGGTCGTGGCTGCCGTTTCTTCGCCGCACGGTTCTGATCCCGCTTGGCATCGGTGGTGGCGCCGCCGGGCTGGACGGGCTGCTGTGAAGGTCCGCTTCGGCGTCAGGCTGAAGGGCCTGGCCGGTCTGGTCTTCCCCAATGCGGGCGTGGTCGTGTTCGAGATCGGCGCCGACCAGTTCGACTCGATGTCCTTGGCGGTAGAGTCCGTCCGGTCGATCCTCTCGGCCTGCAAGGCTCCCCTCGAGGTCGTCTTCGAGCGTCGTTAACCGATTGCCTTGGGCATGGTGTTCCCGGCGATCGTATGGCGCGAGGTGTTCCGCCTCTTGTCTCTGGCCGCTCTCGGCCAGCCTCTGCCTTCCGGTTCCATCGAGGTTTCGGTCGGGGGCGACCGGTTCGGCGTCTCGGTCTTGGACCGCGACGTGGTGGTCCGACGCGATGTGGATCCCCACGGCCGGCAAGCTCTGACGAACAAGCTGCTGAGCCTGGCGAACGAGAAGGAGTCGAAGCGCCCGCAGCTCGACCCCGGCATCGCGGCGCTCAGGCCCGAGGTCAAGCGTGAGCACGACGAGTTGAAGAAGGCCTACAAGGCCGTCGAGGCCGAGTTGGACCGGGAGATGTCCGAGATCAGGATGCGCCTGGACGGCTGGCCGAGCCCCGAGCCCGTGGTAGTGGCGACCATCGACGAGGCGCGCCGAGGGTTCCGGTCGTTCGTCGAACCGGACGAGCCTCAAGAGCCCGCGCCCAAGGAGCCCAGGCCCAAGAAATAGCCATGCCCACCTACGGATTCGGGTGTCGAGTCTGCGGCGCCGAGACCGACCTGGCGCTGCCGATCGCTTCGCGCGACGACCCGCAGTCCTGCCCCCTTTGCGCGGGTCCCCTCGATCGCCTGATCGAGATGCCCAGCGTCCACATCGCCCGGGTCCATCGTGCGGTGAACCACGACGAGTCGGCGTTCGCCGAGCATTGCTTCAAACAGCCGAACGCGGCGAACCCGGGCGGTATGAGCGACGAGGAGATGGTGAGGAAGGGGTTGGCGAAGACCCGCAAGTGTTCGTCCTGGTGGGGCGACTCTCGTCCGGCGCAGGTGGCGATCGGCGACCCGTCGAGGCGCAAGGACCACGCGCCGAGCCCCGAGATCGCGCAGCGGGTCGGCAAGGCGATAAGAGACGCCGTCGGCAAACGGAGGCGCGCTTGATCGACGGCGTGATGAGGGCTTCCGAGCCCGTCCCGGTCCTGACTCTGGACGAGGTGCTCGATCGGCTGCGGTCGGCCGTGGACATCGACTGGTGCGACCGGATGTACGACCTCCAGTTGCGCGCGGCGGGCTACCACAAGGCCGAAGACCTCGCCGTCGCCCGGGGTCTCGCTCCAAGGACCAAGGGCGCCCTCGAGAACCCGCTTTACCCGGACATCGAACCGGCCGACATGGGCGCGGGCGTCCAGAACCACCTGTTCCAAGACTCCCGCATCTCGGCCATGACCGTGACCGGAATGGTCCCCGACTGGAACGTCCAGCACCGTCATCCTCTGGTGCGCGAGTTCAACCGGGCGTACCTCGAGACGGTCTGGCAGGACGGCGACTGGGGCACGAAGCAACTCGAAATCGGCCTCGACGTCAACGTCTGCGGGCTCGGTCTCGGAGTGCTGGGGGTCGATCGGTACCAGGGAGTCAACCTGTGGCGGGTGAGCCCGCTGGACGCGATGGTCGACCCCTACGCGCGAGAGCCGCACGAATGGGAGTTCGTGGCCGTCAGGCATCTGATGGCGCCATGGTCGGCCTACGACAGGTACAAGAGCGCCGGTGTGACCCGGCAGGACGTCGATCGGGCCACGGTCTCGGTCTCCAGCCGACAGGGCAGCCGAACCACGGGCGCCTACAGGACGATCGACGTGGTCCCGGTCTGGTCGTTCTACTCCGACTCGACCCATTGCGTGTTCGTAGGCACCGTCTCGGACGGCCCGTGTCTGATCATGGGCGACGACCGCGCATACCGAACCGTGGACCGCAGATCGAAGACATCGCCCAAGATGGGCGCCAACCCGTTCGGCATCCTTCCTCTGGCCGGATGGACGGAGACCTTCCTGCCGCACGTCCGCAGGCCGGTCTCGAAGATGAGCTTTCAAGCGCCCCTGGCGCGCCTCCTCCAGCACATCGAGCAGGCCATGAGCGACACCGTCGTCCACGGCAAACCTGTGAACATCATGTCCACGGTCGGGCTCGAGCAAGAGACGCTGCGGGCGATCAAGGAGGCCAAGGAACTCGGCGAGACCGGGCGCCTCATCCTGGTCGATGCGCTCGAGGCGATCAACGCGCACATCCACCGCGTCCCGGCGGCCGAGATCCCCATGTCGTGGATCCAGGTGCGCGACGTGCTGATGCAGAACTCGAACACCGCTTCGGGGACCAGCGACTACCAGCGGGGCCAACTCCAGCCCGGAGAGCGGACGCGGTTCGAGATGGAGTTCTTCGCCGAGAGCTCCGGCGCCCAGGCGAAGCACACGCGCCGGCGGTACGCCGCCTACCTGACCGAACTCGGGCTCAAGACCCGCCACATCGCCTCGATGTACGACAAGCGCCGGCGGATCGTCGGCATGAAGGCGGGCGACTTCGACACATCGCAGTTCCCGGCCGGGCCGCTCCTCTCGGTGCCGGTCAGACTGGTGGTCAGCGAGACGAGCCTGGAGTTCCAGTCCCGCGCGGCCAGAGAGGAGAAGCGCAAGCGCGAGTTCCAAGAGATCGATTTGCCTTTGATGTCCGCAGGCGTACTCGACCCCATGAGGGTGGCCGCGAGCATCTATCGCGACCTCGGTGTCGTGGACCTTCCCGAAAGAGGTCTGATGACGCAGGAGGACCTCGAGGCGAAGGCGCAGCTTGCCGCCCAACAGCAAGCGGCCGCGACCATGGGTCTCCCGACTCCCGACGCGGGAGCAACGGGACCCCAGTCCGGGTGAACCTATGAACGAAAGCCAAACCCAAACCGCGACTCCGCCCGAGTCGGGCAACCCGACCACCGGAGCGGAAGTCGCACTCAAAGTGTCCGAAGCGATCAAGGCCAGGCTCGAACAACCCGAGAAAGCCCCCGAGCCCGCCAAGGAAGACCCGCCCGCAGGGGAAGGCGCAGCCGAAGAGACCCCGGCGGAGAAGACCAAGGGGCTCGACGACATGACCCCCGAAGAGTTCGCGGCCCTCTCGGCCGACGAGTTCGAGAGGCTGCTCGCCGAGATGCCTGAGGACGAGAAGAACCGAGGGTTCCTGCGGGTCAAGGACTACACGCAGAAGACCCAGAAACTGGCCGAGTTCCGGCGCGAGACCGAGAAAGCGCTCGCCGAGAGGGAACAGACCCTCGCCGCCCGCGAGGCCGACCTCGACGCCAAGCTGGCGTCCATCCTCGAGGAAGGCTACGAAGGACAGATCGACGAGCACCCGAGGTTCAAGGAGCTGAGCAACGTCGTCGCCCAGGCCAGAGAGCGGGAGACCGCCATCCTCCAGTACCTCCTCGCCGACTGCGCCCACCGTGGCGCGGCGATGGTGAAGGACCGGTACGGGATCGACCCGACCAGCGAGGACATGATGGCCGCGATCCGCAAGTATGCCCAGTCCGAGATGACCGACGAGCAGCGCAACGACCTTGCATCGCTGTCCCCCGAGATGGCCCTCTCGGCCTACGAGACGTTCGTCATCGCCCCGCAGATCGCCCGCAACAGAGACGCCAAAGGCCGATTCGAGAAAGCCCAAGACCCGCCGCCCGCCGCAACCGAGGGCAAGGCTCCGCCTCCGCCCGAACCCGCGCGGCCCGCGACGGTGAGGGAGACGGTCGGCGAGGCGATCCGAGCGAAGCTGGCGCAGGCCGGCCTGATCAAGTAAGTTAACCGATTGACCTTGGCATGGACCCAGGAACCGCTTCGCTGGTAGGCGCGGGCATCAACGTGCTTGGAGGGCTCTTCGGCGGAGGCGGAGGCGGCTCGTCGAACCTGGAGGGACTCTACAAGCGATACCAGGAGATCCTCGACGAGGGGATGCGCCTCTATCGCACGACCGACCTCGACGAGCTGTTCCGCCAGTCGCAGGAGGCCTACCGCCGCGTGATGGATCAGTACGTCCAGAGCGCCACATCGAACTACAACGCAGGGCTGTTGGCCGGAGGCGTGACGCCGACCGGGAACGACACCGAGCAGGCCGTCCAGAGGGGGCTGGTCCGCAAGAAGGCCGCGACCGAGATGGCTGGCCGAGAAGCCAGCTTCCTGATGTCCAAGCCGATGCTCCAGAAGTCGCTTCTGCCCGGCGTGGGAGACGCGACCGCAGGGATGGGCATGGCGGGCTCCCTCGACCAGGCTGCGGGCGCAAGGAAGGCCGCCAACCGGAACGTGATCGGCGGGCTCGGCGACCTCGTAGCCGACATCCTGGCCAAAGAGAAGGAGCGGGAGGCGCCCTACAAGCCAAACGGCACCTACAACCCGTGGTGGAAATGAGCGACCGCTACTCCGGTTCCATCGACCTCTCCCCGCCGACGGTCATTCAGATGTCCGACGACGATCGCAACCGGATCAGGTTCGGGGACAAGCTCCCCGCCGACTGGTGGTCGGGGAAGAGTTACCTGCTCGACGCCCTGTCCTGGTCGATGTCCGGCAAGGACCACTCGACGGGGTTCAGCCGCGATGCGGACGCCGAAGCGATCGCCCAGAGATGGGAGTCCTACGTCAAGACGGCGCAGGGCATCACCAACGGCCCGAACGTCGGACTGAAAGAGGCCGACCAGTTCTGGAAGATGTGGCTCGAGAAGGAGAAGTACAAGCAAGGGAAGCTCGCCGAAGGCCCCGAACGGGCCGAGCACCCGGCCCCGGACGTCGCCTCGATGGTCCCGATGCCGGTCGAGCCGCCCGCCAAGGCGAGCCTGTCGAACATGGACCCGAACCGTCGCAACATGGTGCTGGGCCGAGCCCTCGGAGCGCTGCTCTCGGGCGACCCCGACTGGGCTCAATGGGTCCTCGAACCCCTCAAGGACGACGACGCCGAGCGCCAGCGGAAGGCCGCGTTCGACCAGGCTTCCCGCCAGGCGCAGGCGCAACGGGCCCAGGTCGAGTACCGGTTCCTCACCGAGAAGATCGACCGAGCCAACGACGTCTCGCTCAAGAAGTGGCAACGCGAACTCGCGGCCGTAGATTCCGACATGAGCGCTCTCCTCGAGGTCAGAAAGAAACTCGAAGGCGAGGGCGCCCAGACGCAGAAACTGATCGCCGATTCCTTCGGCATGGACTCGCCGGACCTGCGAAGCGCCTACCTCGACGTGCTGGTCGCTCAAGGCAGGGTGAGCCCCGAACTGGCCCAGGCCATCCGCCCGGCCCTGCTCAAGCCGACGAACAAGGAGATCGAAGCGAAGGAACGGATCGCGACCAACCGGATGATGGCCGAATCGGCCGTGCGGAACTCGATGACGGGAGCGGGGAACCTCGCGGCGCGCATCGCCGAGCGCGAGCAGCGGGACCGTCAGTTCAACGAGAACCTGAGCCTCGACCGGGCCAAGCTCGAGTGGGACAAGGAGAAGTCGATGATCGGCTTCGAGATCGACGGACGCCGGCTCACGATGCAGGAAGGGCTCGCCAACGCATCGATCGCCAAGACCCTGGCCGAGACCGACTTGCTCGAATGGGCTCAGACCAAGTTCGGGCTCGAAGCCTCGGTCGGAGTCCTCGAGTCGCTCGCTTCCGAAGCCCGCCTGGCAAGCGATTCCTACCAGAAGCAGGTCGAGAACCTGATGGCGGTCCTCGCTCAGATCGACGACGACCAGCCCGAACTCCGAAAGACGGTCGCGGCGCAGCTCGAAACGGCCAAGAAACAGCGCGACCAAGCCGCGAAGGTCGCCGAGAACGCCCGCAACGGGCTCGACAAGAAGGTCCTCCCGATGCTTCCGGGCGGTGTAGTGCGGAACCCGGGCCAGCCCGTATGGGAGCAGTCCCTGCGCGGACCCATCGGAGGACAGAAGAAGTGATCCAGTCGTCCCTCGCAGCGGCGGCCCTCGAGCAAGAGGGCATCGAAGAATCTCTGGCCAAGCGCTCCGATACGGGCAAGTCCCCGATCAAGGGCGCGCCCAAGCCCAAGACCGTCAAGACCAGCGTCAGGTTCTCCGACATCCTTCGCCAAGCGAAGGATGATGCCGTGATCGCCTCCGGCACGCCCAGCGTGGTGCCGCCGATGCCGTTCGACGCGCCTGGGACGGCTTCGACGACCTACGGCACCCAGATTCCCGCACCGACCGCCCGCAACCGATCCGGCGCGGAAGCCGCCCAGTTCCAGGCTCTGACGGGCCGCACCCAGACCCAATGGAACATCGACTTCGACCCGAACTCCATCGAGGCCATCATGGCCGAATGGGACCGGCGGAACATCGGCAGGGTCACCAGAGGTTTCGACGTCCCCAAGGAAGCGCAAGCGGCGAGAGACCAGTTCAGGAGCCAGGTCGCCCAGCAGATGGCGGCGCCGCCCACCATGAAGCAGTCGGCCGACCGGATGGTGTCCGGCATGACCGAGTGGCAGCCGCCCGAGGTCTCGCTCCAAGGGTTCGGCGAGTCCATGCTCAAACTCGCGCCGAGCGGCCTGGCCCAAGCGGGGCGCATCCAGATCGGCAAGATGATCGGATTCAGCGAGGAGGACATCGCCGAGATGGAGTCCCGAGGCGAGACCCACGCCCTCGATATGCTGGCCGACATCGCCGGTGGGCTAGCCGCGATGGGCGCGGGAGGCGGAGGAGCCATCGGCGCGTTCGGGAAGGTCATGGCCGCGTCCGACGTGGCGCAAGGCCTCGGCCTTGCGGGCATCGCGGCCAACCCGCTGTCGGAGGCCGCCCAGGGGCGCCCAGGACAGTTGCAGGAGATGGGCGGCGCCTTCGCCCAGTCCCTGAACCCGTTCGAGGACGGCATCTCCCCGCTCGAGAAGACGGCCCGTGGCGTGTCCACCGCCCTGCTCATGCTCGGAGGCGTGGCGGGAGTCGCGGCCCTCAAGCGGGCGCACCTGGCCAAGAAGTTCGAGTCGATGGGGGCCAGCGCCAAGGAAGCCGCCGACCTGGCGCTCTCGGTGGAGCAGCGGCTGCGGATGCTCGAGACCGGGTCGAGGCACAAGACGGAGGCGGCACGGCCAACGGACGACGCCTACGTGTTCGCCTCCCCGAACACCAAAGAAGACATGACCCTCGGCGAAGTGGTCGCCGCCACGGACTCGCAAGAACACGCGCGAATCAAGTCCGTTTTCGACGAGACCCTCGCCGCACGCAACGCCAACGCCAAGACGACCACGGCCATCGGCGACTGGGCGGATGGGGCTGAAAACACCGTGGTCGTGGACCT
The DNA here is from genome assembly GCA_039811705.1 of Fimbriimonadaceae bacterium. Taxonomy (GTDB): domain Bacteria; phylum Armatimonadota; class Fimbriimonadia; order Fimbriimonadales; family Fimbriimonadaceae; genus UBA2387. The sequence continues at coordinate 7,766 of JBDHZD010000072.1, read as the reverse complement.
CAGGGGCGCGGCCAACTACGACGAGGTCAAATCCATCGCCGCCGATCTTGGAGTCAACGGGGCGAAAGCCGGAGCTCCCCAGAAGGCCGTCGTACCGTTCGTCGCCGAAGCCGGTGGGCCGGACGCGCTGTACGACTTCGTGCTGAAGGGCATGGACCTCGACCAGGCGCGAGACGCCCTGACCAGCGCCGGGATCGAGTTTCGAACACTGGTGAGGTCCAAAGATGGCACCAGAGTCGTGGTGTTCGACCCCGGTGGTAAGATGAACGTCAACGTCAAAAACTTGACCGGAGCCTATGAGGTGGACGAGGTCCGCTTCCACGCAGGGCGAGGCGAGTTTCTTGGCGCGGACACCCGAATCGGAGGTCTCCGTGAATTCAGACGAGAAGCAAGAGAAGCAAGCGAACGAAGCCCCGCAACCAAAGCAGACGGTGTGGATCGATATGACATCGACGGGGCTGGCGCGGATCATGACGTTGGACGAGTTGACGCAGGTCCCGGAGAAGGAGCCAAACTTGGCCCGCCCGATGAGCGACAACTACGTCCATCCGGGCTCGGACAAGGCGACGCGCGAATTCTGCCGCGAGCAGAAGAAACTCCCCAGAGACCAACGGAAGTTCTAGGCGGCGGGTTTGCCGAGACGAAGGACCATCAGGCGTTCGTCGAACGGGCCAAGGCGCAAAGCACCCGCGCACAGAACCTGACGCCCAAGGCCCGCGAAGAGATCGAGGCCATCCAGGACCCGCGAGAGCGGCGCAAAGCCGTGCTCGAATACGCCAGGGCGAGGGCCGAACGCGAAGCTTCGGGCGAAGGCCCCGTCAACGTTGCATCCGGGTTCACCGAAGACGACCTCTTCATCGCGTCCCAACTCGCCCGATCCTACGTCGAAGAAGGCGTCGCGCTGGCCAAAGAGGTCGTCGAAAAGATCGTCGCAGACCTCGGCGAGGGCTTCCGTCCCCAAGCCGAAGAAGCCGCAGCCAGAGTCCTCGGCGACCAGGCCGCATCCGAATTCGGCAGGCAGGCGCCGAAGGGCGCCCGCGTCCCGGTCGGCGAGGGCACCCGCAAAGTCTCCAACATCGAAGACTCCCTGAACCGGTTCGCCGGAGCGCTAGGCAAGACGGTCTTCAAGGACCGTGAGAAGGGGCGCCGACTCGGTTCCTTCAGGCCGTCCGACACCCGCGTCAACATCCGCAACCACGGCGACCTGCCGACGGCCGCCCACGAACTCTTCCACGACGCAGACGACGCTGCGGGGCACTCGCTCGCCGCAGCCAAGGAGCAATGGTTCCAAGAGCAGGTCCTCGGCAGGGACGAGTACCGCACCACCGTCCCAGACAGGGCAACCCCCGAGGTCGAGCGGGCCGAGACTTGGGCGGAGTTCATGACCGCATACGCGATGAACCCGCAGAAAGCGGCCGAACTCTCCCCGGATGCCGTGAAGTGGGTCGAAACGAACCTCGACGCCAAGACCCTGGAAGCGGTTCGGGAGTTCTCCGAGGACGTGCGGGGCTGGAACTCGATGCCCGCAGCCGACAAGGTCGCGGCCAACGTCCGCTTCACCACCGACAAGCCTAAACCAGGCGTCCGCAAGTTGGTGAAGCAGTTCTTCGACGGCACCGACGAGACCGGCCAATGGCATCCCAGCGGGTGGGACAGGTTCCGATCGACCTTCACCAACGACGCCACCATCGTCGAGCAAGCGGTGCGGGAGCAGATGCGCCGAGCCGGGAAGTCCGAACTCGCGCCGTCCAAGGACCCGATCGGGCTGATCTCCGACAACCGATACCTCGCCCAGAAGGTGGACAGCATCCTCGAGCACGGGATGGTGGACTCGAAGGGCGACCGCGTCACCGGGCCGATCGCCGAGATGTTCGACGCACTGGACACGTCGAGCGGCGAAGCCCTCGAGCAGGACTTGCGCGGCGCGTTCGCCCACATGATCAGCCAGCGGCACGCCGAACGTGCGGCGAACATCCGAAAGGCGACCGACGACCGGCTCAAGGACCTGATCGAAGGGCTCGAATCCGGCGACAAGACCATCGAGTCGAACGGGACGACCTACACCCGCGCCGAGGCCCAGTCCGCTATCGACGCCGCCCGAAAGAACGACCAGGTCCAGATCGACAGGCTCACAGGCGTCGGCCGGGGCGTCGAAGGCGACGAGGGCATCCACCGCAAGGCGCTCGAAGAGGTCGAGGCCGACCCCGAGCGCAAGGCCCGCTACGACGCATTCGCCCAGAGGTACCGCGATTGGGCCGACTCGTTGCTCCGCTACTCCGTCGAGAACGGCTACCTGTCCAAAACCGACTACGACAGGATCAAGTCGTCCAACGAGTTCTACGTCGCGTTCGCCCGAGAGGGGTTCGAGGACATGGCCCACCCGCAAAAGGGCGCGTCCAGCCTGACGCAGGGGAGCGGCCTCTTCCAGACGCTCGAGGGTTCGACCCGCGAGATCAAGGACCCTTTCGCCAGCATCCTCGCCATGACCCACAAGGTGGTCCGAGAGGTGGACCGCAACAGCGTCCTGAAGGCCGTCTACGACCTGGCGGAGCGGCCGCCTCGCGAGTTCCAAGGCGAGGGCAGGGCAGACACGTCGGCGCTCTTCCGTGTGGTGGACGAGGGCACCGAGGGCGCGGTCAGAGTCCGTGTGGACGGCAAGGACCGATACCTCTGGATGGCGCCCGAGGTCCGCGAGTCCTTCGAGACGATGGGCAAGACGTTCCAGGAGCTGCCCTTCGACCCGTTTCATGCCGCCGCGTCGATCCAACGCGCCACGATCACCATCGTTCCCGCGTTCGCCACCCGCAACTGGATGCGGGACCTCCAGCAGCGCATCCTGGTCTCGCGGGTCGGCAGCGGCCCCGTGTTCCTGCCGAGCAAGGCCCAGGCCAAACTCCGCAAAGAGGAACTCGAAATGTTCTACGGCCAGTACGGGGCGGGCATCGGGCGCAGCCACTACATGGACGGCCCGAAGCAGTGGAGCGACGTCCAGCGGACGATGATGAAGGAGATGACCCGGAAGGGATCGGTCATCCCCGTCAACCCGTGGAAGGCCTACAAGAACCTGATCGGCAAGTCCGAGATGCACGGGCGTCTCCAAGAGTTCCAGAAAGCCTACGGCGCGGCCAAGGGCAAAGGGCTGTCCGACCACGAAGCGAGGCTGTTCGCGGCACGAGAGGCCAGGGACCTGATCGACTTCATGCGGGCCGGGACGGCCACACGTCTGCTCAACCGCTACATCCCGTTCCTGAACGCGGCCGTCCAAGGATCGTCCGTCATGTGGACGAGCGCAGCAAAGAACCCGGGCAAGTTCGCAGCCCGGATGGCGGCGACGGCCGCTGCCCCGTCGGTGGCCAACTACCTGATCGTCATGGCAATGGGCGACCTCGAGGAGTACCGCAAGCTCCCCGCCTACCAGAGGGACCTGTTCTACAACGTCAAGATCGGCGACCGATGGTTCTCGCTGCCGAAGGCGTTCGAGGCGGGCGTCCTCGCCGCCGCCGCCGAGCGGGCGTTCGACATGGCCAACGGCAATGGCGAAGCCCTCGACGGCTACGCGGGCTCTCTGCTCAAGTCCGCGATCCCCTTCGACCCGGACTGGTCCACCCTGATGGGCGGCGTCCGTGGGTTCCAGGAAGTGCGGGCCAACTTCGACACGTTCAGGGACAAGCCGATCAAGCCGCCTTGGGACCCCGGCGCCATCGAGGGACGCGACACGTCGAGCGCGTCGGCTCTCGGCGAACTGCTCCAGAAGGCGTTCGCGAACACGCAGGACGCCAGGGACATCGACCACATCATCGAGACCCAACTCGGCAACGTCGGGCGCATGGCCACATCGGCCAGCGAGGTCGCGGCCGGGGAGCGCAAGGCGGGCGACTGGCTGCTCCAGCAAACGGGCCTGGTCCGCAACCGCCCGGTCTCGAACCAGAGGGACGCCGCCTACGTCGCCGCCAAACTCAAGGAATTCGGGGTGTCGGCCGGAACGGAACTCAAGGAGTACCGCGCCCTCATGAGCGAGGCGTTCAAGGACGAGAAGGCGAAGACCAAGTTCTACGCCGAAGCCAAGAGGTACCGCGAGAAGATCGAGAAGGCCATCGCGAACAACCCGAACTTCGAGAAGAGGCAGGAAGCCATCAAGTCGATCTTCCAGTCGGGCGGGAAGAAGCTTGCCGCAGGATAGCGGCCAAGAGCAACCCGTCGAGCATCTTCGACCCCTTCCTGCACGTTCGGGCCGTCTCCTCGAAGAGCACCACGCTCGGCGGGAACCCGGCGTCTCGCAGAGTGGACCGCAGGAGCGCCAGCGTCGGCATGGCGACCTGAGGAAACTTGGTGGCCCGATGGACCGCACCGCTGACCGACCAATGGTAGGCGTCGGCGTCCCTCGGCGAGATGGGGCAACGCAGGAGGTCGCCACCCAGGTGCGTCGGGTCCCAGCCCTGCCCGATCAGCCACCTGGCCACGGTCAGGGTGTCCGCGATGGTCGTGCAAGCTGTTAACCGATTCATCCTGCTGTGAATTGTACGCTTCGCGCGCCCACGTTCGAGGAGTTGCAGGCCACCATCACGACGACGCCGGTGCAGCTCGCCTCGGGGAAGGACGGATTCAAGGCCGCCTGGTTCCGCAACTACTCCTCCGTCGCGGTGGACGTGCTGGTGTGGAACGAAGCGTGGGGCACACCGACCGAGTCCAACTTCACCGACGGGAAGGTGAGTTTCACGCTGCAAGCGGGTGAAACCAGCCCGCTCTTCTCCTGTCAGGACGCTTGCACGTTCTGGGCGCGCGCGGCCAGCGGCACTGGCTCGATCTACACGCAGCTCTGGAGCTAAACCATGTTCTATTCGGCAGGACTCAACCGCAGAGTGTTCAGCGCCATGCCGGGTGGCATCGGACTGGGGTTCAACCCGAACACTGGTTGGCTGGTCAATATGTCCCCGGTGGTCGATCCGACAGGCTCGACCCGTCAGGCGATCTACGGCGCCCAGGCGATCACCGGAGTCGCAAGCTCTCCATCGGTGGGTTGCAACGGCGTCGTCGGCGATATCCTCGGTTGCTACGCGGCGACGGGCCGTACGCTCTCCGGGGTGCTCTCCGGGGTCCGGTCCTACGCCTACCTCAATACAGCGTCGCACGAGGGGACGATCAGCCTGCTGAACGGATTCTTCACGCAGGTCGGCATCGTCACCGGGCACGCCAGCGGCGTGATCACCGCGCTGAACGGTTTGCACGCCGAGCTGCGGATGAATGGCGCGGGGACCATCGGGACGTACAAGGCGTTCAACATGACCGAGTCGGGCTCGACGTCCACGGTCACCACGAAGTACGGGCTCTACGACGGGATGAGCGGGGCCATCCACTATCTCGCGGGGAACCTGCGCATCGGCGTCAACTCGGGCGGCTCGCAGCTCAGGGTACGGGGCACGGGCACCTCGAACGCGGCCAATGCAGGGCTGCTGGAGGACTCGGCGGGCACCGCCTTGTTCACCGTCCGCAACGACGGCGGCTGGGCGCTCAAGGGCGGCACCGTGGGGCTGGCGCAGACGGGCTACACGGCCTTCGCCAATCTGACCACGGTTCGCACCCTCGATGCAAACGCGACGACGGTGGAGGAGCTGGCCGACGCGCTGGGGACTCTCGTCGAGGACCTCAAGACCAAAGGCGTCATCGCCGCATAAAGGAACCAACACACACATGGCATCAGGAATCACATTCTCTCAAGCGCTCGAATACGCGAAGGCGGGCGGCGCGATCTCCCGCGACGGCTGGAACGGCGCGGGCCTCTTGGTCAAGGCGCAGTTCCCCGACGAGAACTCGAAGATGAACCTCCCGTACCTGTACATCGAGTACCCGGACGGTCGCCGCTGTCCTTGGCTTGCAAGCCAGACCGACCTCATGGCCGAGGACTGGAACCTGCATCCGAGGTAACCATGGGACAGCACTTTCTCATCACCGACGCGGAACTCTCGCTGATCGCCAACGAGGCGCGGCATTGCCCGTTCCACCTCGCCGAGAACATCATGCGGGTCATTCAGGTGGTCGCGCAGCGGCCCTTGGCCGACGCGACCGAGGGACCCGTCGAGGAGGCCCCGCCTGGCGATCTGGAACCCTGACGACGACATCGGCCTCGTCACACACCTGCTCACGCCGAAGGCGAGCTTCAAGCGGCTCGCCAGCGTGTACGGGGTGCCCCTGACGGAACTCCGCAGCCGCATCGCCTACCTGAGGAATCTCGGCCGCGACGTCACGGACACCGTGGCCAACGGGCTCAGACTCCACGACGCGGCTCACCAACTCGGGATCGGCGAGGACCTGGCCAAAGCGGTGGCCCGCCTCGTCGCGCCAACCGCGATGGACCTGCCGTCCGAGAGGTCCCCGGAAGCCCTCGTCGATCGCGTCTACCTCATGATGGATCAGGCCATGCACGCGGGCAACGTCCAAGGGTTCTGCAGCCTCGTGCGCCTCGAGATGGACCGGCTGGGCATGATCGGAGCGTCTGCGCGAGCCAAAGCCCAGGCCGAGCAAACCGACGATCAGAAGTTCCACCTCGACCGAGAGGAAGAGGACGACGCCTACGACCCGATCGGCATGGGGCAGAAGCGCGAGATCCCCGAGCATCTGGCCAAAGCGCTCGAAGGCGTCGGGCCGGAGCCGCACCGCAAATGAGCGCCGAGGCGAACCTAGACGCCCTGAACGGGATCGCAGGAGCCAAGGGCTCCACGCTCAACCTCGTCAACTGGCGCAAGGCCAGGAACTCGACCCTCCCGCAGCGGGCGTTCCTCGACCTGCTGTCGGCTCAGGGTCCTTGGGTGTCTGGCCCAGACCCGCTCCTGAAGCCCCGTGGCGGGTTTGTGGGAGGCAAGGCCGGGAAGTACACGCCTTACGGACTCTATGGAGGGGCCGGCTTTGGTGGCAAGTCGTTCTGCCTCCGAACGGCCATCGTCGAACTGGCGGCCAGGAACGCGGCCGCAGGAGCCCCGGGCCTGTGGGGCACCCTCTTCTGCGTCGAATACGACGAACTCCGCAAGCGGCAGATCGTCGAGATGATCCGCGACTGGGAAGGCGACGACGAGAACCGGGCGGTAGGACTGGGGCAGTTGGGCAAGGCCTACTTCAGCACCAGCAAAGGCTGGGTCTACGAATTCTACGACAAGCGCCTCGGCGGCGTGTTCCTGAGGAACATCACCGAAGGGTCCCGCGACCCTTCGCGGAAACTGCGCGGAGGCAACGTGGTCTACGCCCTGGTGGACGAACTGACCGAACTCAACCGCGCGATGTTCGACGCACTCATCTACGCCCTGCGATCGAACGCATCCAACGTGAGGTCCCTGCCGTTCGGAGGCGCCACCAATCCCGACGGAGTCGGACACGCATGGGTCCGCAAGCTCTGGATCGACAGAGACTTCCGTGGCGAAAGCCGGGTGATCCGGCCCGACGACTTCCGCTTCGTGCAAGCCATGCCGTGGGACAACCCCGCATTCGACGAGGACGTCGTCGCGCGCCTCGCCGGCAACGCCGACCCGATGCTCGTCCGCAGCCGATGGCAAGGCGACTGGAACCTGAACTTCGGCAGCAGGTTCAGCCGGTTCGATCGCAGGGTCCACGTCTTCGAGTGGGACGAATTCGAGGACGCCTACGGCGGCGACATGAGCTTCCGCGAACTGATCCGCTACCCGGGTCTCTTCGAGATCTACGGTTCGCTCGACTTCGGCACCGCAGAGGAATCGGCGAGCGCCTACTACCTCCATGCGGTGGACCCGAGAGGGCAAGTC
>JBDHZD010000071.1:0-16296 GCA_039811705.1 Fimbriimonadaceae bacterium | reverse complement strand
AGACCCCGACGCCGAGGTCGAGTTTGCTGTGGCGGCCGGCGTGGGGAGGATGATCGCGGTGGGCTGCGACCTGGAGACCAGCAGCAATGCCGTCGCTCTCGCCGAGCGGAGACCCGAGGTCTACGCCACGGTGGGGTGGCATCCCAACTCGGCGGACGAGTTCGAGCCAGCCCATCTGGATCAATTGCGCGAGTGGCTTTTGCTGCCTAAGGTCGTGGCGATGGGAGAGATCGGCCTGGACTACCATTGGAATGTGTCGCCCAGGGAGCGCCAACACGAGGTTCTGCACGCGCAACTCGATCTGGCCGACCAACTCGGGTGTCCGGTGGTGTTCCACTGTCGCGAAGCCTACGACGACCTGCTGAATGTTTTAGAACCCCGCCCGCGCTCTCGCTACCTGTTGCACTGCTTCGGCGGCGATAAGGACCAAGCAGCGCGGGCGAACGCGTTGGGACTGTGGTTCGGGGTCGATGGTCCGGTCACGTACAAGAGCGCGGATTCTCTGAGACAAGTGTTGCGCACGTTGCCGAAGGACCGATTGGTGGTTGAAACCGACGCACCCTATTTGCCGCCGCATCCGTACCGCGGCAAACCCAATCGTCCCGCTTATGTGGGCCTGGTGAACGCTGGGCTGGCCCAGACGTTGGGCATGAATGTCGCCGACTGCGCAGCCATGACGACCGCCAACGCGGAACGATTCTTCGGCCTTTCGGCGTAAGCACCGGAACTGGCGAACCGATCCGACCAAAGTCGTGTTACTAAGGGAGGCTTGGGTCGGAACCTGCGTATGGAACTTGGAATGAGACGGGCTTTCACCCTCATCGAAGTCTTGGTCGTGGTGGCGATCATCGCCATCCTGGCAGGACTTCTGTTTCCAGTCTATAGCCGAGCCCGGGATCAAGGTCGTCAGACCAGCTGCCTTTCGAACCTGTCCCAGATCGGCAAATCCATCGGCCTGTACATGGCGGATTACGACGAAGTGTTTCCGCACGCCATCGACCCATCGGACCGCGACCGACCCGAGATTTGGGATCGGCACCCCGAGTTTCAGGCGCGCATCCCGACCATGCCTTTTCTGCACGAGGCGCTGCGTCCATACACAAAGAGCGCCGAGCTGTTCCGATGCCCTGCAGACCATGGCACCGAGGTGCTGGACAGCAACTTCGGCATCCCGTTCCGCACGAGTCCCAGCATGTTCTCGGTCTATGGCACGAGCTACTTCTTCCGGACCGAGATCGCGTTCCGCTTCTATTCGCAAGAGCGTTTCGAACTGCCGACCAAGGTCAACGTGCTGTTCGACGGCGCAGGCCACTGGCACGGATCGGCTCGGGCCATGCGCGAGGAGGACAATTTCGACACCATTCTCGGTCTCCGGAAGGAGTATCGGTACAACTGCCTCTTCGGAGACTTTCACGCCAAGTCGCTTTCTGCTTCAGAATTGGATTTGGCGTGGCGCACAAGACTCTGACCCTTCGTCCCCGGCTCGCTTACGTCGACGGGTCCTTTCGCGACGATATCGAGATTGCGCTGGAGTGGCACGGTCCCGACCCAACCGTCGCGGCCATTCGTTACGTGGCTCCGGGGCCTGGCGAGGACTTATTGCTCTCGCCGGCGTTCTGCAACGCCCACAGCCATCTCGAGTACAGAGGGCTGATGGAGGCCGACCTCCCGGCGAGCTACTGGGACTGGATTCGGGAGTTGACCCTGCTCAAGAGCCAGCAGCGCATGGAGGACGTTCGGGAGCATGCGCATCTGGCGGCGCGCGAGAATCGCTTGACAGGCGTAGGCTTGATCGGGGAACACTCGGACCGGCCGTTCTCGGGCGAAGCATTGCGCGAGCAGGGGATTCGGGGGCGGATCTTTCAGGAGGTCATCACGTTCCTGGAGTCCCAGTCGCCCCAGAGGAAACTTGAAACGGTTCGCGAAAGGGCGAAGGCACAACGCGAGGCGTTCGGGGGACCGGTGCATCTGTCGCCCCATGCTCCGTACACCGTGGATCCCGAGACGCTCGCGTGGCTGGGTTCGCTGGGCGAGCCGGTCAGCATCCATGTTGCCGAGACGCCGCTTGAAGACGAATGGCTGTTGAATGGCAAAGGCGACATTGAAACCCTCTACACGCGGTTCGGCATTCCCTCGGTGCGTCACGGCGAAGGAGTCGTCGGCTACTTGAGGTCGATGGGGCTCATGCGACGTTCTGCTCAGTGGGTCCACGGCTGTGCAATGCGTGCCGAACTGGCGGTCGATTTGGTCAAGAGCGGCGTGACCATGGCCCATTGTCCCGTCTCGAACCTGCGATTGGGTTGCCCGGACGCGCCCGTCAGGGCATGGCTTGACGCCGGACTGGCCGTGGGGCTGGGGCTGGACTCGGCGGCAAGCGGCGGTCCTGTGGATATGTTCGCCCACATGAGGGCGGCACGGGACACCGCAGGGCGGCGTGGCGAGAGCCTGAGCGCAGCCGAAGTCTGGAACATGGCGACCACCATGGGTGCCGCCTCGCTGGGCTTCGAGGACTGGTCGATCGAAGCGGGTGCGACGGTGCCGCTGATCGCCGTGCAAGGCGTCGAATCGCCAGATCAGGCCTTGGAGGCCACGCCAAAGGACGTCGTCTGGGTCAGCCCGAATAGAGGGTGGTGAGTTCCATTGAGGTCGTGACCCGGGCCGACGACGCGGGCAGCTGTGTCTCCGCCAACGAGGCCGTGCGCGCCAGCGTCGATGGCGGCCTGGTGCGCAACGTGTCGGTCATCGTACCGGGTCCATCCTTCGAGGCTCTCGCGCCTTGGCTTAGAACGCTTGAAGGCGTGGACGTGGGCGTCCACCTGACCATGAACGCCGAATGGGACCGCGTCAAGTGGGGACCCTGCGCACCGCTGGACCAGGTGCGCCCGCTGATCGATCAAGACGGGCTGTTCCTACCCACGACGGCGGCACTGAAGGAACGTTCGGGGCTGGTTGAAGCCACGGTCGTCGAAGCCCGAGCCCAGGTGGAGCGCGCCCGCGCGCTTGGCGTGAAGCCGGTGTACATGGACGACCACATGGGCTTCACGTGGCTCCCCGGAGTCCGCGACGCGCTTACGGCGTTGGGGCGCGAGTTGGGCCTTGCCCCACGGTTTGGCGGACTCAAACCCTGGCCCGAGGTTCCCCCCGTCTCGGCCGAAGACCCAGATGCCTTGGTGGACTCGTTTCTGGCACGTGTGGCGAATGCAGAAGGCGGCGTTTATCTGTGGGTGACCCATCCCGGGTTCGACCGGGACGACATGCGCATGTTCGGTCACAAGGGCCACAGACCTGGCCAGATCGCCCGGGAGCGTGATGCCGACCGGCTGTTCTGGCTGTCGCCGCGACTCAAGCTGGCGGTCGCTGAAGGGCGGTTCGCGACGCGCCGCTACTCGGACGCCGGGTGATGCTTCGGATTCCGCGTCACGCTGAGCCCTTGGGCGACGCGGTCGCCCAAGGGCTCGAAGCGGACAAGTGCGCTCGTCGACCTGACTGCTGAACTGTCTGCGGGGCGCATTGACAAACGGGGTCGCACCTGACAAACTGTGGCCCATGTGGCTTCCGCTGGTTTTGGCGACGCTGGTCTTAGGACCTGATGCAACGGCCTATGTGGGCGCGCGGTTGATTCCCATCGAAGGGCCCGAGATCGCCGACGGTGTGATGGTCGTCATGGACGGCAAGATCGCGGCTATCGGAGACCGAAGCACGCCGATCCCGCCTGGCGCCAAAGTCGTCGACCTCGCGGGCAAAGTGATCATGCCGGGTCTGGTGGACCTCCACAGCCACGTGGGCGGACCTGGCGGAGGCGACCAGAGCGGCGCGATCCAACCCGATGCGCGCGCCATGGACTCCATCAATCCACTCGATCCGGGCTTCCGACGTGTGACGTCGGGCGGACTGACGACGCTCAATGTGATGCCCGGTTCGGGACACCTGATGAGCGGTCAGACGATCTACGTGAAGCCGCGCAAGGGCGTGCGCATCCTGGACGACATGCTGGTGCGCGATGCCGACGGCTGGGCCATGGGCGGTATGAAGATGGCCAACGGGACGAACCCCATCGGCGGAGCCAATCGGCCCGGCAACCGTAGCCGCGCCCACGCGATGGTGCGGCAGCACTTCCTCAAAGCGTTGGAGTACAAAGCCCAACTCGAGTCCGCCAAGGCGGACCCCGCGAAGGCCCCCAAGCGCGACCTCGGCATGGAGGCGATGGTCGAGGTTTTGGAGGGCAAGCGCGTGGTGCACCACCACACCCATCGTGCCGACGACATCGTCAAGGTTCTCCAGCTCAAAGAGGAGTTCGGCTTCAAGGTGGTTTTGCACCACTGCACCGAAGCGCGGTTCGTGGCCGACGAGATCGCCAAAGCAGGCGTGCCATGCAGCCTGACCTACGTGGATGCCCCTGGTGGAAAGCTGGAGGCCGTGAACGTGGACTTCGGCAACGCCGCCGAACTCGCCCGAAAGGGGGTGTCCGTCGGCTTCAACACCGACGACGGCATCACCGACTCGCGGTTCTTCATCCGCAACGCGGCCATGGCCATGCGTTACGGCTTGCCGCGCGACGAGGCGCTGAGATCCCTGACGATCAACCCCGCGAGGCACATCGAACTCGACCACCGTATCGGCTCCCTGAAACCGGGCAAGGACGCCGACTTCATCGTGCTCGACGGTGATCCGTTCAGCGTTTACACGCGCGTCCAACAGACATTCATCGAAGGGGTCAAGGTGTTCGACTTCGGCGATCCAGCCGACCGGAAGTTCGCCCTTGGAGGCGAGGGATCGCGGGGCAACGGCACGATCCACCTGTGCTGCGCGGAGGCCGACTAGCCATGAAACGATTCGCTTGGATTCTTCTTTTGTTGCCCGCGTTCGCGGCCTGTCAGGTCGTGGCGATCCGGGCCGAGCGCGTGTATCCCGTTTCCGGGCCGATGCTCGTCGATGGTGTGGTGTTGGTGCGCGATGGCAAGATCGAAGCTGTCGGACGCGCCTCGGATGTGAAGGTTCCCGCCGATGCCGAAGTCCTGACCTGCAAGGTCGCGACACCGGGCTTGGTGGACGTGCGGGCCTCGGTCGGCATCTCAGGGATGTTGAACGTTCAGGGCCACGACCAAGACCAGATCGAGCGATCCAACTCCATGCAACCGGAGTTGCGCGCCGAAGACGCCTACAACCCCAGCGAAACTCTCATCCGTTACCTCCGGTCGTTCGGCGTCACCACGGTCCACTCGGGGCACATCCCGGGGATGCTGATCAGCGGTCAAACGGCGGTGTTCAAGACGTCGGACGGGACGGTGCGCGACGTGCTGGTCAAGGCGGGCACGACGATCTCCGCGACCTTGGGGCCCGACGCCTTGGGTTCGCCCAACCCCGGCACCCGCGCCAAGCAGATGTCGCTGCTTCGGCAGACCTTGACCGACGTGCGGGACGCCAAGCCGGGAGGGGCGGCGAACCTGCGGAACGAAGCTTTGGCCCGCGTCCTGGCAGGCGAGGTGCCGCTGCTGGTGACGGCGCACAAGGCCCAAGACATCATGCTTGCCCTGCGTCTGGGCGAGGAGTTCGGCATTCGCATATGGCTCGATGGTGCAAGCGAAGCCTACTTGGTCCTCAGGGAGATCAAGGCGGCCAAGGCGCCCGTGCTGCTCCACCCGACGATGTTCCGGCCCGATGGGGACGCGCGCGAACTGCGGCTGGATACGGCCAAGGTCCTGCACGAAGCGGGGATCTCCTTCGCGATTCAGAGCGGTTTCGAGGGCTATGTGCCGAAGACGCGCGTGGTGCTGTTCGAAGCGGCGATGGCGGCGGCGAACGGCTTGCCCTTCGAGGCGGCCCTACGCTCGATCACGTTGGGCGCGGCGGAGATTCTGGGCCTCTCGGACCGCATCGGCAGCCTGCAGCCGGGACGCGATGCCGACATCGCGATGTACGACGGCGACCCGTTCGAGTATCAGACGCGTTGCGTCGGGGTCCTGATCGGCGGCAAACGGTATCCGGGCGAGGGCTGAAGACGGCCTAGATGGTCCGGAGCAACTCCACGGTCAGCCGCGCGAGTGCGTCCACGGCGTCTGCGTGCATGATCTCGCATCCGTGACTGTTCTCCATCGGGATGCCGAGCGTGATTGGGCGGGCGCAGAGGCCGCGCGCCGCCGCACACGAAGCATCGCTGCCACCCCGCGAGAGCGCCTGAAACTGCAGTCCGGTTCCTGCCTCGCGGGCGGCTCCCTCGACCAAGCGGATGTCCGACGGGCGGATCGCCGCGAACGAATCGGACACCCAGAGGGCCGGCGTGGCGTCGAGCGTGATCGGCGCGTCGGGCACGAGCGGCGCGAGTTCGAGTGCGATGCACACGTCAGGCTGGAGCCGTTGCATCAGGTACTGCGCCCCCTCGCCTCCCACTTCTTCGGCCACGGTCGCCGCAAACAGGACGGGAAGCTCCTGGCCGCACAACGCGCCCAAGGCGAGCAACATGGCCGCGAGGTCGGCGCGGTCGTCGAGGAACGGCCCCGAGACCAACGAATTGCCAAGCGGTGTCAAGGTGCGGCGGCTGCGCCCCAACGCCACGCGGGTCCCGGGCCGCACGCCCGCGGCGATGAGTTGGCGCAGGTTGTAGCCCGTGAGCACCTTCGCATTGCCCCAGCCCAGGCCGCTCGCCTCGACCGAGCGCGCCGCGCTGGCGGGGTCCTCCGAGTGGATCGAGCCGAACGAGAGGATGCCCGCGATGCCGCCTTCGGGCGTCATGACCTCGACGGGCCCCTCGCCGAGCTTCCAGGGGTGCAGCCCGCCCATCGGGGCGACCAAGATGCCGCCCTCGGGGTCCATACCGCGCACGATCATCGCGATTTCGTCCAGATGGGCGGTGACGACGATCCTCGGGTCGGGTCCGAGCGGCACGAGCAGATTGCCCTTGGCGTCGGTCCCTGCGGCGTAGCCGAGGGCGCCGACATGCTCGGCCACGCGGTCGCGCACGGCGTCTTCCTGGCCGGGCGGCCCGGGCATCGCGATGAGTTCTCGGACGAGGTCGAGGGCGTTCATGCTAGTGCTGGCACGATACCCCTTGGGTCCTGCGATCAGGGTTCGGAGCCGGTTTCGGCGACGACCACCGACGTGATCCCGCCGCGCACGTTGAACTCGCCCGTGACGCGCATCCAGCGGGGCTCGCACGAACCCGCCAGGTCGTCCAAAATGGCGTTCGTCAGCGCCTCGAAGAAGATTCCCCGGTCGCGGAACGAGTAGAAGTAGAACTTGAGCGACTTCAGCTCGATGCAACGTTGGTCGGGGACGTATTCGACGTGGATCGTGGCGAAATCGGGCTGGCCGGTCTTGGGGCAAAGGCTCGTGAACTCCGGGCACGTATGCTTGATCCGGTAGTTCCGTTGCGGGTTCGGGTTCGGAAAAGTCTCGACGCTCGCCATGGTTAGTCGTTGATCTGGACCATCTCGTACGCTTGGACCTTGTCGCCTTCGGCGAACGCCTCCCAGCCTTCGAACGTCAGGCCGCACTCGAAGCCCTGAGTGACTTCGCGCACATCGTCCTTGAGGTGGCGAAGTGTGTTGATTTCGCCCTCGTACACGAGCTCCTTGCCTCGGAAGACCCGGCACTTGGCGTTGCGCGTGACTTTGCCATCGCTGACGTAGCATCCGGCGATAACGCCCTTGCGGGAGAAGTCGAATCGGACTCGGATTTCGACCGTGCCGAGGTATTGCTCTTCGAACTTGGGTTCGAGCATGCCCTTGACGGCCTTCTCGATGTCCTCGATCAATTCGTAGATGATGTTGTAGGTACGGATTTCGACCTTGCGCCGCTCGGCCTCCTTTTTGGCGCCGCCTTCGGGCTTCACGTTGAAGCCGACCACGATGGCGTTGGCCGCATTGGCCAGCAGGATGTCGTTTTCCGTGATCGTGCCGACCGCCGAGTGGATAACGCGTACCTGCACCTCGTCGCTCTCGATCTTCTCCAGCAAACCACGCACGGCTTCGACCGAGCCGTGGACGTCGGCCTTGACGACCAGGTTGAGTTCCTTCATCTCGTCCTGGTTGAGCATGTCTCGGATGCCCCGCAAGGTCATCCTCGGCTTGGCGCCCCGTGCCAGCTCTTCGTTTCGTGCTGCAGTCTTGCGAGCCTCGGCAATTTCGCGGGCGCGCCGCTCGTTCTTCTCGACTTCCACCGAGTCGCCAGCTTGAGGCACTTCGGCGAGGCCGAGAACTTCGACCGGCGTGCTTGGGCCCGCGGATTCGATCTTCTTCCCCGCGTGGTCGGTCATCGCTTTGATGCGCCCAAACGTTTGGCCGACGACGATGGTGTCGCTTTGGTGGAGTGTGCCCGACTGCACCAGAACCGTGGCGACCGGACCGCGGCCGCGTTCCAGTTTCGACTCGATGACGACGCCGTGGAACTCTCCTTTGGGGTCGGCTGTGAGCTGAAGCACCTCGGCTTGAAGCAGGATCATTTCCAGCAGTTGGGGCACGCCTTCTCCCGTGAGCGCCGAAACGTTGCACGTGATTGTGTCGCCGCCAAACGCCTCGGGGACCACTTCGTGGTTGGTGAGTTGCTGCAAAACGCGCTCTGGCCGGGCGTCGGGCTTGTCGCACTTGTTGACGGCGACGATGATCGGCACCTTGGCGTTCTTGGCATGGGCGATGGCCTCGATGGTCTGCGGCATGATGCCGTCGTCCGCAGCGACGAC
This sequence comes from Fimbriimonadaceae bacterium, assembly GCA_039811705.1. GTDB lineage: Bacteria > Armatimonadota > Fimbriimonadia > Fimbriimonadales > Fimbriimonadaceae > UBA2387. The sequence continues at coordinate 7,622 of JBDHZD010000071.1, read as the reverse complement.
GAGAATCGCGATGTCGGTGACCTGGGCGCCTCTGGCGCGCATTTCCGTGAATGCGGCGTGGCCAGGCGTGTCGAGGAATGTGATCGTGCCCTCGGGGAGGTTGACCTGATACGCGCCGATGTGCTGAGTAATGCCTCCGAATTCCTTGTCAACGACATTGGCCTTGCGAATGTAGTCGAGCAGGGAAGTTTTGCCGTGGTCGACGTGGCCCATGATCGTGACCACGGGCGGACGCGTGGTCGCGCCTTTTTGTTGCGACGGTTGTTGGGTCGGCTTGGGCTTCGGCTTCGGGGCATCGGCCCAAACGACGGTGTACCCGTTGGCTGCGACCAGCTTTTCCGTGACCTCGTCCTTCAAGACGGTGCCCAGTGCGGCCATCGTTTTGAGTTTCTGGATGAGCGTCTTCTGAACCTCGGGTTGTGGGATGCCAAGGGCCAGCGCGATTTCGCGCGGCGTGCGTCCCGGCTGGAGGGTCAGTTCTTTGGTTCCCTCCAGTTCCAAGAGGCTGACCTTGACCAATTCCAGGGAGTCGTCGTCAACCTCGAACTGATCGCCTTCGACCTCCAGTCCCAGTTCTTGAAGGACATGGTGGACGTGTCCGGGCACCAGCCCAAACTCCTTCGCCAACTCTGGGATGTTCACGGTCATCGTCTTGATCTTTACCTCAGTTTGCATAACAAAGCTTCGCGAAGCGCCGACTTGTCTTCGGGTGCGAGCGAGAGGCGCAGTGCTCGCTCGATCCTGCCACGTTCAAAAAGCGCGGCCACGTGGTCTTCGCTGCGACACACATAGGCCGACCTTCCGATGGCACAACGCGGCCTCCTGCGGCTGTCTTCTACCACGAACACGCCTTTCTCGGTCCGTGCAACGCGCAGAAACGAGCCTTGCGGCCCACGAAGGTGGCAAACCACGCACGAGCGTACCGGCTCGGTGCCCGGATCAGCCGCGGGTCTTGCCCTCCGAGGCGGCCTGCGACTCTGAACGGATGTCGATCTTCCATTCGGTCAACCGCGCCGCCAGCCGAACGTTCTGACCACCCTTGCCGATGGCAAGCGACAATTGGGTGTCCGGGACGATCGCGTAAGCGGCGCCACGGGGGGCATCCTCGCCATCGGTGGGCTTGGCCGGTTGCAGCGTCAGTTTGTTCACCTTGGCGGGGTTGAGCGCGTTCGTGATGTAGACCTTTGGGTCCTCGCTGTACGGCACGATGTCGATTTTCTCATCGTACAGTTCGTCCACGATGGCCTGAACGCGTGTTCCACGCGGACCGACGCAGGAACCCACGGGATCGACGCGTTCGTCCGTGGACATCACGGCGACCTTGCTGCGCTGGCCGGGTTCGCGGGCGACGCCCTTGATGACGACCACGCCGTCGGCGATCTCCGGAATCTCCAGTTCGAACAGTTTCCGCAGAAGATTGGGATGAGTGCGGCTGACCACGACGCGAAGGCGGCGGCCGGCTTCATCCACGCGGAGCACGTAAACCTTCAGGTTGTCGCCAATGCGGTAGGGCTCGGTCGGCACTTGTTCGCGCTTTGGCAACTCCGCTTCGACTTTGTTGACTTGGATGTAGACCACCTGCGGTTCCCGGCGGACCACGGTGCCGCTGACCAACTCGCCGACGCGCTCGGCGAACGTGTCGTGCACGTGTCGGGTTTCGGCGTCGCGCAGTTTCTGGTTGAGAACCTGCTTGAACGTCTGCGCGGCGATGCGGCCAAAGCGGTTGGGATCGACTTCCACGGGAATGAAGTCGCCGATCTCGGCATCGGCCTTGCGCTTGCGGGCTTCCGCGAGAGACATCTGGAACGAGGGTTCGGTCACGACCCCGACCACCTCTTTTTCAAGTTGAGCGGTCCACCCGTGCTTGGCGTCGATGCGCACGGTGACCTCGCCTGTCGCGCCGACGAACTTCTTGTAGGACTGCGCAAGGGCCTCCTCCAATTCGTGGAGGAGCTCATCGAGCGGAATGTCGCGCTCGAGCGCCATCTGCTGCAGGTGTTGCAGGATGTCCATTGCCATAGTCGTACCTTCCGTGGGCGGTTCGGTTACGAAAAAGGCGGCCAAAGGCCGCCGTTCCGTGAAACCGTATACGCCTTGTCCCACATTCTACCACACCCCCGGTCTGGCTCGGAGTCGGCTGGGACCCACCGACCGCCCTCCTAGGGGGGCTCCGGACCTTCAAGCGGCAACGCTTGAGCGGGCTCGGAGTCTCGGATGACCGGGACTCTGGCGGGAACCTCGAGATGCCCCAGGCTGCCCAAAGGTTGTCCGTCCACCAGGATTTCGACCGTCGAAATGTTGGGGAACAAGCCGGCCGTCCTCAGCAGCCCGCGCAGGAGCATCGACTCTTCCATCGAGCCGTATCCCGCACGGAACGCCCCGTTGAATGCCAAGACGGCATGCCCGCCTTCGACATCCACGCGCAACAGGCGGGCCTCAGCCGGCGCGATGTTGCTCTGGCTTAGAAAGCTCTGGAACGCCACAAGATAGGGGTCTTTCGACGAAGGCACCTGTAGCGGCTTGACGTCGAACACCACGTCGTCGCCCTCGATGCGGGGGACAGCGATCGAGACGGTCTGCATCTGTGCCCGAGGGGGCTTGGATGGCACCGGCTTATCACCCTCTTCTTGACGCCGAAGCTCCTTGGGAACCTCGTTGGCGGGCGCGAATTGGACGTAGGCGGCGATGCCCGTGACGCCCAGCATGGCCGCGGCCGTCGCGATCCAGATTCCCATGTTTCTATGCTTCACCGAGATACACCTTGAGCCCTTTGACAATGGATGCCGCGACCGCGTCCTGAAACTCGGTTGTCTGCATCACCTTGCGATCGTGATTGTGATTGATGAATCCGAGTTCGAGCAGCACCGCTGGGACCCGCGCTCCTCTCAGAACGGCGAATCCGCTGTTGTAGATCCGCTGGTCGCTCCAAACGCCGATGCCGCGCAAGCCGCTGGTGCGCACGATTTCCTGCTGCAGGCACTCGGCCAGCAGCTTTCCAATCGCGTCTTCTTTGTGATAGAAGGAGATCGTACCGCTGGTGCTGTTCGGTCGAGCGTTCGAGTTGATGTGGATGCTCACGAAGAAATCCGCCTTGTGGCGGTTGGCCAGGGCTGGACGGTCGCCAAGGGGCACGAACACATCGGTTTCGCGCGTCATCAGCACCGTCGCACCCGCAGCCAGCAACCTTTCGGCTGTCTTCTTGGCGATGCTGAGCGTGAGAATCTTCTCGGAGGTTTCCTTGGTGCTGGGCTGAGCGCCCGGGTCGCTGCCCCCGTGCCCAGGGTCGAGTACCACGGTTTTGCCCGCAAGCCGACCGTCCTTGATGTCTGGCTTGACGATACGGAGGCGGTACAGTCCGGGTAACTCGTGGAACTGGACGCCGACGGCGCGAGGAAACACGAACGTGACTCGGATGCCCGACTCGGTCCTTTCGGCTTGTCCCATGCCGGAGGCGAAGGCCACGGATTCGGTCTCGGCGTCATCCAGACGCGCCCCTGGCAGGTCGACGACGACCAAGTTGAGTTCGGGCCTGTGGATTCTTGGCGATACGAGCGCCTGGCCCCGATAGGGTAGTGCCAACAGCGTTTCGCGGGCGCCGTCTGCCTCGACTTTCCATGAGCCGAACACGTAGTCGGGTTTGGGTGGACCCTGCCACTCTTCGGCCGTAGCGGGTGGCGGTTCAACCTCGGTTCGACCCGATTGTTGAACCGGAGGCGCCTGCACCGGGGGAGTCTGCTGGACAGGCGGATCTTGCACCGGTGGTGCTTGAACGATCACTGGCGGCGGGTTCGACTGCTTGGGTCGCTCGACCGTCGGCACCTTGGTCGCAACGGGCGTCGTGTTTTCGGGCGCGGCTTTGGACAACACTGCCGACACATCGAGCTTGAACGAGGAACCCAGTTCCGAACGCCAAACCGGCATGGCCGCAAACGGCTCGCACGGGACGACGATCCGGATGTGGCCCGTATCGACCTCGCGAACGGTGGCCTCGCGAGGCATCGACACAGCGGTATCGCCGTCCATCCGCACTCCGCGCAACTCGACGACCAGCGAGGGCGGGTTCGCGTTGTAGGTGATGTTTGGACGCGTGGGTAGGGAACTGACCACATCCAGTTGGCCCTGATTCAGCTCGACCGACTTGAGCTTGGACCATACGTCCAGTGTGTCGCGGTCCTTGCGCCAGGCCGTCGCGCCGCCGAAGGCGGCCACCAGCGAACGCACGGGCAACGAGCGGACCTGCGAAAAGACCTTGAAGCTGGTGCGGAACGTGTGGCTTTCCACCGAAACCACGGCCTCGTTCTTTTCAAACGAGACCTTCCATCCCCAGGCGGCAACGACCGATTCGGCAAGGTAGCACTCCTCGCCGACGCGCCAAGCCGAACCTTTGCTCGCGGCGAAGGGTGGATACACCACGTCCGCAGGCGTCGGGCTGGATTGGGCCAGAACCGTTGCCGCGACCATCCATGGCGCGACGAAGGCGATTTTGAACCTCATGACAATCCGTTGATCCACATTCTACACAGATTGGCGAGAATTGCCAACTCTGAATGCGACAAAGCGTCGCCGGTGCTACAATTGCGGCACCGGACGACGCGTTCGCTAGGGCTACTCTCACGGAGCCATACGGACGCCGTCCGGTTTTGTTCACTGCGGTCGCGGGCGATTAGCTCAGTTGGTAGAGCGCCTCGTTTACACCGAGGATGTCGGGGGTTCGAGTCCCTCATCGCCCACCAACCCCGACGGAACATAATGGACGCGTGATCGAATCGGGTCTGGAGGTCTTCCGTTGCGCCGCGCATTAGGCAAAGGGTTGTCGCAGTTCGTCGGCGATGCCGCATCCGCGGGCGACGAGGGTCTAAACGATGTGCCGATCGATGCCATCGTCCCAAATGTGCTTCAGCCAAGAACCAGGTTCGACGACGAGGGTCTTGCCGAGCTTGCCGCCTCGATTCGCGAGGTCGGCGTCATCCAACCTCTGGTCGTCCGTCCCCTTGGCGATGACCGGTACGAGCTCATCGCTGGCGAGCGGCGGTGGCGGGCCTCGAAGCTGGCGGGCCTCAAGCGGGTTCCCGTTGTCGTCCGATCGGCCTCGTCCCAGTCGTCGCTGGAGATGGCCCTCATCGAGAACATTCAGCGCGAAGACATCTCGGCCATCGAAGCGGCCCGCGCCTACGAACGGCTGATGCTGGAGTTCGCCCTGAAACAAGAAGACGTGGCACAGCGTGTGGGCAAGACGCGCAGCGCGGTGTCCAACACGCTGAGGTTGCTGAGACTACCCATGGTGGTCCAAGACGCGGTGGAAGCAGGCGAAATCACCGAAGGTCACGCCCGCGCCCTGCTGGGCACCGACGAGCCCGAACGCCAACTGGCCGTCTTCCACATGATCCGCGAACGAGGCTTGACGGTCCGCGACGTGGAACGGCTCATTGCCTCCGAACCCGCCAGGAAACGACCGAGGCCGACCCTGTCCAACTATCTGTCCGCGGAGCGCGCCGAACTCGAAGATCGCATCGGCAGGCACTTTGGCGCGCCGACGAAGATCAAACTCTCGGGCGGGGGAGGTGGGCGCATCCAACTCGACTTTGCCAACGAAGAGGACTTCCAGCGCATCCTGGACGTTCTGGGCATTGCGCTGTGAGCGTGTCGGTCGCGAGGATGGCTCCCGAACACCTTTCGGGTGTGGTGGCGTTGCAGCGGTTCTGTTTCCCACCCCCCTTTCCCGAGGAGTACCTTTGGCGCGAGGAGCATCTTGAGCGCCATCTCGCGGTGTATCCAGAGGGTCAGTACGTGGCCCTTGACGAGGTGGGTCGGGTCGTTGGGAGTGCGAGCGCATGCCGGATTCCGGAAGAGCGTTGGTTGGCGCACCTGCCTTGGGAGGAGACCCTGGGCGGATTCTTCTTCGAAGGCTTCGACCCCAACGGCAGCACGCTGTACGGCGCCGACATCAGCGTTCACCCGGAACACCGGGGCATGGGGGTGGGTCGGAAGCTTTACGCGGCGAGGTTTGAGCTGGTGCGCAACTCGGGATTGGCTCGTTACGGCACGGCGTGCCGCATGCCCGATTTCGCGCGGCACCGCGACAACTTCGCTACGCCAGCGGATTTCGCACGCGCCGTGCAGGAAGGCGTCGTCACGGATAGAACTTTGACACCGCTGCTGCGCTACGGCTTGAGCCTGATCGAAGTGTTGGAGGACTACATGCTCGACGAAGAATCCGGGAACGCCGCCGCTCTGTTGGAGTGGACGCCTTGAGCGTTGTTCGCGCTGGCGCGTGGCGTTGGCCCGTTCAAGCGGGTGTGCGAGAGGACGCGTTCTTCGAGCGTTTGGAACTCTTCACCCGTCTGGCCGCCGACGAAGGCATCGAATGGCTGGTCTATCCCGAACTGTTCGTTTTGGAGCTCCTGGGAGGCACGCGTGGCTGGACCGAAGCCACAGTGCCGCAATTCCTCAGCCGCTTCGCCCCCCGGCTCGAGGCGGCCCTGTCGGGTCTGGCGACGCGCTATGGCATGACCATCGTGGGCGGCTCGCACTACCGGGCCGAGGGCGACGACGTGGTCCACATGGGCGTCGTCGCTGAGCCAGATGGCTCGCTGGTGTTTCAGCCCAAGAACAACGGCACGGTGTACGAGCGGGACGTTTGGAAGTTGCCCGCGCGACACGGTTTGGCGCGGTTCAAGGACCCTCGGCTGGGCTTGACCGTCTGCTACGACAGCGAGTTCCCCGAGGCCGTGAGAAAGCTCGCCGAGGCAGGCGTCGAATGTTTGTGTGTGCCAGCCTACACGGAAACGGTTCAAGGTTTCCAGCGGGTGCGCTGGTGTTGCCTCGCGCGCGCCGTGGAGAACCAGATCTTCGTGATCCACGCATCCCTGGGTGGTTCGCTGGAGATGGAGCCCTTGGTGGACACCCAGGGGACTGCGGCGATCATCGCGCCCAGCGTACGCCCCTTCCCAGATGAAGCCGTGCTTTCAGAAAGCATGGACTTGGCGGTGGCCGACCTGGACTTCGACGCACTCCACGAGGCGCGCGAGACGGGTTCGGTCCGAAACTGGCACGACCGCAACAATAGTGCTTGGCCCTGGCTTTGATACGCGGGAGCGGCCTAAAGCAGGCGGGCCGAGGAGCGCAAAGTTGCGATCCCCGGCCCGGTTCTGAGACCCCTTGGTCTTACTTAACCGGCCACTTTTGAATGCGGACCGACTTGATCACTGCCGGCGTGAGCGGGTTGTCCCGGGCGTCGCGCTCCAGCATCACGATCTTGTCGACCACGTCCATGCCTTCGATCACCTGACCGAACGCCGTGTAGTTGTTGTCCAGACTGGCTGCGTACTTGTGCATGATGAAGAACTGGCTGCCCGCCGAATCGGGGTTCTGGCTGCGGGCCATGGACAAGATGCCGCGCTCGTGCTTGATGTCGTTGAACTCGGCCTTGATCTGGTAGCCTGGGCCACCCATGCCGTGCCGCGACCGGTCGTCGCTCTTCGAATTCGGGTCGCCGCCCTGGATCATGAAGTTGGGGATGACTCGGTGGAACTTGGTTCCATCGTAGAATTTCTTGTTCGCGAGGTCCTTGAAGTTCTTCACGTGGCCCGGTGCCTTCGCGGGAAAGAACTTGAGGACGATGC
>JBDHZD010000070.1:0-16854 GCA_039811705.1 Fimbriimonadaceae bacterium | reverse complement strand
GTTCTGGTCCACCAACTAAAGACCGGCTTGTAGCCATCGTAGTGCTTGAACCACGTCTCCAGGGTCTGCTTCAAACCGCCGATCTCGTCGGCTGCCCGTTTGGCCACGACCAAGTCTGGCTTCTCTTCGGCAGACTCAAGGCGTTTCTTGGTCTCTTTGGCCAGGCCCTCGATTTCAGCCAAAGTGGCCGCCGATGCCTGTGGGTCGAGAGGAACCAGGTTGCGTCGCTGGTGCTCCAATGCAAGAATCCCCTCGCGGAACGGCAACAGTTCTGCCGTCTGCGCGAAGCGGCGACTCTTCAGCGCACGCTCCGCCTCCAACTTGGAAAGCTGGTTCAGAAGCAGCGTGTGGTCGATGCGCCCGTCCAGGTCCAAGCCGTCGACATCCACGGCGCGCAATGCACTCCGCCACTCTTCGATGAAAGCCCTGAGCCGTGCCTCTGCCGCAGGCGTTGCGTCAAGGGAGTGGAACCGGCGCACGTCGCGCAAGTCGGTTGCGAAGCGGGTGATGAGGTCGATCATGGGATTGGATGGCGCGCCTGCGCCGATCGTCAGACCGAGCAGAAGGCTCAGCATGCCCCCAGAATTCGCTATGCGACTGGCTTCCCCTTCCAAACAACGGCGAGCCCACCTTAGCGGGTGGGCTCGCGGTCAAGGTTCGGACCAGCGGTCAGCGTCGCCGACGGCGCAGGAGCGCCGCCAATCCAACGCCCATCGCTGCCAACGTCGCGGGCTCCGGAACGGCCTCGACCTCGAAGAACTGGTCGCCGGCGATCGTCGAGAAGTTCACATTCCGAGGCTCGCCCAAGTTGCCGATGGGGCCAACGCCACCCAATACCTGGTTCGACAGGAAGTCGTGCCCGCCGCCGTTGATCATTGCGCTGACCCGAAGCGGACTGAACGCATCCGCACCGAGCGCCGCCAGCGGAATCGCCATCTCGATACCCGTCGTGACAAGGCCCGCACCCGAGGCATCCGAACCCGTGACGCCAGCTGTGTTCGAGTTGTTGATCGTGATCAGAATGCCATCGGGATTGCTTCCGCCCGAAAGCGTGCCGTCGGTGACTGCGCCGCCAGAGCCGAGATACCTCCCGACTCCACCATTGACCAGTTCCGCATAGTTGGCGAAGATCTGGTACGGCGTGTTGCCGCCGGTCATGGTGATGTAATAGTCCGCTTCGAACCCCGCATCGAACGTCAAGCCGTCGCCGCCGCCGCTGTCTCCCATGCGGTTGAGGCCGTTGAAGTCCACGTCCGGGTTGTCGCCGCGCAACCGGTTCTGGCCACCCGACTTCGAATCGAAGAACAGCTCGAACTTGTTGAAGTTCGATTCCAGATTGGCGCCGAAGAAGAGGTACAGGGTTGTGGCGTTGCGAACAGCGTATGCGTTGTTCAGTTCGCTTCCGTTGGCGAAATCGACCACGCCAAGGTTGCTATCGCCGAACCCCGTCGGCGAGTTCTGGATGGCCCGAGCCGCACCGTAAGCGCCATCGAGCGTACCATTGATGATGGGTTGAGCGACGGAGACGCCGGCTGCACAGCCGACGACCGCCAAAGCGAGCATTCGAATCTTCACTATCGTCCTCCAGTTGGTGCAACCACCCAGTTAGCGGTCGCTCACATGCCTCTGATGGGCACTTGATCTAACCATACACCAGTTTGAGGCGAAGAGTCGGCAGGATTGGGACCAAACTTTGTGGATTGCCGGGAACTAGAATATTCCTCATTGAGAGCCCTACCGCAAGTGGCCGAGCAGATAGCCTGCCAACCACAGCACCAATGAAAAGCCGCACACGTCCGTCGTCATCGTGAGAATCGGCGCTGAACCGCCTGCCGGGTCCAACTTCAGCCGCTGCAAAAACAAGGGCAACAACCCCCCGAGCGTGACGGCCAGGATGCTGTTGACCACAAGCGCCCCGCCAACGACGAGCGCAAGCGTCGCATCGCCTTTCCAGACGTAGGTTCCGAGGGCGAGAAGGGTCCCCAACGCCAGACCGTTCAGAACGCCCACACCCACTTCCTTGCCGAACACCCAGGCCACCTCGTTCGATTTGATGCGCCCGAGTGAGAGCTCGCGGATGGATACGGCGATGGCTTGGCTCCCCGCCGAGCCACCCATGTCCGAGATGATGGGCAGGATCGATGCCAGCGCGATGATCTCTTCCAGCACACCCGAGAAGTGCGCGATCACGGCACCGACCACCACATTCAGCGCCATTTTCGGGACCAGCCAGATCAGCCGTTGGCGGGCACGGATCCATGTGGGCAGGTCGCGTACCTCCTCGCCGCCGGCGATACCGCTGAACCGCAAGAATTCTTCTTCGCCGCTCTCGATCTCGAACTGCATCGCGTCGTCCTTCGTCACGACGCCACGCAAGACGCCATGCCGGTCCACGACGGGCAGGGCCAAGTAGCGGTGCCTCCGGAACAGGTCGTAGAGTTCTTCGCCCGGCATATCCACCGAGACCGTGACCGGCGCCTTGGTCATGATCGAAACGACCCGCGTTTCCGGGGCGCTGAACAGCAACGCGCGCAAATTCAAGATGCCCTTCAGGACACCGTCGTTGTCCGTGACGTAAAGGTAGGCAGCAGGGTAATTGGCGATCTCTTCAGCGCGCGCCTGCAGCATGGCGACGGCTTCACCGGCCCGAGCGCGCAGGGGCACCTCGACGAACTCCTTCTGCATGAGGCCGCCGGCGGTGTCCTCGGGGTACGAGAGCATCTCGCGCGCGAGCGCCTGTTGCTCCTCGTCCAGGCTTTCGATGATCGCCTCGCGCTGCTCTTCCGGAATCTCCTGAAGAATGTCGGCTTCCTCGTCGGAAATGAGTTCCCGAACAATTTGGGCCGCTTGCTCGATGGGAAAGTGGACGAGCGTCTTCGCCGCGATATCGTCCGGGAGTTCTTCGAGGACGTCGGCGGTGTGTCCCGTCTCCTGTGCGCCCAGCACGCGTGCGATATCGTCTGGGTCGAGGCTCTGGAGCGCGTCGGCCGCATCGGCGGGATTGGCCGCCTTGATCAGATCGGACGCTTGCTCGAACCGCTGCTCTTCAACCAAGCTCTCCAGTGCTTCGAGCGTTGCGGGCACTGGAGTTTCTTCGGGCATGGCTTCACTTCCGCGGTTCCTTGGGGACAATCCATGGTACCTGTGCCGCAACCGTCCAGAGCACCGAAACAAGAGCGTTCGAGACGCCGTGGAGCGAACGAGCGATTCCTTCGAAGCCCTACTTCAGCACGGGCAGATGCTCGAAGGTCCCGCCGAGCACGGCACCCGAATCGCCTGCGAGCCACTCGTCGAGCGTGGTGGCATACACCTGGCGGAAGTCAACGTCGTGCCTCAGGTCGCCCCGATTCAGGTCGGCTAGGTTCGGGAGGTTGCCGTGAATGCCGCCCTTGACACCGCTTCCCACAAGGAACATGGGAGCCGCGGCCCCGTGGTCGGTGCCCAAACTGCTGTTCTCGTGGACTCGACGCCCGAACTCGGAGAACACGACCACCAGCACCTTGTCCGCCTTGCCCAGAGCCTCCATTTCCCGTTGGAACGCCAGCAACCCGTCGCCCAGCCCCTTGAGCAGGTTGGCGTGCGCATCGGGTTGGTGGGCGTGGGTGTCGAAGCCGCCCGCGCTGAAGTAGACCAGCTTGGTGGCCGGCGACGCCCCGATCAAGTGGGCGATCTGCTGGAAGCCTCGCCCGAACGCATCGGTGCCGTACGTCTCCTTGGGTGCAAACGTCCCCAGCTGCTTCTCTAGTTCGCTCATGGCGTCGAGCGCCGTCTTGCTGGCGTCCTGCACGGCCCGGATCGCCGAACCCGAGGCGGCGGCATCGCCCTGGATCTGGCGCAGACGCCGCTCGGCGTCCGGGTCGCCCACCAACTGTTGGATGTCGGACAGGCTGGCGAAGCACGGCACGCTGGCGTTCTTGGCGTTCAAAGCAAGCGGCTTCTCGGTCGAGAGACCCAACGCCACGACGGGGTTGAGCGGCTTTGACTGCATCTGCAAGTCGAAGTGCCGCCCCAGCCACCCCGTCGAGAACGTGCCCTCAGGGCTGGCCGTGTGCCAGATGTCCATGCTTTTGAAGTGCGAACGATTGGCTTCGGGATACCCCACGTTTTGGACGATGGCCACCTTCCCCTCGTCGTACAGCGTCTTCATCCCGCTCAGCGAGGGGTGCAGACCGAGGCGAGCGTCAAGGGGCAACACATTGCCTTCGGCGATCGCGAGTTGGGGGCGAGCCGCATAGTAGCGCGGGTCCGAATAGGGAACCACGGTGTTCAGCCCGTCGTTGCCACCACTCAACTGACAGATCACCAAGATGCGGTCGGAGAGCGGCTTGAGACCCTGTGCTTCGCGCACCAAATCGGCTTGCGCCAAGCGGGCGATCCAAGAAGGCGTGGTCAGTCCGACGGCGATCAAGCCGCCTCGTTTCATCAAGTCGCGTCTGGTGATGTCAGTCATTGCCACGGCACCGGGTCCATTGTACGGCGAACGCGCCGCCTATGGGTGACGTGACGCAACGAACACGCCCGGTGTTCAATGATGAACCCCTGCACAGCCGGCAAGCCGGTACCATCTCAACGTGGAACACCTCGGCAAGACCCTGGTCGGCGCAGGGCTGGTGCTGGTGATCGCGGGCGGAATCATCTGGGCGTTGCGCGACGCCAAGGGACTGCCTCTTGGCCGGCTCCCAGGCGACATTTCGGTCGAGCGCGATGGGTTCTCCTTTCACGCACCGATCGCCACCATGTTGCTGGTCAGCCTCGCCCTGACTCTGGTCCTGAACCTGGTTTCGAGGTTCTTGCGATGAGCCTACGAGCCATCACGTTCGACTGTGCCAACACCTTGGTCGAGACCTCGTGGGACTACGCCGACCACGCCATGGCCTGCCTCGAAAGGCTTGGGGTGGCCACCGATCCCGAATGGCCGATCCTGTACCGACGCTTGCTCATGCGGTCCTGGCCGGACTATCGCGAGATGAACCAGACCCGCTCAAGCGATGCCGACGCGTGGTGGCTGGCGTTCACCCGGATGTTTTTAGAGCACGCAGGTCTTCCGCGCGATCTTGCGCCGCAACTGATGGAGGCGTCCGAAGACCTCCTCTACCGCAAGGACAAAGTGGACTTCCGAGTCTATGACGACATCGTGGAGACGCTGACGGTCCTGCGCGAGCGAGGATTCCGTCTGGGCGTGATCAGCAACTGGGACTATTCGCTAGGCAAAGTGCTCGAGACAAGAGGTTTGGCAGTCTACTTCGACGTGGTCACGGCATCGCTGGTTTTGGGTGTCGAGAAACCCGACCCGCTGATCTTCCAGCACACGCTGGAACGGTTGGGTGCGACGCCGTCAGAAGCGCTCCATATCGGCGACAACCCGCTGGACGATTTCCACGGAGCAAGGTCGGCGGGACTCCGAGCCCTGCTGGTGGACCGCTCACAGCCGCGCTCGACCGATGTGTTGTTGCACGACATGCGCGAACTGCTCAACCGCGTGTGAGCCGCGCCAATGTCGCCCGCATGATCGGGGCCGTTTGTGCCGACACCGTATAGACCAACGCCTCGCGGTAGACGCGCTGGGCAGGGTGGTCGGTCGCGTTCGCCGAGCCTCCGGTGGCCGCAATCGCGGCGTGTGCGCACCGGACGGCCAACTCGATCGCCCAAGCGCGCAAAGCCAACCTCTCCTCGCTGGTGTCCTCGCCCACCGATTGTGCCTCGGCGAGTTGCCGCCGGCATGTGGCGACTTCCCGACTCAACAGTTCCAGTGCTTCGCCGATCGCGGGGTCGCCCTTCTTCTCGAAGGCGCTGCGGAGACAATCCAGACCACCCCTCGCACAACCCACGGCGAAGAACCCCTGAAGCGCGATGTTGATCAAGTCGTTCTTGTGGATCCAACCCGGCGGGCGCGCAAACGCCGTTTCGCTCGCGGGCAACAGCCAGTTGTCGAGTTCGACTTGGACGGTCATGGCTGCCTCCATCGCCGCCAGCCGCATCGGCTCCGAGACCCGTATGCTCCCGCCGTCGGCGTGGCGATTCTCCAAGGGCACCAGCCCGAAGATGGCCGATCCGTCCGGCAGGCTCGCGCCCGCAAGGAACTCGGGATAGAACGTCCACCCTGTCACCCAAGGCACCTGGCCGGTCAATCGATATCCTTCGGCACATGGCTCCGCGCGCACCATCGGTGGCCCGGGTCGGCGCAATTGGCTGAACCCGATGCCCACAAGCCGAGACCCGTCAGCCATGAACGGCAACATGCGCGCCTTGAGGTCGGCGTTATCCGAACGGGCAAGCATGGCCACCGCGCTTTGGTGCTGCGTCTGCAGGAACGCCAGGGCCCCCGAAGCCCGAGCCACCTCTTCCTGAAAATCCCGGAACAGAGGCTCCGGCATCTCCGGGCCTCCGTAGGCGGTCGGGCGGCGAAGCGCCATCAGTCCCCGCTCGCAAAGACCTTTCAACCCAACGCGCAACGCCTCAGGATCGCGGTCCATCGCCGACGCGTTGGGAACCACGACCTCGCTTAGAAACGCCTCGGCCTCGTGCATCAGGCGGATCGGATCGTGGTCCATGAGGCAAAGGTACCCGCGCTTGGGTAACTTGCAGGGCGTGTTGGACTTCACCGATCAAGTCGTCGTGGTCACGGGTGCCAGCCGTGGCATCGGCAAGGGCATTGCTCAGGCGTTCGCAGAAAGAGGCGCCATCGTGGCCTGCGTCGCCACCACGGAGGCGGGCGCCGCCCAAACGGCCCTCCTTCTCGACCAAGCGGGTTACCGAGCGGTCCCTTTCGCATGCGACGTGAGCCAACCCGAGCAGGTCGAGGGGCTCTTCGCCAACATCGGAGACCAATGCGGAGGACCGTCGGTGTTGGTCAACAACGCGGGCATCGCGCGCGACAACCTGATGATGCGCCTCAAAGACGAGGATTGGGACGCCGTCCTCAACGTTAACCTGAAGGGCGCGTACCTGTGCGCCAAGGCCGTAACGCGCTCGATGATGAAAGCCCGCTACGGGCGCATCGTCAACATGAGCTCGGTGATCGGCTTGCACGGCGCCGCCGGCCAGACGAACTACGCGGCCAGCAAGGCCGGAGTCATCGGTCTGACCAAAGCGATCGCCAAGGAACTCGGCTCGCGCGGGGTCACGTGCAACGCCATCGCGCCGGGCTTCATCGAGACCGATATGACCTCGGACCTGCCCGCCGAGTTCAAGGCGCACGTCGAGAAGACCGCGCCCGCCGGACGCCTCGGTACGGCCCAAGACATCGCCCCCGCCGTTCTCTTTCTGGCGTCGCGCGAAGCGTCGTACATCACCGGGCAGACGCTCACGGTGGACGGCGGGTTGTTCCTCTGACGGCTTGCTACAATGAACCCGTGAGGAACCACTACCTCCTTCGAGCCCTGGCGCACACGCCCGAGATCGCCAAGCGACTCATCGACCGCATCGATCTGCGCCGCTACGACGAGCCGCTGGACCCGGAACGCTTCACGCTGAGGCAGGCCGTGGCTCATCTGGCCGACTGGGAGCCCATCATGCTGGACAGACTTCACGCCTGCGTCGAACGGCGCCCAACGATCGAGGCGTTCGACGAGTCGGAAAGGTGCGTGGTGCAACGCTACGACGACACCGACCCCAAGGAACAGGTGCAGGTCTGGGCGCAACGCCGCAAGGCGACCCTCGCCTACCTCGAAAGCCTGACCGAAGACGACTGGGCCGGAGAGACCACCCACCCCGAGCGAGGGGCGATGTCGGCCTACGATTGGGCGGGGACGCTGCTGGCACACGACGTCTATCACGTCGAGCAGTTCGCCCGGTACTTGCCCGACGACCAACCCGTCGGGACGTGGTAGCCACGGCTGGTATGCTGAATTCGTGGATCAGGGTAGCCGCGACGACCGCAAGGTGATGCGCATCATGACGCCCGAAGAGGCCGATCGGGAAGATTACGCCGCCCTCACCCCTGCCGAACGTCTGGCGATCCAAGCCGAACTCATCTGGCGAGCCCATGGAACTCCACCCCGATTGGAAAGAATTCTTACGATTGCTAAACTCCCACGGCGTTGAGTGTCACGGAGCGAACCGCTCTGTCAGGTTCAAGGTGACTCCAGCCACCTACTCCGGATCCGGATACGCCACGACTTCTTCCAGTTCGTCCGGGCTTGAACGCGCAACCACTGCCCACGCGTCTTCCGTTTCACTGGGATTGAACACGTCGTGCGGCACGCCCTCACGGATGAATACCAGGGCACCCGCGCCGTACTCCACGAACTCGGCCAGACCTTCGCCAAAGCGCTGCTGGATCGTGCCCGATACCACGTAGATCATCGCCTCGAACCCCACGTGGACATGGGGCGAAACACGCTTGCCCGGAGGCAGACGCACCAAGTTCATGGACATACGCTTCGCGCCCACCGTCGAAGCGTTGAGACTGAGACAGTACGTCAAGCCGGTCCAGCCTTGCCGTGACTCGTGGGTGGTGACGACTTCTATGCCGCGTTCGGTCATGCCCCAAGGGTACCGAACGGTACACTCGCTCCACGATGCCCGAATACGTCGCCAGCGTCGGCATGGAGGTCCACGCCGAGCTCTCGACCCAGTCGAAGATGTTCTGCCGGTGTCCCGTCGCCTTTGGCGGCGAGCCCAACACGCGGGTGTGCCCGATCTGCCTCGGCATGCCTGGCACGTTGCCTGTGCCCAACCGCGCTGCGATCGAGATGGTGCTGAAGACGGCCCTTGCGCTGAACTGCCAGATCGCGATGACCTCGGTGTTCCACCGCAAGAACTACTTCTATCCCGACCTGCCCAAGGGCTACCAGGTCTCCCAATACGGCGAAACCAACCCGCTCGGCTACAACGGCTATCTGGAGATTCCCGCGAGCGGCGGGGGCACCAAGCGCATCGGCATCCGACGCGTCCACCTGGAAGAAGACACAGGCAAGCTGATGCACCTGCCCAGCGGCGGCTCAGGCGTGGACTTCAACCGTGCCGGCGTCCCGCTGATGGAGATCGTCACGGACTTCCCCCCAGACATCGAAACGCCAGACGAGGCCAAAGAGTACTTGGCCCAGCTCCGCCACATCTTGGTCTACCTCGGGGTGTGCGACGGCAAGATGGAAGAAGGCTCGATGCGGTGCGAACCCAACATCTCCGTGAGACCGGTAGGCAGCGACACGTACGGCATCAAGTCGGAACTCAAGAACCTCAACAGCTTTCGCAGCGTGCAACTTGGCGTGGCGTTCGAGGTGCGTCGACAAATCGCCGCGTTGGCCACGGGCGCCACGTTGCGCCAAGAGACCCGAGGCTGGGACGAGAACCGCGAGGCCAGCTACCCCATGCGCATCAAGGAGTCGGAAAACGACTACCGCTACTTCCCGTGCCCGGACCTCGTGCCGATGCAGTTCGACGAGGCGGCCATCGAAGCCCTTCGCGCTTCCCTCCCGGAACTGCCCCTGGCCAAGCTGCGCCGCTACCGCGAGGCACTCGGCCTGAGCGAGTACGACGCCGGACTTCTGGTCGCCGACAAAGACTGGTCGGTCTATTTCGAGCAGGCCGTGGAACTCGGGGGCGACCCGAAAGCCGTATGCAACTGGATGAACGGCGACTTCGCCAAGATGCTGAACGAGACCGGCCTAGCCGCATCGGCCAGCAACGTGACGCCGGGCCATCTGGTCGAACTGGTGCGACTCATCGACTCGGGCACCATCTCCGGCAAGATCGCCAAGGAGGTCTTTGCCGAGACGTTTCGAACGGGTCAGCCGCCCGCGAAGATCGTCGAAGCCAAGGGAGCGACGCAGATTTCCGACATTGGGGCGATTGAATCGGCGGTTGCGCGCGTTCTGGCAGATAATGCCGATGTGGTCGCAAAGTACAAGTCCGGTCAAACCAGTGTCAGCGGGTTCCTCATCGGACAGGTGATGCGCGAGACCAAAGGCCGAGCGAATCCGCAGTTGGTGCGCGAAGCGCTCGACAAGGCGTTGGAAAAGGCATGATGCTCGGATTTCTCTGTCTGTTCGTGTTCTCTGGCAACCGGCCGGAAGATATCGCGTTCCAGCGCAACAACCTGATCTGGGACGCCGCCTACAGTCGGATGGCCGCGCAGACCGACTACTGGTTCAAGAACGGCGACTTCCCCAGGAGCATCCAGCAGCTCAAGTTCACCTACGAACTTGACCCGAACGACTATCACATCGCCAGCGACCTCGCGTGGATGCTGGAGAACGTCGAAGAATACGAAGAGGCCGAGGCCGTCTACGCGAGGTACATCAAGGACAACCCCGGCGACCCCGACCGCTCGTTGCCGCCGGCTCAGTCGGCGTTCAACAACAAGGAGTACGCCAAGGTGATCGCCCTGCTCGAGCCCGTGCTGAGCGACCAAGCGCATCCCAACGTGTTCCGCCTCCTCGCCCACGCCTACAACCGCACCGAAAAGTTCAAGGATGCGCTGCGGGTCTGGGATTGGTACCTGCGCCTACATCCGGACGACGAGGCTGGCAAGCGCAACCGCGACAACGTCGCGAAGAAAATCGGCGGCTAAAGCGCCCTCCGCGGTGTGGCTTCCATAATCCGATCTCATGAAAGATGAGCAGTCCGTCGATCTGATCGCCTTGCTGGAGTCCTGCGGCGCCGTGCTGCGCGGGCACTTCAGGCTCGCCAGTGGGAGGCACAGCGATGTCTACGTCGAGAAGTTCCGAATCCTCGAACGCCCAACCGTCCTGGAAGCCGCCGTCGCCCGCATCATTCGCCATCTGGACGGCATCCAGCCTACGCTCGTCGTCGGCCCCTCGACCGGGGGCATGATCGTGGCCTACGAAGCCGCCCGCCAACTTGGCTTGGCGGCTGCCTATGTCGAACTTGTGGACGGCAAGCGGACTCTCAGACGGAACGGCCACATCGCTCCGGACGCCCGAGTGCTTCTCGTCGACGATGTCCTCACCACGGGCACGTCCCTCGTCGAAACCGCCGAAGTCGTGCATGCCGCCGGAGCGACCCTGATAGGCGTCGGCGTGCTGATCGACCGATCCGAAGCCTGCCCCGACTTCGGCTGTCCCGTGGTGTCGGCCTGCCGGTTCGATGCCCGCAGCTACGCCGAAGACGACCTGCCGGATTGGCTCGCGGCCATCCCGCTCACCACCCCCGGCACGCGCGCCCGCTTGGTCTAGTCCAGACTCATCGCCTTCATCACCAGCTCCTCGTACGGATGCTCCGAGTAGACGAAGTCGGCGGGCTGGATGGACAACTTGTGGTCGTCCGCGTCGGGGTAGTAGCTCTTCGAGAACGGGTACATCCAGCCCGCGAGGCGCTTGGCCCACGCCATGTTGCCCCCATGCTCGCTCTGCACCACCTGCGTGTATCGAGCCAGCGCGTCCTCCATACCCGCGAGCGCCTCGGCCACGTGTTCGGCCGCCTTGATGCCGGAGTAAATCGCCGGACGGATGCCCTCGGCGCTGAACGGGTCGGTCATGGCGGCGGCATCGCCCACGATGAGGCAGCGGTCGCCGTGCAAGTCCATGGGGCCGTCCCACATCATCAGGGGGTGGCCGAAGTGCTGGTGCGCCTCGGCATCCACACCGAACGCCTCGCAATATCGGGCGAGCACCTGGCGCAGAGGCCCCTTGCTTCGCGCCAATACGCCGCAACCGATCGAATAGCAGTTCGCCTTTGGGAAGTTCCAGGCGTAGCCGTCCTGAAGCACGCTCAAGTCGATGTAGGCGATGCCGTCGGTGGCTTCGACGGGTGCCTCCAGTTCAACGGCCGCCGCGCGAAGGGCGATTCGCTCGGGGAAGCCCAACCATCCAGCCATCGGTCCCTTGGACCCATCAGCCGCAAGGACATAGCGCCCTTCGTATGCATGCGCCTCAGTAGAGACGCGCCAACCTTCGACGGTCCGCTCGACCGCCGTCGCCGCATGGCCCATCGCCACGACCGCGCCAACGCGTTCGGCCTGCTGCACCAAGAAGTGGTCGAACGTCTCGCGATGAACCATCCACAGCGGAGGCGACAAAGGATATGGCATTTTGCGGTCGCCGTGCTCCAGAAACGTCAGCGTCATGCCATGGGCCAGAGTGGACACCACAGGCGAAAAATCGAAGTCGAACCAATCGGCGATGCCTGGAAACACGCCGCCGCCGCAGGGCTTGTAGCGGGGCATGACCTGCTTTTCAAGCAACAGCACGGAGGCGCCGCGCTTCGCCAGATGGTAGGCGGCCGAACTTCCGGAAGGTCCCGCCCCCACAATGATGCAATCGTAAATCGGCATGGATGGACGGGCCGAAGTGTAGCCCTTCCGAGGCCCCGATTGCCGGGCCATGGTGGCTCTACCGGGGTGGCGGCTTGCCGCTATCGATCGGTGGAGCCAGCTTCAGTCCAATCCAGCGCGGGTCGCCAAAGGGCTTGCGCGGATCTGCCGATTTCGGCGGGGCAGGGCCGCGCGTACCCACGTTCCGACGAGCGATCGCAAGGTCCTTCCCGTCGACAATGCCGTCTAAGTTGAAGTCAAGAGTCAGCCCGCGCACTCCCAATTCTTGTGGCCAGAACCATGCCGGGTGATTGCGGTCGACACCATCGAGCTTCTTGATCAGATCCAGGTCCTTCTGATCGATGACCCGGTCGTTGTTGGCGTCACCGAACTTCCAAGGCAAGGCGCCCGACGCATAGGCCTTCTCCCTGAAATTCACGGTCAACGGTAAGGGAAGAGCCCCGTCCGCCTGTAAGACCACCCGGTACCTACCTGGAGCTGCGTTGGGCAGAACCAAGAACAAATGGCTTTCGTTGGTGAAATTGGCCGACCACCGATAGAGTAGTTTTCCATTCTCATCGGTCAGAAAGATCTCGACCGGATTGTCCATATGCATCCCAGCGTCGAACCTGACGACGGCCGCCCTCGTGACGAGACGGCGTTCGGGCTTGACCTGTATCGACAAGCCCGACGCCGATGCGAGCAGAACCATGAGTCCTGCGATTGTTCCCTTCATCTTCGTGATGTCTTACCTCCCCGTGGCAGCTGAAACGACGTTACTGATCGCCCGTCTGCCCCAAGTTCGCCACAGCGATCGTATGATCTGCGATCGTCACGGCTCCATCGCGGTCCAAGTCAGCAAGAAATGCGCTTCTACCCAAGCTGTCCTGACGATACCAGTCGGCATCGGTGGCACTCTTTCCGATCTTGGAAGCGATGAAATTGGTGTCGTTCGAGTCGATATCGTTGTCGTAATCGACATCTCCGAACTTGAATGTGACGCCTCCCACAACCGTATGCTTTGGAGTATACGCGACATTGACTCGCTTTCGAAGCGCGCTTCTCGGCGTCAGGTAGATCCGGTAGTTTCCTGCGGGATGTGCCGCCATGTCGAACGTGACCCTGTGGTCGCTCTTGATCCAGCTATACAGCTGCCCAAGGATCTGGCCTTGTTCGGTCGCGATTTCAACCGCGGTTTCTTCGTCGGTGATCACCGAGGTGTCCACGCTGATGGCATTCGGGTCGTAGACCGTCTGGTTGAGTTGCAGTTCCGCTTTGGCGTGCGAGGAAGCCGTCGAAACCGTCATGTTGCCACCTGACGAACCCCAATACTCGGCGACCGCATACGAGTGCATCAGGCCCATCGGGACAACGATGTCCGCATAGAACGTGCCATCCTGGTTGTCGACCCATGTCACGTTCTGCGTGTGGCAATAGCCGCCCGACGGGAACCACTTTCCGCTTGTGTTGCTCGCCTCCATTTGACCGACTTCGCCCGAGACCTGCGCCAAATTGGTGTGCGATTTCGTGAGGTAGACCGCGGCACAAGCACGAGCCGCGCAGGTGTCCAAGAACGTCGTGGCGCTGGCCAACATGCTGTGGCGCCGGCTGAACCAAACCACCAACAGTCCATTGACAGGCGATGGGTCGTTGGTGAAGATCCGGTACTTGACCTTGTACGACGCGTTGATGTCGTGGGAACCGATCGTGTTCGGCTGGTTCCGTTTGCGGCTGGCGGAGGTGGTAAAGCCAATGGTTGTGGTCGATCCACTGTAGGTGAAGCTGATCTCGGACGGGACGGGATTCGGCGGTGAAAGCGTGTTCGTTCCGTTCAGCTCACGCCGAATCGTGTAGCTCTCCGGCCCCATGGCAACGCCCCACAGATCCGGAAGACTGAAGACAGGACTGGCGATCAGCACAGTCCCAAGTGCGGCAAGCAAACGATTGCGTTTCATAACACCACCCCGAAGAAAGGAACGCTCTCTAGAAAAACCGACCCTTCCTCCTTGCAATCATGATACGACAGATCGGTTCGTTTGTCAAGAGATTGAATGGATTCACGCAATAAAATCCCCGAATGCCTCTTCAAGACGGCGAGGGACTCCGTTTCCGCCATGCGGCCCAGGCGCCGACGGCCAGCGTCAGCCAGGTCCCGGGCTCAGGCACCGGGGCCACGGATACCGTAAAGGATATGCCCGAGCTGTAGCTTGCAGAACCGGTGACCCATTCGCCAACAGCCGAGTCCCAGCGATACCGGCCAGCATCCATGGCGACCTGATCGGAGCCGTTCAGGCCGGTATAGAACGGCACATAGTCCGTTCCGTCGTAGATGTACAGGTCTGAGTTGTAAGTACCCTCGGATTGAAGTGTGCCGACGGCGGGCGCGTCAACGGTGAAATAATGCGAAAGCGACGACCAGGCGCGCGCCCAAGCGTCAAGCCCGTTGGAAAAGGACTCGGCCAAGGAGCCAACGCCGCCCGACAGCGTCGTCGTCTGTCCAGAGGTGGTCACGCTCCATGAGAAAGAAGCCGAGCCGATCCCATAGTGCTCTCCAAGGTCGGGGTCGGTCTCCGAGACGTGAATGTGCGCCGAGGCCGAATGTGTGCCCGCACTCGTGACACCCTCGCTGCCGTCGACATCGTACGTGCCGATGGCAAGCCCTTCGGCGTGAACAGCGAAGCGCGTCTCGGTCAGTTCCAGAATCTGGGCACCCGAGGCCGCGACGCAACAAGAACAGGCGAACAACGCCGCCAATCGGCAACCAACCATGGCCGCACGTTACCAGATCGATCGGCTCAATGCGCCATCAAAGAAGGCAGGGCCGTCTCGCTCGCTCGGACAAGGTCCGCAAGGGCGCTCCGCAACACGTCGACGCCACCGACCGAAACATGCAGCGCGTCGCCTCCCATCGTGCCCACCACGTCCAGCGACAGGGATCCAAGTGCCGCTTTCGCGGCTGGCCCATGCTCGGGAACCAACCCGACCAAAACCTCGCCGGGCCGTTCGCCGAAGAGAACGGCGTCGGTGCGACCGGGCAAGGGTAGGTCGACGGCAATGCCGCGCCGGCTCTCCATCGCGATCTCGGCAAGCGCCACGGCCAGCCCGCCGTCCGAAGCGTCGTGCGCGAACGCGATCCAACCTTCGGCCACGGCTCTCTGAAGCCATCGGCACAGTTCCTTCTCCCCGGTCAGGTTGGGTGGCACGGGGACACCGTCTTCGATCCCGTGGACTTCCGCCAAGTACTCGCTCGCACCCAACCCCTCGTGCGGCACTTCGGCCAAAGGCACGCGGACCAATGCTACGAGGACGTCTGCACCCGAGGCGGCGATGCCGACCCGCTTGCGACCATCCTCCAGAACGCCCAGCATGCCGATCAGAGGTGTGGGAAACACCTCTCCCAGGTCGCTCTGATTGTAAAACGACACGTTGCCGCTGATCACCGGTGTCTCCATCGCCTCGGCGGCCAACGCGATCCCCCGTACGGCTTCGTGGAACTGCCAGTAAACGTGCGAAAGTTCGGGGTTCCCAAAGTTCAGGCCGTCCGTGACCGCCGTCGGGCGGGCTCCGGTGCATGCCACGTTGCGTGCCGCTTCGACCACGGCCGATTGCCCGCCCACAAATGGGTCTAGATATGTCTTGCGGCTGTTGCCGTCGATGCAGAGCGCCAGGCCCTTCCGAGTACCGCGGGGCAACAAAACGGCCGCGTCGGCGGAGCCGCTGCTGAAGCTGGTTTGCGTCTGCACTTCCTGATCGTATTGCTCATAGACCCATCGCTTGCTGGCCAAGTTGGGGCAAGCGAGCAGTTTGAGAAGCGCCTCGCGCGGATCGACTTGCGGCACGACCTCTTGATCGAACGCCTTGGCCCTCTCGTGATAGTCCGGCGTGGCAAACTCGGTGCGATAGACGGGGCAGGTGTCGGTGAGCAGCTTGGGGTCGATGCAGGCGGCGACATCGCCATTTCGAGAAACCCGAAGGATGCCGTCGCCGCGCACTTCGCCCACGACGCGAGCGGGGAGACCCCATCTCTGGAAGACGTCGATGACCTCTTGCTCTCGCCCCTTTTGAGCCACGGCCATCATGCGTTCCTGGCTCTCGCTGAGCATGAGCTCATATGCCGACATGTCGCTTTCCCGCATGGGCACTCGGTCGAGGTCCACGTCCATCCCCACCGAGCCCTTGCTGGCCATTTCGGTGGTGCTGCACGTCAATCCCGCCGCGCCCATATCCTGGATCGCAACGATCGCACCCGTGTCAAGGGCTTCCAACGTGGCCTCGATCAGCTGCTTCTCGGCGAACGGATCCCCGATCTGAACGTTCGGACGCTTGGCATCGCTGTCTTCGTCGAGCGTCTCGCTGGCAAACGTCGCGCCATGGATGCCGTCTTTACCCGTCGCCGACCCCAGATAGATGACCGGATTGCCCTCGCCCGAGGCTGCCGCGGTCGTGATCTTCTCAATCTGCAGGAGCCCGACACACATCGCGTTGACCAAGGGGTTGCCGCTGAACCGAGAGTGGAAGAACACTTCGCCGCCGACCGTGGGCACGCCGACGCAGTTGCCGTAACCCGCGATCCCTTCGACCACTCGCTCGAACAGGTATCGGTTCCGGCGCACAACGGCGGGCTCCGCCTCGCCATCGCG
>JBDHZD010000069.1:0-17398 GCA_039811705.1 Fimbriimonadaceae bacterium | reverse complement strand
TCGAACTCGCCAACGTCCGACTCGATCTGGGAGGGACGCCGCGATGAACCCTTGGATTTCGGAGATCAAGGCCGTGTTTCTGAAGGAGTGGGCCGTCGAGCGCCGGGCGAAGTCGGGCTGGACGACATCGGGAGCATTCTCGTTCGTGGCCGTCATCGCGGTGGCACTTGCCGCTTATGGACTGAAGTTGGGCGAAGGCCTTGCCGCCGGGATGCTCTGGGTGATCTTGCTTTTCGCTTCGGTCGTGGCCCTGCCGCGCTGTTTCATCAGCGAAGAGGAGCAAGGCACCTCGAGTCTGTTGCGGCTGGCTGCGCGGCCTCACGCCGTTTTCTGGGGCAAGGCGGCCTTCAACCTCATCCAGATCGCCATCTTGGGCACCATGATCACGCTCGTCTACACGGCCATGGTCGGTGTGACGATCGTTCACGTTGGGGTGCTGTTGGGCACGCTGCTCGGAGGTTTCGTCGCGCTCTCGGGGACGGTTTCCGTATGCGGTGCGCTTGTTGCCCAGGCGAGTCAGCGCGAGTCGTTGGCAGGCGTTCTCGCGTTGCCCATGCTCATGCCAGTGGCGGCTCTCGGAGTCGGCGGGCTTCGCTACGCATTCGGATTGGGTACCGATCAGGCCGGCCTGACCGCAATGGGGGGCCTGTTGGCCTATGGGATTCTGCAGACGATGGCGGGGCCGTGGCTCTACGCGGCGACCCATCGCCTCCACACCGACGGGCAGGGGTAGACTCGGGTCGTTCATGGTCTGGCGCGCTCTTCTCGCCCTCTACGTGGCCGTCGCGACGTTCGGAGCGTTTTGGGCCCCGGATGCGCGTGGATTCCAATCGCCCGCTCTCGCTCGAATCATCTTCATCCACCTTCCCTGCGCGTTCCTGACCGCCGGACTGATCTTCGTGGGCTCGTACTACGCGGTGCGGTTCCTGAGGGGTGGCGACCCCGAGTTCGAAGCGAAGTCGGTCGCGTGCAACGAGCTTGGTTTCCTTTTCGCTTGCTTGACCATGGCCACAGGGATTCTGTTCAGCCAGGTTCAGTGGGGCACGTGGTGGCAGTGGGACCCTCGGCAGACGTCGTTCCTGATCCTGTTGCTCTTGTACTTGGCGTACTTTGCGTTGCGCGGCGGTTATGCGGATGCGGAGCGTCGGGCGACGTTTTCGTCAGCCTATTCAGCGGCGCTGTCGCTTCCCGCCGTCTTCTTGATTTTCATCTTCCCCCGCCTTCCTCACATTGCGCAAGCGTCGTTCCACCCCAGCCAGACCATCCAGCGCGCCGAGTTCGACACGGCGTACTGGTCGGTCGTTCTGGCGAACTTCGTGGGGTTGTTCTTCGTGATGCTATGGACACTGCGCCTAAAACTGCGCGCCAGCGCACTCGAGCGCGCCATCGACCAAGCCTATGGAAACGATCAAGCTCCTGGCGGCGATCCCGCCTCTCCTCGTGTGGTTCGTGCTGTTCGCTTACCTAAACAAGGTGGATAAGCGCGTCCAGTCGCTTGAGAAAGACGTCGAGACGTTGCGGCGTTCCTGACGCACCTCGGTCGGCGGTCGCCTTGGCGAAGCGGTAAAATGGTCGTCTCCCAGAACCATGTTCGACAAGCTCGCCGAGATCGTCAAGCGCTTCGAGTCCATCGAGGCGCAACTGCAAGATCCGGCGTACTCCACCAACCCCTCGGAACTCCAGCGTTTGGGCCGTGCCCGGGCCGAGCTCTTGCCCTACGTCGAGGCCGCTCGCAAGCATGCCGAGCTCGCCGAGCGGGCGAAACAAGCTGAAGAGTTGCTCACCGATCCCGAGATGAGGGAGATGGCGCAAGCCGAACTGGACGAGGTGCGCCCGCTCATCGAGGCCACCGAGCAGGAGATCAAGCTCCTGTTGGTCCCCAAAGATCCCAACGACGATAAACCGGTCGTAGTCGAAGTTCGATCGGCGGCCGGGGGCGACGAGGCCGCCCTGTTCGCGAACGAGCTGTTCCGCATGTACGTTCGATACTGCGAGCGCATGAAGTGGCCCTACGAGGTGGTCGAACACGAAGAGAGCGGCATCGGGGGCGCGGATCGCGTCGTGTTTCAGATCAAGCAACATGGGGCATACAGCAAGCTCAAGCACGAGAGCGGCGTCCATCGCGTGCAACGCGTCCCAGCCACCGAGAGCGGTGGCCGCATCCACACGTCCACCGCCACCGTCGCCGTCTTGCCCGAAGCCGACGACGTGGACATCGAGATCAAGCCCGACGACCTCGAGTTCTCGACCTTTCGATCGTCCTCGGCCGGTGGGCAGCATATGCAGAAGAATGAAACGGCGATCCGGATCGTGCACAAGCCAACCGGCATCGCCGTCACGTGCCAAGACGAGCGGAGCCAGCAGCAAAACCGGCTGAAGGCTCTGGCCGTCCTGCGCGCCAAGCTCTATCAGATCGAACAGGAGAGACTCGACCGCGAACGTGCGGCAGAACGCAAGGGCCAGATCGGCAGCGGAGACCGCAGCGAGAAGATCCGCACGTACAACTTCCCGCAGAGCCGCATCACCGACCACCGCATCGGATTCTCGATGCACAACCTTGTGACGTTCATGGATGGGGACATCGACGAAATGCTGACCGCTCTGCACCAAGAGGAACAAGCCCGGCGATTGGCCGCTGCGGAAGCCGGCGACTAGCCGTTGCGAATCTCGGTGTAGCCCGGAGGGCGCGGCATCTCGAAGTCCTTGGCCGTGTTGTTCGCCTTGAACTGGACGGTCGTCGCTTCACCCACCACGTTGAGCGTCTTGCCGCCGTCCCGTTGGCCCCTCACCTCGAAGCGCCGGATCACCCAACGATCGGTGAAGAACCACTGCTTCACCTCGATGAACCGGTTTGTTCCTGGAACATCGGCTCGCGCCGTGACGAGCCGTGCATCGCTTCCATTCAGCTTGACGACCGAGTCGCTCGTGACCTTGAGCGGGGGGTTGCAGTCGAACCGAACGCCATAGCCGTTGTTGAACTTCATGTCGAACTGAGGTTCTTTGTCGGGATACTGGGCAGGGCGGTAAGGGTCGTTGTACCACTGGTGCGGAATTCTGGTCGTGGAGAACTGCTTCTGCACATGGGAGACGATCCACTGGTTCGCCCCGTCGTAGCCTCCCTCCAACACCTTCGTGCCGTTGATGGTCACTCCCACGCGGAGCTTGTTCTTGGCGATGCGCTGGTCGATGAGCAACGTTTGAGGGGCCTCGTCGGCATCCTTGACCGTGATGGTCATCTGGTCTCGGAAGTCGGCCAGAAGGCGATAGGCCGCGTGTTTGTTCTTCTCGATGTCTCCGAACGAGGGACTGCCCGCCTGAACGGCGACCGCAATGGCGACCAAGAGGTTCATCTCCCTAAGGATACGCCACCAAAGGCGCCAAACGTCCCCTCATGCTTCAACGCGCGTCGGCTAGACTGCTTGGCAACATGAGCGATGCAACCCCGCCCCAGGATGAGAAGCAGTCTCCGAACACCGAATCGTTCTCGGTGAGCGGCGACAAACTCATGGACGAGATCAAACGGCTGGTCAAGGAAGGCAACGCCCAAAAGATTCTCGTGAAGAACGAAGCGGGCAAAACCCTGTTGGAGATCCCCTTGTCGATGGGTGTCGTGGGCGTCGTGTTGCTGCCGTTCTATGCGACGATCGGAGCGATCGCCGCCCTGGCCACGCGTTGCACGATTGTTGTGGAGCGGCGCGGCTCGTCCGAATAAGCCCGTCCAGCCATAATCCGTGTGGCTGAATGATCCCCATCCAAGCGGGTCGAAAAACCACAGTCACGGCAACGGTCACGTTGACGCTCGTTGTGCTGAACACGGTGATCTACTTTTGGGATCGCCTTGGCGACATTGCGGGTCCGAGTCGTGTGTTCGCCGACCTGGCGATGCGTCCCGTCGAAGTGGTCATGGCCTTGCAGGGACAGGGAGACCGGTTCGCCCTGGCCACCGTCCTCACGTCCATGTTCCTTCACGGTGGGTTCGCACACCTCGTGTTCAACATGATCTTCCTCGGGACTTTCGGACAGGCCGTCGAGTCGGCCTTCGGCCCGATCCGGTTCGCGCTCTATTACCTCTTTTGGGGCGTTTGCGCCGCGGCCGCCCACGTCTTCGTATTGCCTGGCTCGGACATCCCCATGATCGGGGCTTCTGGAGCGATCGGCGGGGTGTTGGGCGTGTACCTGTTGCTCTATCCCGCCAGCAAGGTGCAGATCGTCTTGCTTCCCATTCCACTTCCCTTCAGTGTGCGGGCATGGATCATGCTGGGCGCGTGGTTCCTGTGGCAGGTGTTCGTCCGCCAGGAGGGTGTTGCGAACTGGGCGCACGTCGGCGGGTTCCTTGCGGGCATGCTCACCGTCCTGATCATGGGCGGTCCTAAAGCGTTGCTCAAGAACGACACCACCCAGGTGGATCATGACCTCGACGATTGACACTCCAAAGTCCAGTGCACCCTGGTGGGTGTGGGCCAGTCTGGCGCTGACGACTCTGCTCTCGGGCTACTCCTTGGCGATCCGCTATCGATCCGAGCAAGGCAACCGCGCCGTCATGATCGCCGTCGAACACGACACGGTGCGCGACTTCTCCGCGGCCCAGGGCGTGACCTACGATCAAGCACTGACTTCGCTGCACAACCAGGGCGTCCGCGCGGTGGCAATCGGCGAAGAGCGGTTCGAAGACCTGCTCAAACGTGGCGAGATCCGCATTCAGAACCAAAGGGTGATCCCGGCCGACGAGACACAGCAAGGAAGACTCGAGCGGGCGCTGGAACGCCGGTTCCCGGGGTCTGGGAGGCAAGTGGTTGGAGACACCAAACTTGGGAACCCTGTCCCCAAAGTGAGGCTGTCTCTCGAAACGATCCTGGCCACCCCGGTGGGGATCAACCCGGCGTTCGCGGCCAGCATCCGGAAGGCCGGCATGGAACTCATCGTCCGGCATGGCAACGTCGCCGGAGCTCCTGCAG
The DNA here is from genome assembly GCA_039811705.1 of Fimbriimonadaceae bacterium. Lineage (GTDB taxonomy): Bacteria > Armatimonadota > Fimbriimonadia > Fimbriimonadales > Fimbriimonadaceae > UBA2387. Next base: position 12,443 of record JBDHZD010000069.1, on the reverse strand, counting down.
GCTACGTCCATCAGATACTTGCGGAATCGCGCGGGATGGGCGCGCGCTACTTCTTGCCTCTCGGCGAGCAGGTGCTGGGTCTACGGAAAGGTCTAGAACCGTTGGCCGAGGCGCTTGAAGCCAACGAGATGCTCTACTGCACGCCGGAGTTCGGCAAAATCGCGGGTGACTCGATCGTCAGGACGGCTATTCCCGAGCGTACGGTGAGACTGCACGCGGCCCAAGTCGCCGAAGTCGACAAGTTGGGTTTCTCGGAGCTTGTGGAGCGGTACAGCAAGGCAGGGCGCGAACGAAACATCCGCGTGCTGCTTGTGCGCCCGAGCAATTACGGCGGCGACGAGCCGGTGAACGACCTAGGTGACCTGACCCGCGCCATTGGCAGGGCCTTGATCAAGGAGGGTGCCGACCTCGGCCCGGCGCGACCCTTTTCCGCTCCCATCGTTCCCCTATGGGTGTTTGTGGGCATCGGACTGGCGGCGGTCCCTGCATTGATCTGGATCGCGGGAGGGTTTGTTGGCGGGCGCGTCTGGATCGCGGCTTCCGTCATGATCCTTCTGCTCGCCTTGGCCTGCGCCACGTCGACGGGACGCGGGCTGATGGCCCTCGCCTGTGCCACGGCCATGCCCCTTGCCGCGTTCCGCATCGTGCTTCACCGTCGTGATCCGTGGCCGGTTGCCTACGTCCTCATCGCTGCGGTGAGCCTCGTCGGTGGTTTGGCCGTAGGCGGGTTGCTGAACGGGCTGGAATTCATGATCCAGGTGGACCAGTTCACGGGGGTCAAGGTCGCGCACTTTCTGCCCATCGCCTTGGTTGGTGCGTGGCTCCTTGGACGCGTGGTGCCGTGGTCGGACCTCAAGGCCTCTCCTGTGACGTGGGGTGCGCTGGGCGGAACGTTGCTGGCGCTGGTCGCCTTGGCCTTCATGCAGGCTCGGACGGGCAACGACAACCCTGCCGCAGTGAGTGGTCTGGAACTGAGGCTCCGTTCGTTGCTCGAGGCCGTTCTCTTCACCAGGCCCCGCACCAAGGAGTTTCTCATCGGCTATCCGGCGTTGGTTGTGGGTCTCGCCTTGCTGTCGCAAGCCAAGGGCCGGGCAAACCTTGGAGATAGTCCAGCATTGACTGCGGGGGCTTTGGCTCTGGGTTCGATCGGGGTGACCAGCCTGGTGAACACGATGTGCCACCTCCACACGCCATTGGTCGTCGGGTTCGCGCGTATCGGGATCGGATGGCTGCTCGGCGGTATAATCGGTGCGCTTCTCTGGCTGGCCCTCGGGTCGGCGCTGAGCCTCCGCGATAGGAAAACCTAAGTGCCCCACATCACGCTCGCCGGATACTTCGGATGCGGAAACCTTGGCGATGAAGCCGTCCTCGTGGGGTTCGTTCACGGCCTCGACGGGTTGGGTTTCGATGTCACCGTCCTGAGCGGCAATCCCGAAGAAACTCATCGCCGCTATGGGTTGCAGGCCGTCGATCGACGCAGCATGGGGGACGTTGGGCGCGTTCTGCAATCCACGGACGCTATGGTTTTCCCCGGCGGCAGCATCTTTCAAGACGCCACCTCGGTCAAGTCGGTTTACTATTACGCGGACCTTGTTTCAAGGGCGAAGAAGGCGGGCAAGAAGGTGCTCATGGTGGGACAAGGCGTGGGTCCATTGACCTCCTTTCTGGGCAAGAGGTGGGCGACGTCAGCCTTCAATTCGTGCAGCGCCATCGCCGTGCGGGACCCCGATTCCATGGGTGTTCTACGAGACCTCCGGGTGACCGTGCCTGTGAAGGTGACCGCCGACAGCGCGTTCTTGATGCCGCCCGCCCGAGCGGATGCGGAACAGACGGACTTCCAGGTCGGGGGAATGAAGTCCATCGGCATCTCGCCGCGGCCGCTCCCCGGCATGGACATGAAGTCCGCAGTCAAGGTCTTTGGGGACTTGGCGCGTGCCCTGATGGCCAACAACCTCATGCCCGTCTTCGTCGAGATGGACACCGCTATGGACGGACCGATGATCCAGGAGATTTCGAAGGCTCAGGGCGGCAAGGTTCCCGAGATCCGAAAGGTCGCCTCGCCGCTCGAGATGCAGCAGCGGCTTTCCCGAATGGAGGCCGTCATCGCGGTCCGCCTTCATGCCGGGATCATCGCGGCGAAGGCCGAGGTGCCACCCTTTATGGTGTCTTATGACCCGAAAGTCGCGGCATTCGCCAAATTGCTGGGACTTCCCAGCGTCCCCAGCGTTCAGGGTTTGACCGGCAATCGTTTGTACGACTCGTTCGCCGCTTTCTACAAGGATCGTACGCGTTACTCGGGCCTGATCGCCACGCGGATGCCCGAGCTGATACGCTCCGCTCAGGAAAACGTCCAACTTGTCGTGGAAGCCTTGGGTGGTCGTCGTTAGCGTGGTTTGCGTCAAGCGGTCCGTAGCGTTGTTGGTCTCGTTCGCCCCGCTGTCCGCTCATGCGGGATGGTTGGAACAGGCCGTCGTCGCTTGGACCCGTGCAAAGGTGATCGACCGCATTTCGATCAGCGGCACGCGCACGCTTGGCTATCACTCGCACCGAGTGGAAGGGGACATCGAAGCGTTCAACTCGCTGAATTACAGCGGCATGGGGGCGAAACGCTTCACCGATGTAGGCAACGTCAACATCGTCGGCCGCAAGGTTCTGGACGTCTTCAACTTCAACATCCAACTCACGGACAGTCGCTTCCGCGACCCGCAAGCCAGGACGTTCAGCCTGGACTATCAGCGCGGCCCGCTTGAACTCAGCGCAGGCGACATTCGCGGGAGGCTCACCAACTCGAACCGACTCATCCCTTTCGCCAAGACGCTTCAGGGAGTGATGGCGGGATACCGGAGCGGGCGATTGGACGTTCGGGCCGTCCGGTCCGAGGCAAAGGGCAGCCCGCGTACCGTTTCGGTTCAAGGAAACAACACGGCTGGACCTTACTACCTGCAGACCAGCCAAGTCGTGGCAGGCTCTGAACAGGTCGAGGTGGATGGCGTCGCCCAACGGCTGGGTGAGGACTACACGATCACCTATGAACTCGGAGCGATCACGTTTGTGGGTAAGGTCATCCCTCCGACCAGCACCATCGTCGTCACGTTCGAGGCCTTCGGTTTCAATGCGCCGCGCGGCACCATCCAAGGCGCTGGCGCCACCTACGACTTGGGTCGCTTCGGGCGGTTCGGGTTCACGGCTGTTGAGCAGAAGGCCAAGGGCACCGGGGCCCTCAGCACAAGGACCGAGCTGTTTCAAGGCTTCGGCGCACCTTCCACGCCGTACTTTCTCGAGTTCGAACCCATGCCGGGTAGACCTATCTCGATCCGGCTGGATGGCGTCTTGCAGACCGAAAACGTGGACTACGCGTTTGACACGGGCAATCCGGCGGTCTTCTACTTCTCCCGGTTCGTTGCGCCCACGAGCACGATCGAGGTCGTCTACACACCCAAGCCCACGGCCACGGTCGATGGCGACCGTGAAGTCGTCGGACTGGACTACCGAGTGCCCATTGGCGAGATGGGCTTTGTCACCTACAGTCAGGCGACGGGGCGCCTCAAGAACCCGGTGAATCCCACCAGCGGCACCGCTCGCAGCGTGGATGCAAACCTAAGCAAGGGGCCATGGACGTTTCGTGCCAACGCACGCGATATCCCAGACGGCTACGTCAGCGTCGAGTCGCGCTCGTTCAGCCGAAACGAAAAGGCAACCGACGTCGGATTGGAATACGAGAGCGGCGGGCTCACCTATGGAGTGTCGCACCGTAACGCCAGCGTATTCGCCCGACGCGTCGATAGTCAGGGCAACGTTCTGACCGACCGTGCCCGTGTCACCGAGCTACGGGCATCGACTTCCCTTGCCCGGAGCGAAAACGACTCTTGGCGGCTCGAGCATGTGCGTTCAGGAAGCACCCTGCGCGGGCAGGAGACCAAGATCGCCACGACCGAGTTGAGCGGCACGAAGAATCACGGTCGCCTGCGTGCCACCTATGGAGTGGGGCACCAAGACGGTCGCGGCCCAGTCGCCGATGGCAATACGACCAAGATCTCCACCGTCAGCATGGAGACCCTGCGACTCAACATGGCCTACCAGCCCTCGGCATCGACCAGCCTAAGCGCAAGAACCAGCCTCTCGTTCATCCGCGCCGATGGCAAGTCGGGCAAGGGCAACGACATCACGCTCGCAGCCACGTACAGCCCTGGTGACAGGTTCAATGCAAGCGCGTCTTACGGGATTTCGCGTTCGGGCGAGATCGCGACGCTCGGGCGCTTTCAGGGGGGCTCAGGCATCGGCTACGGTGGCAACGGGTTCTCAGGCGGCACGGATTCGAACGCGTTCAACTTCGTCCCCGCGGACCTGACGTTCTGGAACATCGCGGCACAATATCGGCTCTCGCAACGCGCCGGCATCGAGGCGTTCGCGTACAACCGATCTCAATCCGGCAGCGTCACATCGAACACCGACAACACTACGTATGGACTGGCATTCGATTACGATCTTGGCAAGCAGACGAATCTGTTCGCGAGTTTCGATACGTCGAACACGTCGTTCTTCGGCACCGATCAGCGATCGACGAACCAGACGATCAACGTGGTCTTGACCGGCGTGCCGCCGGGGCGACTGAGTTATCGAGCGGGGGCAAGCGTGTTGCTCTCGAGCCGAAGCACCCCGTTCGCGCAAGATGCCACAAGCTTCGATCTTGGACTGATGTACCGCCTGTCGCCAAGAAGCCGCGCCCTGTTGAACGCGCAGATCGGAAGGACGCGCAACTATCTGCCTCAGGACGACCGCTCGCTCTCCGTGGGCTACCAGTACCAGATCTACCGGAACATCGCACTCATCGGCTGGTATCGGTTCCGGGACCTCAAGAATCTGGACCCCTCGGTCAACTCGGGGGCTTACCGCTCCCGCGGCTTCGATCTGGAGCTTTCGTTCACGTTCCGCTAGCGCACCTTCAAGCGGAATCCGACGACCCAGTCCGAAAGGGAGGCGGCCCACAGCCAGCCATCGTGCGCGGCCGGTGACGCCAGCACGTGGCCTTGCGGCAACCTGACCTGGGCGGCCACCTTGCCCGAGTCTTGCTCGATAAGCGAGAGCACGGAGGCGACGGAACCGACTGAAACGAATCCATCGGAGACCGCGGGCGACGAATCGTAGACGACCAACCCAAGGTTCGCGCACCAGACCTCCTTGCCGTCGGCGAGCTCGATGCATCGCGCCTCGCCGTTGTCCCCCAAGCAGCCAATGTAGATCCGCCCATCTACAATTCGGGGACCGGAGTAGCCCACCTTGTCCCGCGGCGACGAGTACTCCCATATGGTCTTTCCCGTCGCCGTATCGAAGCAATAGAGGATGTTGCCGTTGGCGGGGACGACCACGCGGCGATCCGAAACTGCCGGACCTCCAATGGCGGGCGAGAACGCGAACGTGCGCTCGCAGCAGATCGAGCGCCACTCCAGCCGTCCGGTTTCGGCGTCCAGCGCATAGAGGTAGTTGTCCCAAGCACCCAGGAAGAACCGAGTTCCATCCGTCGAGGCTGGGCTCTGGATGAAGGACGTGTTGGTCTTGGGAAGCGTGTACCGCCAGCGCATCGCGCCTGTTTTCTCGTCCAGCCCGTAGACGGACCCGTCGCCAGAAGCGATCGCGCAGACCCCCTTGGTGAACGCCGCAGAAGCATACACGGGTCCTTGCGTCTGAACCTTCCACCGAGGCTTGCCGGTGGCGGCGTCAAAGGCGTGCACGAAACCATCGGCGCTGCCAACGACCACGAGGTCTCCCGAGACTCGGGGCGACGAGTGGCAGTAGGCTCCGGTCTTGGAAATCCACAACGGTCGACCGGTTTCCGGGTCAAGGGCTTGTACGCTGCCATCCATCGCCGAGACGTAGAGCCGTCCGCCTTCGACGATCAGGTGGCTCATGACACCCCCGCCAAGCTTGCGGCGCCACCGCTCTTGAAGCGGCGATTCGGGGTCGGCGACGCGCACGACGAACGGCTGATTCCGCTCGGCGTCGTCCGACAGAACGAGCACGTTGTCTCCGGCGAGGAGTTGGTCTGTCGGAATGGATCGTTTCTGCACGGGCAACGGCGGGGCACCGTTCCAGGCGTATCGCGTGGCGCCCGAAGGTGTTTGAACAGGGCGGCCCTTGGCGACGGCGATGGTTCCTAGAGACCAAACTTCCCTCTTCGCCTTCTCTGGCTTGAGTGGCCGCTCGGCGAGGACGGTCAGCACCTCGGGCTGTTCGGACGCCCGGCGCGAGAGAGTGAGCTCACCCTTGTCCCCGTCGATCTGGATCCGCTGGTAGCTGCCTTGATACAGCCCCTTGTTCATCGTGCAAAGCAAGCCGTTCCACTCCCACAGAAGGTCCTTATGGCCGTGTCCGGTGAGGATCAACTGGACATTGTAGGGTTCAATGACCTCCATCAGAGCCCTTTCGTTGTCGATCATGGCGGGCTCGCGACCGACCCAGTGGTGCGTCGCGATGACCACAGGGACGCCGCGCCCCACTTTCTTCAGGTCGGCTTCGAGCCAGCGCAACATGGCCGATTCGTAGTGTCCCCAGTGAGAAAGCGGGACCGTGCTGTCGAGCAGCGCAAAGTGGACGCCTTTGTGGTCGAACGACGAAAACGGCGGGCCCACACGCTCCTGGAAGATCTTGAGGCCGAGAGGCGACCAGCGCACGTCGTGGTTGCCGGGAATGTGGTGCGTGGCGAAGGCGAAACCGGCGAGGAGTTGCGCGTGCTGATCGTACTCGCCAGCCCAGCCATAGTCCACCACGTCGCCTCCGTTGATCGCCAGCTCGGGAGTGAAACGACCGACGAGTTCGTCCAGCATGACGCGGCATTCCTTGCGGTTGCGTTCAAGGCTGATGTGGGAGTCGCTGTAATAGGCGAAGTCGAACGATTCAAGCCCATCGTAGCGGGCACGCCGGAGGAACACACTCGGGCCGAAGGTAACGGCGGCTCCGGCAACAATAACTTCGCGGCGGGTGAGGTCGCGCATGAGGCAACGTTAGCACAACGGCGCGTCCGAGGCGTATATCATCTCAATCGATGTTGCTCCTCGGCCTGTCTCTCGCCACGCTTCTCTACGGGTTCGCACCCGGCGACACCCATACGTTCCGGATGGAGGACCGCTTCGAAGGCTATCTGCCCATTCTCGGCGGCAACGAAGGAACGGTCGACATCCGCATGGATTTGAAAGTCGAGGGGATCGCCCCGAAGGAATCGGATCGCCGCCTCACGTGCGAGGTCGGCGCGTTCGAACTCAAGTTCAACGATGTGACGATGCCCTTGGAGTTGGACACCGTCGTCGACTTCTTTCCGAAGCACGCAGTGGACCTCACCGGGCGCGGCAAGACGGTGAAGACCGAGGCCAAGAACAGTGGGCTGCCCATCAAGTTGCCCGGTTTGGAGCAAGATCGCCTGGCCGACATCGCGTTCCTGCCTGTGGAGTGGCCCGAGGGCTCGCTTTCGCCGGATCAGACATGGAAGTTCGAGCGGGACTTCGGCGGCGTGCCGATGCGCTACGAAGCGACGGTCAAGAGCCTCACGGACGAAATCGCGGTCATCGGTCTGGTCGTCTCGCAGTCGTTCTCGACGCTCGAGGATGAGAACCGCAATGCGGTCAAGGAGCGGTCGGATGCCGCAACGTCGGTGGACACGGAGATGCGCGGAACGGGGACGGCGACGTTCGACCGCAAGCTCGGCGTGTTCACGCTGGTGGAGATGGCCAGCACGGCAACGAGCACCGTCCGCACCCTGAGTGGCAAGGGCGACCCAACGGAGCGAAAACTGACCCTGAAACACAAGGTCACGTTGGTCAAACCCAACCACGGTGGAAAAGATGCCTAGCGTGGGGAAAACCCACGTGGACAATGCAAGAAAATGATCGGATGCGTGAAAAAGTCCTTGGCACTTTTCGAAACTCGTGATACGATGTCTGTGTAGCCGACGCGGCAGGATCGAGCCGCAGAAAGCGAAAGCAAGCATCCTCCCCGTATCCGGAGGATTCGGCTCGGCAGACATCTCAAAAGCCGCTCTTGTAGCGGGGTATGAGCTTCTGCAACAACCGAAAGCAAGCCATCTTGCTGTTAGTCTGGTTAGGACTATCGCGGTAGGGCGCTTAGGCGGCAACGTCGAAGCAATGACTTGATATCGGTATCGGCCGCTACGGGCCTTGTGCTCAGGTCGAATATGTGCGAGTGCGGACTCTTCGGAGTCGGCCAGTGCACGCGAGAGACGCGCCGAAAGGCGGCTCTCCTGCGGGGCGTATCGTCTACCGTGCTTGTCGCGGCGCGATGCGCCCTCGCTTTTTGTCCGACACGTCGTTGCCTGTAGCGGGAACTCCTTTTGCGTGTCCAAGCGTAACGACCCGAAACGCACGATGAAAAGACACTCGTTCCTCTCCACCTTGCTGTTGCTAGCGGCGGCGGCTCTTTCTACGGCTCAGGTGTCCAAGGACGAGAAGGCTCAGGTCGTGGAGGCCTTGGCCAAAACGATGACGGAGCGGTACGTGCTTAGGGGGAAAGGCGAGGAAGCAGCTCAGCTACTTCGCAACAGGCTGAAGTCCGGCGCATACGATGAGGCGACGAGCGGCGAAGCGTTTGCATCGGCCCTGTCGCGCGATGTCAACAGCCTATGTTCGGACGCTCACCTGCGCGTCCGGTTCAGCCCGACCCCTTTGCCTTCTCGCGCGCAGGCTGCCGAGCCCTCGGAAGCCGAGATCGCTGAACACGCGCGGCAGATGCGTCAAGCGAACGCGGGGTTCGAGGAGGTCAAGCGGCTCCAAGGCAACGTGGGTTACGTCCGGCTCAACGCATTCAGCCATCCTTCCGCTGCCCAACGTCCGCTCGAAGCGGCAATGGCCTTTGTCGCCGAGACCGATGCCTTGATCTTCGATCTGCGCGGCAACGGTGGGGGGTCGCCCGAGACGGTCAAAGCGCTGTGTGGCTACTTGTTCGCAAAGCCGACGCACGTCAACAGCCTTCTCATGCGCAGGGGCGATCAGCTGGTTCAGAACGACTTTGTCACGAAACCCGTCGAGCAACATCCGTACTTCGACAAGCCTGTATACGTCCTCGTTGGCAAGCGGACCGGCTCCGCCGCGGAAGAATTCGCCTACAACTTGCAGGCACAGAAGCGTGCCACTCTCGTCGGCGAGAGCACATGGGGCGGAGCCAACCCGGGAGGAACTGTTCGGCTGAGCGACCATTTTTCCGCGTTCATTCCTGTAGGAATGGCCAAAAACCCGATCACCGGGACAAACTGGGAAGGCACCGGAGTGATTCCCGAGGTTGAGGCCAGACCGGACGAGGCGTTGGCCGTGGCCCACCGTCTGATCCTTGAACAGTTGATCCGGAGCGCGGAGGGAGCGGACCGCAAGCGCCTTGAGCAGGCGCTCGATTCTGTCCGGGGCACCTCCTAGAGCGTGTTATCATTGGCGTGATGAGGCCCTCGTGGCGGTTCCTCGCGTCTGGTCTTGCGTTGTCGTCAGCAGCCTTGGTTCCGGCTTGGCACGGATGCGACCAGTGCTCGGCCGCACGCACCGAACCGTTGCCCCTCGCCGCCCTGCTCTTGCCGCCCTCTGGCCTCGACACGTCCTCCGACGTCCTTCACTACCAGCTGTCGATCGACCTCGATATCCCTGGCAAGCGGATCGTCGGGCGATGCGTGGTCCACGGACGCTCACGGACGTCGCAACTGTCGACTCTCGACCTCCGAATCTCAAGCGCCTTCGATGTGGTCGTCATTCAGAACGAGCGGACTGTCGTGGTCGAGCGCATGGATGCTGCGACGATTCGGGTGCATTTGGACCGCGTGTACAAGAACGGCGAGGCGTTCAGCCTTGAAGTGGCTTACCAGGGCGTTCCACCTCAGGGCGAGGGGTTCGGCTCGATCCTGTTCACCACCAAGTCGAATGGCATGCCACACGTGTCGACACTGAGCGAACCGTGGTTCGCCTACACGTGGTGGCCTGCCAAAGACGTCAATACGGACAAAGCCACCATCGACCTGGAGATCGGGGTGCCCGCTGGCCTGTCGGTTGCGGCGAACGGCCTGCCTTCGGGAACCACGACTGCCCCGAACGGCCTGGTTCGTCATCGGTTTGTTTCGCGTTACCGCATGGCTCCCTACTTGGTCGCCTTCAGCGTTGCGGACTACAACTCGTGGCGGACGACCTACGAGGCTCCAACCGGCTCGATGCCGTTGGATTTCATGATCTACCCGGAGCACGACACGATCGACAGGCGCGCGCTTTGGGAACGTGCCTCCGTCATGCTCTCCGCGTTTCGGCCGCTGTTTGGCGAGTACCCGTTCCTTGGCGAAAAGTATGGGATCTATCAGTTCGGATTCGGCGGCGGAATGGAACACCAGACCATGTCGGGTCAAGGTGGTTGGAGCGAATCCTTGACCGCTCACGAGTTGGCCCATCAGTGGTGGGGCGACTTGGTGACCTGCGAGACGTGGAGCGACATCTGGCTGAACGAGGGGTTCGCCACCTACTCCGAGGCGCTTTGGGCCGAGCGGCAACCTGGGAGCAGTGGACTTCCCGCACTCAAAGCGGCGATGCAGTCGCGACGTCCAAGTTCCGTGGATGGCACGGTGTACATTCCGAACCCGTCCTCTGTCTCGCGGATCTTCAGCGGCAACTTCTCCTATCGCAAGGCCGGATGGGTCTTGCATATGCTCCGCAAGATCGTCGGTGACTCGACCTTCTTTTCGATCCTCGCCGAGCATCGCGCACGTCATGCATGGGGTACAGCCACCACGCAAGCGTTCGTCGATACCGCCGAGCAAGTGGCGGGCCGGGATCTTTCATGGTTCTTCGATCCATGGCTGTACCAAACCGGCGCACCGACCTACAGATGGGGCAGCGAGTTGCGGCGCATCGCGGGTAGGGATTACCTGTTGGTGGCCGTCGAACAGCGACAGAACGCCGATTGGCCGACCTTTGCCATGCCCATCGGCCTGCGAGGAGCGGGCCTTGAGACGACCCTTTGGAACCGGGCGAGGACCCAACACTATACGATTCCAGTGGCCTCAAATCCTGGCACTCCCACACTGGATCCGGATGGATGGGTCTTGAACACCGGCATTGAGCGTGTGGCCTATGCCGAGGGAGCCCCAGTGATCGTGGGGACCTCGCCAAGGCACTTTGACCTGAATGCCCGCAGCGTTCGATCCATCGAGATCGACTTCACGACTGCGGTCAATGCGAAGGTTGCGGACTTCGCCGTGGTGGGCACACGGACGGGACCGGTCAAGTTCGGCCTCCACACGACCGAAGGCGGGCGCCGAGCCACCCTCGGCCTGTCCCGACCTCTGCAGCCGGACACCTACAAGGTCACTGTCAAGGACTCTCTGACCGGGTCCTCGACGGGCTGGAAGCTCGATGGTGAGAATTCCGGCGCATGGCCCTCGGGTGACGGGTTGCCCGGTGGCTCCGCCGAGTTGGTATTCCTGGTGAAAACTTTACGTTGATTCGTTGATTCATTTGGCCGTCAGGCCGCTATACTGGTCAGTGGTGCGGTCAACGAGCCGCGCTGAGAGAGAGGAAAGGTACATATGAAGCATTACGCGAGAGCGCTCGCGCTGGGTGTTGGTCTCAGCGTTGGCGCAACGGGCTTTGCCCAGGTCATTCCGCTTTACATGGGTGCGCTCAACAGTACGCCTGATGCGCAAGGGTGGCTTTACCAGAACATCCCTGCCGGTTCCGCCGTCGTGACCCCCCCTGGCGGCTCCGGATTCACCACGTTGAACACCTCGGCCTCTTACCTGCCGTATGCAGGCTGGGCTGCGGTGACACCATTCAATCTCGACCCCACGGTCGGATTCCGGGTTCGCTTCGACGTCAAGGTCATCGCAGAGGACCACGGTGCATCGACTGCCGACCACAGCAGTCCGCCTGACGGACTCGCCGATCGCGCTGGCCTGAGCTTCATCATCTTGGGCTCGGACAAAAAGGGCGTGGAGCTCGGTGTCTGGACCGACGAGATCTGGGGCCAATCCGACTCGCCGCTGTTTGAGCACAGCCAGACCGAGGAGCGCGGATTCGTGGACACCACCGGTGCCGGCACCGGCATGGCGAACCTGAACCGCATCGACGTGACCGTGATCGGCGGCAACTATTCCGTGCGGTTCAACGACAACCTGCTGTACTCCGCGGCGACCAAGGACTACACACCCTTCGTCGGACCGCTCGACCCATACGAAACGCCGAACCTTCTTTTCATTGGAGACAACACGACGTCGGCGAGCGCGACGTTCCAGTTCTCCTATGCGGAGGTCGAGCTCGTTCCGGAACCCGCGACCATCGCGGCTCTTGGTCTTGGCTTGATAGCTCTTGCCCGTAGGCGCCGCCGCTAAGGGTGGTTCGCCATCCTGGATGCCCGGATTGACCCTGATGGGGTTGTCCGGGTATCCTTCTCTGTTCGTGCGCCGGTCGGCAATCGGC
>JBDHZD010000068.1:0-17462 GCA_039811705.1 Fimbriimonadaceae bacterium | reverse complement strand
GACGGCCATCGCCGACGAGGCCATGCGTCTGGTTGTGGAGGAAGTCCACCGTATCCATCCGGATGTACCCCCCATCGCCATCGTGGCGACCGGTGGCTATGGTCGTTCGGAACTCGCGCCCTATTCCGACGTGGACATCGCCATCGTCCCGCTGGATGAGTCGCATCCGGGATTGGACGCCGCGGTGCGCACCATCTACCGTACGCTTCTCGCCACGTTCGACCGCACCTTGGGTATCGAGGTGGGCTACGCGTACCGCTTGGTGGGCGACATGTCGGGGCTCGATCCGAAGTCGCGGACAGGCTTGCTCGACGCTCGGCTGGTGGCGGGGAGCCACGAACCCTTCGAGCGGCTGATGGAGGCGTTCTGGGACAGCCTGCCCGTCGGCGAGTTCCTTCTAGAGAAGATCGAAGAGCGCAAGCGGATGTTCGCGAAGCACCACGATACGCCTCTGATCGTCGAACCGCACCTGAAGGAGGGCGCTGGCGGTTTGCGGTGTTGGCACTGCTCCAACTGGCTCGACATGGCCGTTGGTGGGCGTCCGACGCGGCCCTCGCGTTCCTACGACCGCGTGTTGCGCGAGCGGAACGTGTTGCACGCCCTGGCCGGACGGAAGCTCGACCTGCTCAGCCGGACGCGCCAAGGCGAACTGGCCGATATGCTGGGAAGAGAGCCGATGGTCGCCATGAGCGAACTCGTGCTCGCCATGCGCGACTTGCACCGCGAATACCAGGCCGCGTTGGAGCGGCTCCACGAGACGCGTTTCACGTTGAGCGAGGGCGTCATCGCGTCACGGGGGGAGGTGCGGTTCTTTGGCAAGACACGGTTGAGTCGCGCCGCGGTGGGCGTTTCGTTTGCGACGCGATTGGGGTTGCGCGTGCTCAGCCTGGAGGCCCCGCCCATGTCGGGCATCGAGGGCCCAGAGGCCGTCCATACGCTCTGCTCGGGGGCACCCGTGTTGCGGAATCTGGACCGTTGCGGGGTGCTGACGATGCTTCTGCCCGAGCTGACCCGGTGCCGGGCGCTGATGCCGCAAGACTCGGTCCACACGTTCACCGTCTTCGAACACACGTTGCGCGTGGTGGAGTTCATCGACGCCATCCAGCCCGGGACGTTCCTCGGGGAACTCAAGGAGGGCCTACAGGATTTGGCTCCCCTGTACTTGGCGGCTCTGATGCACGACCTTGGCAAGTTTGTCGCGGGCCGACCGCACGAAGAGACGGGGGCCGAAATCGCTGCCGAGGTGCTGGAGCGCTGGGGCGTCCGAGAGGATCTGGCCGAACGCGTGGTCTGGCTGGTCCGATATCACCTCAGCATGCCGCAGATCGTGCGGATGCGGGACGTGATGAACCCGTTCACGGCACGAGAATTCGCACAGGTCGTTCAGACGCAAGATCGGCTCGACCTGCTGACGCTGCTCACTTGGGCCGACATCAGCTCGGTCAGCAGCGAGTCTTGGACGCCCGTTCTGGAGACGTTCACGCGCGAACTCCATGCGCGCACGTCGTTGATCCTTCAGGAGCAAAACGTCCCAGAGCCGACACCGGACCCCTACCGGCGGCGATTGGTCCGCGATCTGGCGAAACAAGAATTGGCGGAAGAGGAGATCAGCACGTTTCTCGACGCGATGCCGCCGCTCTACGTGATGAGCCAGCCACTGCAAACGGTCAAGCTCCATATCGGGCTGATGAAGAAGGCGTTGGAAGGGCAGAGCACCGTCGACCTGACCCGCGACGAGCAACTCAGCGGCAACGAATTGACCGTTTGCACCCCCGACCGGCGCGGGCTGCTCAGTTCGATTCTCGGTGTGGTCTATGCCTACGACCTGCGCGTCCACTCGATCCGCGCCAGCACCACGAAGTCCGAACCGCCGATCGCCATCGACACGTTTCACATCAGCTTCGGCGACCGACCGGTCCCGGATGCGACGGCGAGGCAACTGGCCAAGACCATCCGGGCGGTCGTGGCAGGCGAAACGTCGGTTGAAGAAGTCTTGCGCAAACACGGCAAAGACCCCGATCGCGGCCAACGGCTCTACTCCTACCGCTTCGTTCCAGGCGTGCCAGGCATTCTGGAACTCCAGACGCCTCGTGGGCGGGGCATGGCGTATCGCTTCACGCGCCTGATCACACAGCAGGGTTGGGACATTCTGGCGGCGCGCGTGGGCCAGTGGGCTGGGCGCGGCGCGGCGGCGTTCTACATCGCCAAACTCAACGGCGACCCCGTCCAACCCGAGGTGGTTCGGGCCGTTTTCGAGCCGGGTATCATCGAGACCCCCCTTCCATGAAGGTACTCATCTTTGGGTGCGGCCGCACCGGGTCAACGTTGGCGCTCGAACTCGTCCGTCGAGGGCACGAAGTCACCCTCATCGAACAGAACCCGAGCGCCCTGATTCGCCTTGGCGAGAACCACGGGTGCAACGTGGTGCTCGGGAGCGGGCTTGAGGAAGACACGCTTGAGCGCGCGGGCATCCGCGAAGCCGATGTCTTCTTCGCCGCCACTCGCGGAGACAACAGCAACCTCATGGCCGCTCAAGTGGCCCGCTTCCGGTTTCAGGTGCCGCGCATCTGCATCAAGTGTGCCGACCCGCTGAGGGCCGAAGCGTATCGACGACTTGGCTACGTGTGCATCACGCCCAGCCTGCTCACCGCAGGCTTGATGCGGGATTGGCTTCTCGGCGAGCCCAGCCAGCCCATCGACGCCTACAACGTTTTGCCGGACGCTCTCAAGATCTAAGCCTATGTACGCGATCGTCGTTGGTGGTGGAAATGTCGGCATCCAGTTGGCCAAGCGCTTGCTTCAGCGCGGCGACGAGGTGCTGCTGCTTGAGAAAGACGGTGGCTCCGTGAACCGCCTTTCGGCCATGTTGGGCGCAGAAAACGTGATGGCGGGCGATGGTTGCGAGATGGCCGTTCAAAAGCGCGCGGGATTTGGCCGAGCGGACGTGGTCATCGCTGTGACGGGTGAAGATGAAGACAATTTGGTCGTGTGCCAAATGGCCAAAGTCGTTTGGAGCGTCGACCGCGTTTTGGCGCGCGTGAATGACCCCGATCACGAGCCGTTGTTCGCCCAAGTCGGCATCGACAACACGGTCTCGGCCACAGGCATCATCTTCAGCTTGCTCGAACAGCAGGTGACCCCCGACGTCATGCTGCCCGTGGGAGCGTTGGCTCGGGGGCAAATCGAGGTGGTGGAGGTCAAACTGAGCAATCGGTCGCTGGCTGCGGGCCAACGCGTGCGCGACTTGGTACTGCCACCGCAAACGAATTTGGTTTGGCTATTGCGCGACAGTCAAGGGTTGATGGTGCAGGGGGACACGATCCTGACCCCGGGAGACACCGTGGTGGCGTTGGTGCCTCGCGACAACTCCGACGCGTTGCACAAGGTCTTCGCCGAGCGCTAGAACTCGGGTCGGTTCATCCGGGAAAAGAGCCCCCGGTGCCCATATGCCGACACCGGGGGAATTCGGTCTCGCGACCGCTGGTTTGATGGAGGATGAAGGTCCGAAGAAAACTCCTAGGACGTCAGCGCCTTCGCTTGCGGTTCAGCGTGGCCAACCCCAAAGCCACGGCCATCACCGCGCTCGGATCCAACCCGACACGGGCCATCAACGACTCCTGCGACTCCGCAACCCACGCCGATTCCGCTGAATCGGGTGGCATGGATTCAAGGGGTGGGGACTCCAGCACAGGGGGCTGACCGCTCGATGCCAGCGAACTCGTGGTCGACTGACCGATGGCGCTGAAGATCGCCGAGGCGGAGCCGGGGGGCGCAAAGGCAATTTGGTGCGAGACTTCGGATGCGAGCACATCGCCTGTGCCCGCCAAAAGGACGGGAGATGCCTGAACCCCGAGCCCGCAACACGCGAGACCAAGGCAGGCGTAAAGACGCCGTTTTGCAGAATTCACGTATCCTCCTCGGAGACTTGTCTAACGCAAGTCTTCCAATCAAACCAAGGCGCCGCAGCGCCACAACCACACATAAGATATCACAGATTCGTCTCTGTACATCAGAAATTTTCAGAAAATCTTCACGAAGCTTCGGGCGCGACCGTCGCAACCCGACCGAACCGCCAGAACAGGATGCCACCGATCAAGCTCACCACAAGCGCTGCGACCTGGGCCTCGGTCACGGGCAACGATCCCCAGTACGTGGAACTCGAACCGGCCCGCCAGAACTCGTAGCCGAACCGAGTCAGTCCGTGCAACACCAACATCATCGCAAAGGTGCGCCCCGCACCCGTCCATCGGCGCTCCATCGCAAGCAACAACGCCAAGGCCCCCAGATTGAGCAACGAGTCGTAGATCTGCGCAGGATGGAACAGGCCGGGCCGATTGCCGATCGGCACGCCCCACGGAAGGTCGCACGGCCCCCCGTGGCAACAACCGTTGAGAAGGCACCCGACCCGACCGATGGCGTGCCCCACGAGGAACGACGGCGCCGCCACATCGAGCATCGTCCTAACGTCGATGCGGGCACGCTTGGTCAGCCAGATGAATACGGGGATGCCGAAGATCAAGCCACCGAAACTCGTCAACCCCTGAAACTGGGGCGAGAACAGCTCGTTGGTGTGCTTCAGGTAGTAGTCGAGGTCTTGGACGATGTAGGTGACCCGCGCGCCGAGGATGCCGGCCATCAGGGTCCAAATGCCGATGTCCAGCACCTTGCCGACGTCGATGCCCGCCTTCAGTGCCCTTGCCCGAGCCAGCGCCATGCCCGCGAGAAACGCGACCATGATCGCCACACCGTAGCTGTGGACCGGGAACTGACCGATGTGGAAGAGGACGGGCTTCATCGAGCGTGAGCGGTGAGTGTACCGGTGACCCTCATTCGCCCTTGGTCTGGTTCACGTAGTTGATGCGCAGGTCGCGGATGAGGTTGTGGATCTGGCGCTTGTCGTCGTCGTCCAGGTGGGGCTCTATGAACGACGCGAGGTGCGTGGTCAGGTCGATGGCGACTTTGGCTTCGGCGAGGTCCTTGTGGATCTTGCCGGTCAGGAAGTCGGGTTGGAGGCCCATCTTCTGCCAGGCCACTGAGGCCATTTGATCGACCATCGCCGTGACCATGGTGTAGACGCTGATCGGTTCGACGGAGGGGTTCTCGCTCATGGTGCAGTTGTATCACAGGTTGGCCACAGGCTCGATGGTCCCGCCCATGGCCAGCGTTTGTCCCACATAGGCGACGGCGATCTGCCCGGGCGTGACCGCCGAGACCGGCTCGTCGAACACCAGATGGGAGCGATCTCCACCGGGCAGGAGCGTCGCGCGCTTGGCGGGCATGTTGTAGCGGATCTTGGCGTCCACGCGCATCGGACCCGAGGGCTGGACGCCCCAGACCACCTCGCCCACGGCGACTTCGCGCGTGGCCAGCGCGTCCTTCTCTCCGACGACCACGCGGCGGTTGGCCGCATCGAGGCGCAGCACATAAAGCGGGCGATCCGAGGAGACGCCGAGTCCGCGCCGCTGGCCGATGGTGAAGTCGGGTAGCCCCTCGTGCTCGCCGATCCGCCGGCCCTCGGCATCCACGATGTCGCCGCCCTGAAACATCTCGGGCCGCTTGGAGCGCAAGAACTCGCGGTAGCCGCCCGCCTCGCTCACAAAACAAATGTCCTGCGACTCGGGCTTGTCGGCAACCGACAGGCCGAACTCGCGCGCGATCTGCCGCGCCTCGCTCTTGCCTGAAAGCTCGCCCAGTGGGAAGTAAACGGAGCCCAACTGCCCCTGGTCGAGCATGTACAGCACATAGCTCTGGTCCTTGGTGCCCGCACGCGCCCGCAGCAATCGGTAACGGCCATCGGCGGCGCGGCGGATGCGGGCGTAGTGTCCCGTGACGAGAAGCTCGCATCCCAACTCGCGCATCTTCTGCACCAGCAGGTCGAACTTGACGTGCTTGTTGCACTGCACACACGGGTTCGGCGTCCGACCGCGCTCGTACTCCTCGACGAAGTTGTCGATGACGCTCTGGCGGAACGCGTCCTTGAAGTTGAACACGTAGTGGGGGATGCCGAGCTTTCGGGCCACGCGGCGTGCGTCTTCGACGGCGCCGAGCGAGCAACATCCCGCATGGCGCGGGTCGGTCTGGCTCTCCTGCCAAATCTGGAGGGTCACACCGACGACGTCGTATCCGCGCTTGACCATGAGCGCGGCCGCGACGCTGCTGTCCACCCCGCCCGACATGGCCACGAGGACGGGGCCGCGTGTGCGGCGGCTAGCCATCCAGCTTCTTGACGAGCGTTTCGATGACGCCCGCGATGTTGTTGGGCGTGGCGGCTTCGGTCTTGTGACCGGGAGCGAACACCAGGTAGGTGGGCGTTCGGCTGACCCCTGCGCTGTTGGCCAGCTCGATGTCGCGATACACGGCGTTGAAATACTTGCTCTCGGTGTCGCTCATCACCCGGCGCGCCTTGTCGGGGTCCATGCCGATGGTCTGGATCACCTTGAGCAAGCCGGAGGCGGACTTCACCTGCTCTTTGTCGCTCATCATCACGGTGTCCATGTAATCCCAGAACTTGCCTTCCTCGGCCGCGTATTCGGCGAGGATGGAGGCGGGCAAGCTTAGGTCGTGGCCTTCGAGCATGTACAGCGGCAAGTGGCGAAACACGACGCGGACCTTGCCCGGATTGGCCGTGGCCAGAGCCTTCACGTTGGGATAGTGGGTGCGGCAGTGGTCGCAGAAGATGTCGGCGAATTCGACGATGGTGATTGGCGACTCCATGTCGCCGTACACGTGGAGGGACGTGTTGGTCTCGGGGTTCGCCTTTGCGTAGTTCTCGAGGGTCAGCGAATCGAGCGTCTCGCGGGCCACTCCGGTTTCGGCGCCTTTGCGATTCAGCTCCTGGCTGTACACGCCCAAACCGCCCAGCGCAAGGACCAAAAGGCCGACGAATCCCAGTTTGTCGAACTTGACGCCGAGCCGGACGTTCGGTTCTTTCTGGGCGAGCCACGCATTGATCAGGAACGTCACCGACATGATTGCCGCCGACGCGAGACACCAGATGCACGTGGCTTGGATCTCGTTCAGGGCGATGTACGTCAGATACAAGCTGAGCGCAGTGCCGACTCCCGAAACCAAGGCGCCAATCTTGGTGAGCAAGGCCACTTGGCTGCCGTCGACGATGGTCCGCAGCAGGGCCAGGGCCGCCAGAAAGAAGTACGCGCCAAGCCCGAAGAACGCGACGGGAATCCCTGCCCAAGCCGACGACGGGTGTTGGGCGACGGTTTCACAACCTCGGGAGTTCGCGCCGCACGGTACGGTGGCGTTGAGGACATGCGCGAGACTGAGCATCCCGGCGACAAAGATGCCGGCGAAAGCCAGCACCATCAGAATTCGGTTGAGAGTCGTCGCGTTCACAGCTTGCGATTATACGGCCCAGTGGACCACCCACCGCTTCAACGGCTTGGGCGGCCCATCGGTTCCCGCTTTCCCAGCTAGTCCCTGATGCCCCATTGCCACAGCAGGAACGCGTAGTCGAACGCGGTCTCTTTGATGGCCTCGTACCGTCCGCTCGCGCCTCCATGACCCGCAGCCATGTTGGTCTTGAGCATGAGGACGTTGTCACCGATCTTGCGGTCCCGAAGACGAGCGACCCACTTGGCGGGCTCCCAGTACATGACCTGCGAGTCGTTGAGCGACGTGTTCACCAAGAGGTGCGGATAGTTCAAAGCGCCCACGTTGGTGTAGGGGCAGTACTTGCGCATGTAGGCGTACTCGTCCGGTTTGTTGGGGTTGCCCCACTCCAGCCACTCGCCCGTGGTGAGCGGGATCGAATCGTCGAGCATCGTGTTCAGCACGTCCACAAAGGGCACGTCCACCACGGCGGCAAGGCACAGGTCGGGACGCAGGTTCAGCACTGCGCCCATCAGCAGGCCACCGGCGCTGCCGCCCGTCATCGCGAGTCGGTTGTGCGACGTGTAGCCGCTCTTGACCAAGTGGTCGGCGCAGTCGATGAAGTCGAAGAACGTGTTCATCTTCTTCATCATCTTGCCGTCGTCGTGCCACTTCGTCCCCATCTCGCCGCCCCCGCGGATGTGGGCCGTGGCGTAGATCACGCCGCGGTCGAGCAGGCTCAGGCGAGAGATGGAGAAACCGGGGAAGGACGGTGCCCCGTACGAACCGTACGCTTCCAGGTAGAGGGGCGTGTTCGGGCCGGGCTTGGTCGTCTTCTTGTAGACGAGGCTGATGGGGACCTTCACGCCGTCGCGCGCCGTGGCGTAGTGAAGCTCCGATACATAGTCGCGCGAGTCGAACCCGCCCAAGACCGGCGTCGTCTTCAGGAGGATCGAGTCGTTGGTTTCGGGGTCGTACTCGTAGACAGAGCGGGGCGTTTGGTACGACGTGTACGAGTACCGCAGTCTTGTCGCTTTGTAGTCCGGGTTGTCGGCCAGCGAGATGGTGCAGACGCGCTCGGGCGTCTCGATCTGTTGCGTCCAGTAGTCGGCGAACCGCGTCACGCGAAGCCGTGGGAACCCTCCCGCCCGTTCGGAAACGGCCATGTACCGTTCGAACAAGTCCACACCCGTGAGCATCACGTCGTCGCGGTGCGGGATGAGTTCCTTCCACTGGTCGCGGGAGGGATTCGCGGCGGGCGCCGACACAAGGCGGAAGTTGCGTCCCTTGTCGTTGGTGCGGATATAGAATGTGCCGTTGCGGTGCTCGACATCGTACTCGTGGTTCTCCTCGCGAGCCAGCACGACGCGCGGGGCTGCAGTCGGGTTCGCCAGCGGGATCGTACGCACCTCCGTGGTCTCCGAACTCGCCGAGTTCAGGAACAAGTAGTGCCCGTCCCGCGAACGCGACATATAGAACCAGTACAGCCGGTCCTTCTCCTCGTAGACCGGAGTGGGCTTCGCGCGGGAACCGATCACGTACCTCCACGCCTTGTGCCAGCGCTTGGCATCGTCCTCGGTCACGATGAACAGCGTCTTGTTGTCTTTGGCCCACTCGACCTGGTTCACTTTGCCCACGCGGTCGGGCAGGATGCGGCCCGTACGCAGGTCTTTCACGTAGAGCTGATACTCCCGGAAGCCGGTGTTGTCGACCGAGTAGGCGAGCAGGTTGCCGTCGTCGCTTACCTCGAACGCCCCAACGGACATGTACTTCTCTCCTTTGGCAAGGGCGTTGACGTCGAGGAGGACCTGCTCGGGAGCGTCCATCGTTCCCGTTCGGCGACAGTAGATCGGATAGTCCTTGCCCTTCTCGGTGCGCGTGTAATACCAGTGGCCGCGGTCGAACACGGGCACCTCGAGGTCGGTCTCCTTGATCCGGCCGACGATCTCGGCGTAGAGCTTCTCTTGCAGCGCCTTGGTGGGCGCCATCACGGCCTGGGTGTAGGCGTTCTCAGCCTCGAGATAGCCGATGACCTCCTTGTCCGTCTTCTTCTGGAGCCAACGGTAGTCGTCGACTCGCCGATCGCCGTGCAAGTCGGAGATCACAGGGACCTTCTTGGCCTTGGGAGGGCTGGCTTTGCCCGGGTCGAGCTGGGCCACGGCCAGCGCCACGGGCACCAACAGCAAAACCAACGTAAAGGAATCGCGCATGCCGCGATTATGTACGGGGTGCCCCGGGTGCCACGTTCCGGACCACAATTCCGGTGATGGAAGAAGTGCGCGTGTCGTCGGATCTTGCCGATGTGGACGTGGACGTGTTGTGCGTTTGGCTTGCCGAGGCCTATTGGTCGCGGACCCGTACCCGCGACGTCATCGAGCGGAGTCTGTCGGCCTCGATCTGCTTCTCGGCGCACATGGGCAACCGAATGGTTGGCTTTGCCCGAGTGGTCACGGATCGGGCGACCTTTGCCTGGCTGTGCGACGTCTACGTGGACCCTGCGGAACGTGGACGGGGCGTGGGCACCCGCTTGGTCGGCGCGGCGATGGACCATCCGCATCTGCAGACCGTGCGCTGGATGCTTGGTACGCGGGACGCCCACCCGCTGTACCAGCGCTTTGGCTTTGCCACGTCAACCGAACTCGACCGCTGGATGACCAAGGGATTCGCAAGCCGGTTCTCGACCTAGGCTTGAACCGCCGTGCTAATCGGGACGCTTCGCCCAAGGGTCTTCGGATCGACTCGTCTGGTCGTCAAGCCGCAGGAGCGCGTCCGCCAATCTCAGGCCAAGGTTGCGGGCCAAGTTGGCGATGACAATGATGCCCAAGTCTTTCTCGTCCCAGATCAGCCGTCTCAACGGCTTGACGGGCACACGCGCGACACGGGTGAAGCCATCCGAGTAAGCGGCGCGGCAGCGCGGCTCGTTGTCGACCAGAGCCAGTTCGCCCAGCACGCCCGGCGGACGCACGACCTCGCTAGGCTCGCCGTCGCTTCGATACACCGTGACATGCCCTTCCAGCACGACAAACAGGTCAGCGTTCTTTTCGTTGAGCGTGAAAACGGGATCTCCCGACGCAAGAATCTCTTCCGTCGCGAGGTCGGCGACTTTGGCGACCTGGTGATCGTTCAGACCGAACACCAGATAGTTCCTCCGAAAAGGATCCAAGCTGGCGAGTTTGTGCTCCACGGTTCCTGAAATCCATCTTAACACACAAGGTCCGCGCCGAGCGGGACGCTGGGCCCTTGACGTCGATGTCAGTTCAGGTGGAGTCCCGCTTCGCGGCATGCCTCGAGGATGCGTTGCCGCAGGATGTCGGCGAAGACGGCGGCATCTCCACCGACGGCGTCGTCGGCGAACGCGAACGGCTGTCCGAAGCACACCGTGGTTTTGCCGAGCAACCGGTTCGTGCCGCTCAGGCCCACGGGCAACACTTTGGCGTTGGTGCGTTTGGCCAGCAGAGCGACCCCCTTGTTGATCGGCCTCATCGTCGTTCCGTCGTTTCGTGTGCCTTCGGGGAACACGAGCACGGCATGGCCCTGTTCGAGTTCCGCAATCGCTTTGCGGATGGCCTCGGTGTCGCTGGTGCCTCGGCGCACGGGGAAGGAGCCCAGACTTCGGATGAGCGCGGCGAACGGCTTGAACCGAAAGAGTTCCTCTTTAGCCATG
Source organism: Fimbriimonadaceae bacterium (assembly GCA_039811705.1). Lineage (GTDB taxonomy): Bacteria > Armatimonadota > Fimbriimonadia > Fimbriimonadales > Fimbriimonadaceae > UBA2387. Next base: position 6,472 of record JBDHZD010000068.1, on the reverse strand, counting down.
AACCGCAGGCCGCGTGGCAAGGCGGTGCCCACCGCGGGCGGATCGAGAAGGCTGAGGTGCACGGGCGCGACGATGAGCGGGCCGTCGAGCGGCACTCGTTCGACGCCCAGTACCTTGAACCCGCCCAGTGGCGTGAAGAAGAGCCAGCGGGCGACGAATCGAACGATGCGGTACCAGAGCGACCACGACTTGCCCACGGTCGTCTACCGAGGGAGGGCGGGGAACATCTCGCGGTTGATGCCGCGCACGTCCACTTTCCACTCGCCGTTTTCTTTCTGTAGCGGGATCTCGAACTTCTCTTCGAACGTGCCCGAACTCATCGCGTTGCGGAACACCATGACGACGACGCCTGTGTTCTGTTCAGTGGCGTCCTTCTCGGCGACCATTTTCCAGGCGAAGCGGTAGTGCTTGGCGGCTTCCATGGTCTTGTCCCAAGCGGCCCGAATCTCGTCGCGCGACTTGTCCGGCCAGTACGTCAGGTTGGTGAGTTTCTCTCGGTCGTCTTTCGCCAATGCGATCAGAAACTCGTTGGCCGTTTTGGCGGCGGACTTGTTGGGGAGCAACAACACGATGACGCCGCCGATCATCGCCAACACGGCGAACACGATGATCCAATGGGTTTTGCCTGCGCGTTTCGTCGAACTCATGCTTTTCACCTCAACTGCGGTGGCCCTGGTGTGGGTTCCAACGTCACTCGTCTTCGTCCACGGGGACACTTGGCCGCTTGGCCGTCGACGAGTCTCGCCGCTTCACCTGGCCGTAGACGTTGCCTTGCGCGTCCCGGAAGACGCGGTCTTGGGCGGGAGCCGTTTCGACGGCCGTCGCGACTTGTCGTTGCTGAACGAGTTCGGCCCTCGCATGACCGACCAGGGTGTCGGCCTCGCCCCTCCGCTTGAGCACCATCCGATCCCAGAGATAGAGAATGGGTGACGCGTTGAAGATGGACGAGTAGGTGCCGACGAGGATGCCGATCAGCATGACCGCGTTGAAGAACGAGAGGTCGATCGTGGTCGCGCCGATGGTCAACAAGAGCACCAGCGCGATGATGACCGTGAACGACGTGTTGATCGACCGCGCGATCGACTGGGTGATCGAAATGTTGATGATCGACTCGAGGTCGCGGTTGGCCTTGTTGCCCCGAAGGTTCTCGCGGATGCGGTCGAAGATGACGATGGTGTCGTGGGTGGAGAAGCCCGCCACCGTGAGCATGGACGTGATGAACAGGGCGCTGATTTGCCAGTTGAACAAGAAGCCCATGATGCCCGCGAAGCCGACGACGACGACGACGTCGTGAACCAGAGCGGCGACCGACGACATGCCGAACCGGACGCCCACGCGGAAACCACCCATGCCCAGTCCGAACCGGACGGCAAGGTAGATGACGATAAGCAACGTGCTGAAGACGACGCCGTTGATCGCGTTTCGGACCGTTTCGTCACGCACCGTGGGGCCGATCTTGCTCAGTCCGGCGCTGCCCACCGACGTCACGCCAGAGGCCTGAAGGATCTTTGCCTCGGCTTCCGGATCGTCGAGTCGGACGTTCTGGCTTTCAGGAAGCGTGATGGCCAAGAGCTTCTCGCCGGCCAATGGCGCGGCGCTGATCGTGACCAAACCGCCCGGCATGCCTGCAGCCTCCAGCTTGTCGCCAATGGCTCCGGCTGACACGTTGTCCGAGTCCTTGATGCGGTATTCGGCTCGGATGCCGCCCGTGAATTCGACGTTCGGCTTGATGCCGCCCATGGCCACAAAGGCAAGGCCCACCAACATGATCCCTCCCGAGATCATGAAGTACAGCTTGGACTTCTGCAACACCTTGAGCGGTTTCTCTTCGGCATGGGCTTCGAGACTCTCGCCAAACCAGTTGCGGTTGAGGGCGTAGTACTTCGGATTCCTGCCCACAGGCGTGTCGCTGAACACGAACAGCAACGAGCGTGTGACCGTCACGGCGGTGAACAGCGAGATGGCCACGCCGATGATGAGGGTTGTGGCGAATCCCTTGACTGGCCCATCCCCAAAGTTGTAGAGGACCAGCGACGTCAGGATCGTACACGCGTTCGAGTCGACGATGGCGGAGAGCGCCCGCTTGAACCCGAGATCGATGCCCTTGTTCAGGGCGCGTCCGCGACGCATTTCTTCTTTGAGTCGCTCGAAAACGAGGACGTTGGCGTCGACGGCCATGCCCACCGACAGGATGAAGCCCGCGATCGAGGCCAGACTGAACGTGGCGCCGAGCAACTTGAGCGCCGTGAGCGTGAACAGGCTGTACAGCACCAGAGCGATCAAGGCGACGAAGCCGGGAAACGCGTAGTAGAGGATCAAAAACGCCGCGATGGCGGCGAAAGCGATCTGTCCTGCAAACAGGATCTTGTTCAGCGCCCCGCGCCCAATGGTGGGGTCGACGGTGGAACTGCTCAATTCTTCCAGGCCGATCGGCAGTGCGCCGGCGTTGAGCAGTTCGACCAGGTTGCGCACATAGGTGGCCTCGAACTGGCCGTCGATGAACGCCTGATCGCTGAGGATCGCGCCCTCTTTCAGCGGGGCGATGCTGAGCACGACGCCGTCCAGCACGAACGCGATGTTTTCCCCATCGTTGCGGTACCGCGTGGTCCACGTGCGCAATTTCTCGGCGCCGCTGGGAGCGAAGTACATCTCGGGCTGATAGTTGTTGCCCTGCTGGCGAGTGGACGCTCGCTCGAGATCGCCGCCCTGAAGGATGGGCTCGCCCCAACCTTCGATCATGCGGGCGTATTCGGCGCTGCCCGGCTCGACCGACGTGCCGTCGCGCCGGGTGAACACGATCTCGGGCCTTCCGTCGACCATGCGGCGGTCGTCGCCGATGGAATAAGGGCGGGCCGTCTTCTTGGCCGTGGCGACGTTCCGCGCGTGGTACATCCGGATGCTCGCCGTGGAACTCAGAACCTCCTTGGCTTGGCTGGTGTCCTTGAAGCCGGGCAGCTCGACGATGAACTGGTCGGGCATCTTGGCGACCACGTTGCCCTCGACCACGCCCAGATTCTTCGAGACGCGGGCCACGAGGATCTTCTGGAGATTCGCGCGGACAACGTCGATGTTCTGTCGCTGCTCCGGCGTCAACTCCTCGGTCTTCATGCGATAGACGACGCGCACGCCGCCTTCGATGTCCAAGCCCATTTGGTAGGGGAACTTGGTGTACAGCCATGCCGACAGCGCCGTCAGGCCGATGACGATGAGGATAAAGTGGATGTTTTTCACTTGGACACGGCGCGTCGCAGCGGACGCATCACTCCGATAGTCCCCGCAGTATACCGACCATGGATTTTCCCTCTTGCTCTCGTTTGGGCTGCCATGTCCGCGAGCGTCTGGCTCAGCGTGGTGGACGTCGGTGGAATACAGGGGGAAGACGGTACTATAGTACCATGAGTCTCAAGAGCATGCGCGAGTCGTGGGCAACGGCCTTGGGGGGCTTGTATCTTCCCGGGGCGCCGCGCACATGGGATCCCAAGCCGAGCCGTTGGCCGATGGTCGTGAGCGCTCTGCGCCAGTTTGGCGCATCCGGTCCTGCATCGTGCGTCGCGGCGCTCAAACGTGCCGGCATGCCGTCGGAGGCGTGCGAACTCGATCGTGCCGATCTTTGGGAATGGTCCGAAGACTGCCTCGTCTCGGGAGGCGTGCTTTCGGCGGTCTGCGAGGGCTATCCGGCGCGTTGGATCGAGGTCTTGGGTTCCTCGGCGCCCCCGGTCGTCTGGGTCGAGGGCGTTCAGGGGGCGCTGGATGCGCCCTCGGTCGCGGTGGTCGGCGTGCGCCGTACCGATCCACCTGTCGAGGCGCGAGCCGCGCGCTTGGGGGCGTTGGTGGCCTCTTCGGGCCGTTGCCTGTGCTCCGGCGGTGCTTCGGGTGTGGATCTGGCCGCCGAGGGCGCGGCGGTCTCGGCCGGTGGCGCCGTTGTCGAAATCCTCCCTTGCGGGTTGTCATGGGCGAAGGGCCGTTTTGGGCTGCGGGGTTCGGAATCCGGGAGGGTGCTTCGCGTGTCGCCATGGCATCCCCGTCAACCGTTCGGCGGCGATCTCGCCATGCGGCGCAACGCATTGGTCTATGCCCTGGGCGAGCGCGCCATCGTGGTTCGGGCGCGGTATCGGGAAGGGGGCACATGGAACGGTGCCGTGGCCGCCCTGCGTCGCAAAGGCCATCGCGTCGTCGTGTTCGACGAGGGCGATCCAGCCTCTCGCGCGTTGATGGCCTTGGGCGCTGTTGGGTGCCGCACCGAAGCAGAAGCCTTGGGGCCGATTCCCGAGCCGGTCGGCCTGCCGCTGTTCAGCGCCCTGGGATGATGTGGGTCCAGATGATCTGGTGCCGGGAGCGGGACTCGAACCCGCACGGAGTCGCCTCCAACGGTTTTTGAGACCGCCGCGTCTACCATTCCGCCACCCCGGCGCGGAGCGAAAGCATACCCGCTGGTACCCTTGGTCCGTGGTCACCGAACGCCTCTCGCTTGAAGGCCACTTGCTCGACGAGCACACGTTGGTGCAGGCGCTCACGTTGCTGGAACGCATGGGCGTCCAGTACGACGTGCGGCGTTTCCGCGTGGGCGGCGGATCGCACGAACCGTCGCTCATCGAACTGCAATTGCGCGCCGAAGACCCGACCGCGCTGGACCGTGCCCTCGGGGCGTTGCGACCGTACGGTGCGGTGTGCCTGGAAGAAGACGCCTGTCTGGCCGAAGCCGACATGGACGGCGTCTTGCCCGAGAACTTCTACTCCACAACCAATTTTTCCACCTTGGTGCGGCTGGACGGCCAGTGGGTTCCCGTCGAGGGTCCCGAAATGGATGTCGGGATTCGGTGCTGGCAGGAGAACGGTCGATGGCGCGCCGCCGGGGCGCCCATGCATTGGGTGCGGCGCGGCGACCGGTTCGTGGTGGGTTTTGCCGGCGTCAAAGTCCTGCCGCTGGACACCGAGCGGCAGGACGAGGAGGAGTTCCGCTTCATGTCCAACGAGGTGAGCAGCGAACGCCCCAAGTCGCGGATGATCGCCCATTGCGCCGACGCGATCCGGAACGCCAAAGCCGACGGCAAGAAGGTTCTGTTCGTGGGTGGTCCTGCCATCGTGCACAGCGGGAGCGCCCCGTTGCTCGCCCGACTGATTCTGGAAGGATGGGTCGATGTGCTGTTCGCGGGGAACGCGCTGGCCGCGCACGACATCGAGGCCGCGATGATGGGCACCTCGCTTGGGGTGGATCTGGCCGGCGGACGTTCTGTGCCCCACGGTCACACGCACCACCTGCGCGCCATCAACCGGGTGCGCCGGGTCGGCGGCATTGCCGAATCCGTCCGATCCGGCCTCGTACGCACCGGTGTGATGCACGCATGCGTGACCAAGCCGATCCCTTTCGTGCTGGCGGGATCGATCCGGGACGACGGTCCGTTGCCCGAGGTGATCACGGACTGCGTCCAAGCGCAGGACGCCATGCGTCGGCTGGTGCCCGGGGTGGGGGTCGCTCTCATGGTGGCGACCACGCTGCACAGCGTTGCCACGGGCAACTGCCTACCCGCGTCGGTCAAGACCTATTGTGTCGACTCGGACGCCGACACCGTGATCAAGCTCACCGATCGCGGCACCCACCAGGCCGTGGGTTTGGTCACCGACTGCGAGTTCTTCCTGAAGGAGTTGGCGGCCCAGCTGACGGGACATCCGCAGGTACTCTAGCACCCGTGTTGACCCGAATCAGCCTTGCCGTCTTCGGTGCCGGCGCCATTCTTGCCTGTTCCCACGTGACATCGCCCGCTCCGGCGGCTGCCGCCGAGAACCCCGCGCCGGATGCGCGTTCGGGCGAGTCGTTCGATGTGGCGATCCGCCAACCCGGCAAGAACGTCGCCCAAACGTGGGCCGACAACTGCGCCAAATGCCACGGAGCCAACGGCGAAGGCGCGGGGGCATCGTCCCTGTTGACGGCCGAGAAGTTCGACCAGAAATACGACCGCGTGTTCTTCGACGCCATCAAGAAAGGTTTGCCCGACATGGGCATGGAAGCGTTTGGCGAGACCATGGGAGACGCCGAGATCTGGGGCCAAGTGGTCCATATCCGCGAGATGCAGGCCAAGGCGTTGCGGGCAGAGAAAGGCTCGCCCAAGGCGGCCAACGGGGTCTACACGTCGCAACGTCACAAGTTCCGCATCGAAACGGTCGTCGAGGATGGGCAGGGCCTCAAAACGCCATGGGGCATCGACTGGTTGCCCGATGGGACCATGGTTGTGACCAATCGTCCCGGATTCGTGGTGCTGGTGTCCAAAGATGGCAAGGTCGGGCCGCAACTGTCCGGGTTCCCGCCCTCCATCGAATTCGGCCAAGGCGGCCTGATGGAGGTCGCCGTCCACCCCGACTATGCCAAGAATGGCTGGGTCTACTTCGGTCTCAACGACCCCAAGAAGGATGGCTCTCGAGCAGGTTTCACCAAGATCATCCGCGGCAGGTTGCAACGATCGGGCGATCAGGCCAC
>JBDHZD010000067.1:0-18070 GCA_039811705.1 Fimbriimonadaceae bacterium | reverse complement strand
TTCCGAATCCCGTCGGCCTCTCGTCCCCGCCAGACCGTGATGCCATCGCGGAGCCCAAGACACGGCCTGGAGGGCAGGAAGGCACCGGCGAATCGACGCCGCCAGAGCCCGGTCAGGCCGTGGCACCCCCGTTTGGCAAGTCGCTTCGCTCGGGGTGCCACGGTCTGTGCGGGTCGGGGCCTTCCGAAACCCGTCGGCCTCTCGTCCCCGCCAGACCGTGATGCCATCGCGGAGCCCAAGACAGGGCTTGCCGGGCAGGAAGGCACCGGCGAATCGACGGCGTCAGGGCCCGGTCAGGCCGTGGCACCACCCGACTCACACAGCCGCTTCCTGCGGCAGGGCACCCACCGGCGCCTCCGGCAACGGGTCGCTCCCGTCCAGATTCGCCGGGATCGTCGCCAACCGGAACGGGCGGATCAGCAGACCCGTCAACGCGACCACCATCATGCCCCCGCCCATGATCAAGAACATCGCCACGACGCCAAGCTTTTCCAGCAGCACGCCGCCCAAGCCGTAACCGATCGGCATCACGCCGATGGACATGGTGACCAGCACGCTGTTCACCCGCCCGCGCAACGCATCCGGGGTCGTCACCTGGATGAACGTGTTGGTCGGGATCTGGGCGAACGGAACGGACAGCCCTGCCGCGAAGTTGAGGAGCCCCACAAACACGATGCCCAGCACCATCGCCTGCTTGAGCGCCCACTCCGAGGTGCCCTCCCAGCCCATCGCATCGGCCATGCGCGACAGGAACGGACCCACCTCCGGCCCCAATGCGAACGGCATCACCGTCGCGCCGCAAACGGCGAGTCCAACGATGTAGCCGATCCCCACGCGCCGTACGTTGAGCGATGCCACCCAGAACGACGCGAACACCATGCCGACGAAGAACGTCAGCTCCAGGATCGCGACCGTCTCGGGTCGCCCACCGAACCACTTGTCGTTGGCGGCGAGATAGATGACGAAGAACGGCGAGATCATCAGATTGAGCGCCAGACTCAGGCCCATGAGCGCCTTGAGCTCGGCTCGACTGAGGATGTACTTGATGCCTTCGCGGAACTCGCGCCAGCCGCTCACCTTGTGCTCCTCGTCGCGCTGCGGCAGGAGCGAAGGGAGCTTCGCGACAAAGATCGCCGACCCGAAGAACGTCAGCGAATTGAGCGAAATGGTGACGGCGAAGAACAGCTTGGGGTCCAGGTTGTACAGCAAGCTCAGAACGCCCGCACTGAACCCAAGACCGATGATGGGCACCATGTTCTGCGTGGCCGTGCTGAACGAATTGGCTTTGAGCAGCTCGTCGGCCGGGACCAGCGCCGGAATGGCCGCGCTCTTGGCGGGCAGGAAGACGGCGCGGAGCGTCGACATGATGAATGCGGTCGAAGCCAAGAGCCATACGGGTGTGGACGGCGCAAGAAACACCAACGCGCCCAACGACAGCAGAAAGCCGCCGCTGACCATGTCCGAAAGCCACATGATGCGCTTGCGGTCGAACTTGTCCGCAAGCACACCCGCCGAGGGGCCGAACAAGACGTAGGGCAAGGTCTCGCACGCGCCGACCAAGCCGACCATGGCGTCGTTGCCCGTGATCTTCTTGACCATGAACATGAAGACCACGAAGTACAGCGAGTCGCCGATTTGGGAGATGAGCTGGCCTAGCCAGAGATTCTTGAAGCCGCGATGGCGCAGGATGTCGGTAGCTAACATAAATGAACGGTTCTTGGGTCGGTCAGGGACGGCGCCCCGGTTGCTTCGGCCGGGAGGTGGGGGCGCGGTCGGTGGAGCGAGGCCGACTTAGAGGAGAACCATTCGCATAACGCGAGAGACTATGGCATATCCAGGCGGTGTTCCAGATGGGACTCCGGGCCCATTAGCGACGCCTCTTCCTTCGGCAAACGCTCCATCAGGCGCGATACACCCTCGAGCGGCCGGATGCGACCCCGGATCACCAGTTCGATCGCCTCGAACACGGGCATCTCCACACCGTGCCTGCGGGCCAGCACGCCGACGCACTCGCTGGTCGCCACGCCCTCTGCCACTTGTCCGACTTCGTCGAGTGCGGTGTGCAGCGATTGCCCCTGGCCCAGGGCGTAGCCGACGCGGTAGTTGCGGCTGAGGCGGCTGTTGGCCGTCGCGAACAGGTCGCCCACGCCCGCGATGCCCATGAACGTCTCCAACTTCGCGCCCATCGCCAGCCCGAGCTTGGTCATCTCGTAGAGGCCCCGGGCGAGCAATGCGCCTTTCGAGTTGTCGCCAAAACCCAGGCCATCCGAGACGCCCGCCGCGATGGCCAAGACGTTCTTGAGCGCGCCGGCCAGTTCGACACCGACGAGGTCTCGAGACACATACACGCGGAAGGTGGGCCCGGAAAATGCCGCGCGGACTCGGTCGGCGACTTCAAGGTCGGGCGAAGCCGCAACAGCCGCCGTGGGGATGCCGCGCACGATTTCGACGGCCAGATTCGGACCGCTCAGGGCGCAGGCGCGCGCGTCTCGGGTGTTCGGGTGCAGGGCGAGCAACTCGTGCATGAGCCTCGCCTGCGTCGGATCGATGCCTTTGCTGGCCAAGGCAACGAGCGGTCTGTCGCCGGCGATGTGGTCGAGCATGGCTCTCACGGCTCCGGCGGGCACGGCCACAACCCACAGGTCGGCATGATCGGGAGTCTCCGCCATCGCATGGTAGCGCACGCTTTGTGGGATGGCGAACCCGGGAAGGTATCGGATGTTCTCCCGCGATGCCGCCATCGACCGCATCTCGTCCTCGTCCCGTCCGACGAGAGCCACGTCCACGCCGTTGCGGGCAAGGAGAATGGCGAGCGCCGTGCCCCAACTGCCGGCGCCGAGGACGGTCGCATTCATGATCGGATTGTACTAGGCGACCCTACATCTGGTTTCCGGGTTGCTTGGGTCGCTTGAACGACGTGGGGAACGAGACTTCGACGTCGTCTTCCTGACCCATGTCGTCGATCCCGTTCGGACCGAACGAGCGAAAGCGGAAGCCCTCGCCCGCCGTCGCCTCGAACAAGCACGGCATGCCGGTCCACGGGTCGGTGGGCATCATCGCCGGTCGCGCCTCGAACGTGGGCCGAGGACCCATCTTGGCGACGATGTCCAGGATGGCCGGCATCATGGCCGCACGCGCCTGTTCGCGCCCCACCGATTGAACCCAGCCCGCCACGATCGGAGCGAAGAGTTCGACGCGCTTCCCGACCACGCCGTCTTTCTGCGCCTGTCGCACGAGGTTCTGCTCGAGTTCGCGGATCGCTTTGTAGCGGGTGGCCAGGTCGTGCTTGGGGTCGGCGGCGACGTAGAAGTCCGTGTAGAAGCGAAGCAGCCGAGCCGTAACCCCCCGGCGCAGGGCCTCTCGGTCCACGAGCCGGTACGTGAAGTCGTCCAGCTGGGGCATGGGGTTTTCGCCGTCTTGGGGCTGGCCCTCCGAGGTGAAGTGCCGCATCAGTTGGGCATCGCCAAAGTCCACGCTTTGCGCCATGGCGACCTCGCCGGGAAGGCCCGCTCGCAGGTCTCGCGGTTTGGACTCGGTCAGAGCGACGAAAGCGGGGTCTCCCGCCCACTGCGGCTGCGCTTCGACGACTTCGAGCAACGTGTGGTCGGCGATGGCCCGAATCGCGACCGACACGAGCGTCGCGATGAGGATGGGCTCGTCGTCGGCGTGTTCCGAGATGCGACGGATGCCTGTCAGCGCCCGGAGGGTGGCGTCTCGTCGTCCTGCCTTGGCGTGCAGTTGCGCTTCGGTGGCCAGAATCTTTGCCAACTGCTTCATGTCGGCGTACTCGGGAAGCAGGGTGCTTGCTGGGTTCGACCAGTCTCGGTCGAACGCGCAGATCGGCTTGGTCAACGCGCGTTCGGCGATGCCGAGCGCGGGACGGATGGTGGCGATGGCTCGCGAGGTTTCAGCGTCGCTGACCAACTGCGATCCCACGCGTCGATTGGCCGCGATGCCGTAGGCCTCGCGCTCCGCCTTGTCCGCGCTACGCGCCCACGCCACGAAAGCGCGATAGTCGGGTCCGGCGTTTTGCTCGGGATCGGCCTTGGGCAGGGCCCTCTCGAACTCCAGTTCGACGCCAGCTTCCTTGGCAGCCAGTATCGCCGCATCGTAATCGGCGGCGGCTTCCCACACCTTCTGATTGACACCCCGGCGCACGCCGACCCAGACCAGCCCAAGCAATGCGGCGACGACGAGGACCCCAGCGAGCTTCCTCATAGACGACATTCTAGCGCAGGTTCGCCACGATTCACGGCATCGCCGAAGCGAAAACGGCCGCCGACACATGCGAGGCTCCCCGCGACCGGAGAGCCGTGGCACACTCGCGGAGCGTCGCACCGCTGGTCAGCACGTCGTCCACCAGCAAGACGTACGCGCCCGACAGGTCCGCGGTGCAGGCGAACGCGCCGACCAGATTGCGGTCTCGCTTGTGTGCGGGCAACGAGGCTTGGGGCCTTGTCCAGCGCACGCGGCGCAACAAGTCCAAGCGCACCAGAGAGGCGGGCAACGCGGACGCGAGGAGTTCCGCTTGGTTGAACCCCCGCCCACACCGACGGAACCAGTGGATCGGTACGGGAACGATCCAATCCACGTCATCGAGCTGGCAGTCCGCCACCAACCGCGCGATCGTCGCCGCCATCGGCTCGGCGAGCGCGGTGTGCCGTCCGTATTTCAAACGCGTCACGGCTTGAGCCGACCTACCCGCGTACCGGGTCGCCGCCGCGAACCCCGTGAGCGGGTCGGGCTGGATCAACGTGGTGACGCGGGGTTCGAGCCACTCGGTCTCGTCCCGGCACGGGGAGCAGTACGCCGCCTCGCCCATCGTGCCGCACAACGCGCACTGGGTCGGATACACGGCATCGAGCACGGCCTGCGAGGCGTATCGGGCGAAGGCTCTAACGCTCATGAGCCATGAACCAACCTCTGCTTGTGGGACAATCTAAGGGTAGACAAGATGACCTCAGTCACCGTCGTCATTGATCCGACCATTGCGACGTCCGGTGACCTGAGTGAGGTCCTCAAAGTTGCCGCCGCGACAAATTGCCGAGCCATAGTCAACCGCCGTTGGGGCGACGACGCCAGCCTGACACTCGCCAAAGAGCTCCGTCTCGCTCCGGTGGTGCACGCGTGCAACGACGATACCGCGTCCAGTCTGGAGTTGACACTCCATTTCCGCGGTTTGTCGGTGAACACGATCCTCGAGTTGTTTACCCCGGAACTGGGCATTGAGGACGTTGAACTTCACCCACCCAGTTGGATGCCGTCCGCGACCGATACCTTCGACTGCCACTGAGTCGTCAGGCGGGCTACATAGCGACAAGTGGCGCCTAGACTCGAGCAGGGAGGGCGGCACTTCTCCTATCCAAAAGCGACGGCCCGGGAATCCCGACGATCTCGTTGGAGTACTTCTGAAAGTACTCCTCGGCTCTCCGCCCAGTCAACAACCGCTCGGCAACGTTGTGTGCGATCTTGCTCGGCTGCGACAGCGAGTCAATGGCCTCCTCCAGATCTTGCGACTGCCTCACCAGTATCCTGTCAACCATCTCAAGAAGGGCGTCTTCCCCTAGGTCGGCTAGTTCGTCGACAATCCTCCTTCGACTGTCGCGAATCGGCCTGTCATGCCAGCCCACTCTCGCGTTGGAGTGGAAAGGATCAAACTCGTCGCGCAGGTTCTTGAAGTTGGCCGATGGCACTCCGAGCGCGTTCGCAGCTTCGCGAAACGCCTCTTGCCAGCTCTTCAGGCCACGCCGGGCCAGATACTCCGCATCTAGGCGGCTCATCGAGTAGCCGACCACTAATGCTTGGGTGTCGAGCCTACGACGGTTCGCATCGTCGGATTGCATAGGGTCCTCGGGCGGAGAGCGTACCACCCGACCACCTCTAGGCTCAGAACAGTTCCTGGTACAGCAGGTTCTGGCTGTGCTTGTCCAGGGCGTTCAGGTCCTCGATCTGGAACCGCTGCCCGTCCACGCTCAGGATCTGCCAGCGGCCGGGCATCACCTCGTGCGCGCTGTCGCGCCAGTTCCGCACGAAGTACGTCGCCGGGCCGCGGTCGGTGTCGAGTTCGAAACGGAACATCCCGCTGTCGCGTCGGATGTCGCGAATCCGCTTGACGAACGGTGTGAAGTAGCGTCGCTCCAGCTCCTGATGGACGATTTCCCGCTCTTCGGGATCCAGGTCTGCAAGGTCCCGCAACACACCCACCTCCTTGTTCGCCCCGTCCTGGACCGAGAAGAACTGGTCGGGCCGCGAGTAGGGGAACACCCGCTTGAACTTGGCGTGCAGGATCGTCCGGTCGCCGTCGATCTCCACACGCGGGTGCGCCGCGCCGGAGACACGGTAGATGCGGATCGCATCGGGCTCCAGATACCGGACCTCGTACATCGTCTCGGATACTACCAAACACGGCCTCTGGTACCAATGCGGTGGGACCCACCGTACCATCCGCGCCCAAAGTTCGTCCTTCCTGTTGCAGGTCGCAAAGGTACCGAACGATGATCACACTCTTGCTTGCCGGCGTGGTCGCCACGCCCAAACCCCTCGCCCTTGAAGTCTCCGCAGCGTCGCTGTTCAAGAACGGCTACGCTGTGGTCACCCGTCAAGCCACGATCGATGGGCCTGGCGAGTACGTCTTCGACCAACTGCCCCAATCGGTCCTCGGGACGTTCTGGGTCACCGGCACCGCCGGCGTCAAGTTCAGCGAGGTCGTCTCGACCCACGTCGAAGAGACGACCGACCAGCCCCTCGGTTCGCTCGACGACATCCTTCAAGCCAATGTGGGCAAGGTGCTCACGTTCACGTTCACCAACGACAAGGTGGAGACCGGCGAACTCGTTTCGGCAGCCGGCCAGGTCGCCGTGGTCAAGATCGCCACGTCGGCGGGGACCACGGTCCGCGCGTTGCAGAAAGGGGCGATCAGGCAAGTGGAGTCCCAAGCCGACCTCGTCTGGCAACGCAAGGTCGCCACCCGCAAACGGGTCATCCGAATGAACCTTCAGGGGCCGAAGGACGGCAAAGTGGTCCTTCTCTCGCTGGAGCGGGGCATGACATGGGCGCCGAACTATGCGGTGGAGCTGCTCGATGACAAGCGGCTGCGTCTGGTGGGCAAGGCCACGATCTTCAACGATTTAGCGCCCATCAAGAACATCGAACTGCGGCTGGTCACCGGATTCCCCAACGTGCCTTACCTGAACATCGCCGACCCGTTGGCATTCCCCGGCGATATGAACCAGTGGGTCAACTCGCTGATGGGCATCGGCTACCGCGAGAACGCCAAGATGGCGCCGCCCATGGCGAACCAGGTGTTGGCGGGGAGAGCGTTCGAACGCATGGACGCGGCGTTCGAGCCGTCGCCGTTGCCCGGCGAAACGTCCGAGGACCTGTTCTTCTACCGCCAGCCCAACGTCACGATGAACCCAGGCGACCGAGGATACTACATCCTCTTCGGGGCAGAAAGCGACTACGAACACGTGTACGAGTGGGCCATCCCGGACTACGTGATGAACGACAACTACGCCGGCGCCGGCGCGAGCCAGGCCGACATCTGGCACTCGGTCAAGTTCAAGAACACGGCCAACCAGCCTCTCACCACCGGTGCGGCCATCGTGACCAAGGACGGCAACATCCTGGGGCAAGACATGATGACCTACACCAGCGCGGGCGGCGAAGCCAACGTACGCATCACCAAGGCGCTCGACGTGAAGGGCGAGGACTTCGAAGAAGAGGTCGCCCGCGACCGCGACGCCACCCAAATCCGCGGCGGCTACTACGACAAGGTCCGCGTGAAGGGCACGGTCGAACTCACCAACCTCAAGGACAAGGCCATCCGGCTACAGGTCACGAAGAGCGTGACGGGCGAACTGATCGCGAACTCGGACGCTCCCAAGGTGCGGACGCTGGGCAAAGGCCTACGCGCCGTGAACGCCCGCCACGAGATCGAGTGGTCGGTGGATTTGGAGCCCGGCAAGAAGCGGACCCTGACCTACGAGTACTCGGTCTTTGTGAGCCGATAGACTCCCCACACGCCCGCGCCCGAGAATCCATGCTGGGAATCTGGCCCAAACATGGGGACTCGGGCGCGGCGATGTGGTATATCTTCTGGGTGCGCTGGGGAGTTGCCCGAGTGGCCAATGGGAACAGACTGTAAATCTGTCGGCGAACGCCTTCGTAGGTTCGAATCCTACACTCCCCACCAGCGTTCTCTGCGAGTGTTGGCCCCAGCGCGTCAGGATGCCCTCGTAGCTCAGAGGTAGAGCACCTCTTTGGTAAAGAGGAGGTCACCGGTTCAATTCCGGTCGGGGGCTCCAGCCTTGGCCGGATTTCGGTCGACTGGCTCCTTGGATCCGACTTCAGCCCTCGAGACCCTGGCCCCCTCCCGTCAGCGGCAAGGAGCGGAGCCTCCGACCCGTCGATCGGGACACGGCGTTCGCGATCGCAGGGGCGATAGCCACGATCGGTGCCTCGCCCGCACCCGCCGAAGGAAGGTCGCGACGGTCGAGCAGAATGGTCTCCATCTTCGGCACGTCGGAGAATCGCGGGACGCGGTACTTCGACAGGCGATCCGTCTGGATTTGCCCTTGATCGAACACGACCCTCTCGAACAACGCGCCACCGAGGCCCATGAGCACGCAGCCCTCGACCTGGCTCTTGAGGTGCAAGGGGTTGATGATCGCTCCGCACTCGAACGCGGTGACGCATCGTAGGACGCGGAACTCTCCACCGGCTTGCTCGATCTCGACGGCGGTGGCCACATAGCCGCCCTTTTCGGTGCCGCAGGCGATCCCCGCGTTCTTGCCCGCGCCTGGCCAACCCATGGCGTTGGCGCACGTTTCGAGCACGGCCCGCAGCCGCTCGTTGCGAAGGTTCTTCAGCCGGAACGCCACGGGATCTTGGCCGAGCGCCTCCGCCAACTCGTCCATGGCCGATTCGCGCGCGAAGTGGTTGAACGTGGAGGCCAACGCACGGTACGAACCCTGGCGCAACGGAGACCGCGTCTGCCGCGACTGGGTGCGCGGGTTAGGCACGTCGTAGGGCGTCTGGACTCCTGCGCCGCCCGAATTGTAGTTGGTGAACTCCCAAGAAGTCAGTCGACCCTCGACGTCTGCCGATGCCGCGAGTTCGATGACGCCTGCCGGTCGGAAGTAGGCGAACGTGAACTCCTCGCGCCGGGTCCACACCAGTCGGATGGGCACGCCGAGCGCCTTGGCGATACGGGCGGCCTCGACGGCGGCGTCTCCCGAGTGCTTTCCGCCGTAACCCGAGCCCGTGTCCGGCACCAGCACGCGCACTTGCGTCTCGGGGATGCCGAGGGCATTGGCGACCTCGGTGCGCACACCGAACGGACGTTGCGTCCCCGTATGGACCGTCAACTTGGAGCCGTCCCATTCGGCGAGTGCGGCCCTGGGTTCGAGCGGGACATGGGCGATGTAGGGCGCGGTATAAGTCGCTTGCACCTGAGCACCGTTCCGCTTGCCTATGGCCGCCGATGCGAGCGGCGCGCCGCGCAACACCTCGAACAGGTCTTGACCCCGAACCTGTGCGGTGCGACGCCACTGCGGTTCGAGCGCCTGCAAGGCGCGCTCGGCCTGCCGGAGCGTCGGAGCCGCGACAGCCACGAAGCCGCCGTCGCGGACAACGCGCACATCCTCCATGGCTTCGGCGGCTTTGGTATCCACCGAGACCAACTCTGCGCCAAGAACTTCCGGCCGCAACACCTTGGCGATGAGCATGCCGGAGCGGCGAAGGTCGCTCGTGTAGGTGTGTTGCCCCGTGACGATCTCTCTGCCACCGACCTTGGGCACGGGCCGGCCCATGACCCTCCAATCTTTGGGCTCGGTGAGCGGTACGTCGCGGACCGGCTTGTCGAACGGCTGATCCTTGGCCAAATCGCCATAGGTCGCCGATTGCCCGCCGCCGCGCACCGTGCCGCCTTCGGCGACCAAGCCTGAGCGATCCAAGGACCAACGTGCTGCCGCGAGGTCGACGAGCGTCTCGCGCGCCGAAGCCGCAGCGCGGCGCAAGACAGGTGCCATCGTTGGCGTGGTGCGGCTGCCGAACGTGCCTTGATCGAAGGGCACGCGGTCAGTGTCGCCCATGACGAGTTCGATGGCTTCCACGGGCAGCCTGAGTTCTTCGGCCACGGCTTGCGTCAGCGACGTGCGAATGTCCTGCCCGACTTCGACCTTGCCCGTAAAGACCGTGACCTTGCCGTCCGGCCCAATGTGGAGCCACGCGGCGATGCGCTCGGTGTTCTGGCTGGCTCCGGCTCGGTTTTGGGCGACGCAGGCCGGAGCGAAAGCGAGGACCAGCACACCGCCACCCAGCCGGGCCAGCACTTCTCGTCGGGTGAGTTCCAACCGGTTCATCGCGCCTCCGCACGGGCGGCTCGTTCGATCGCGGCCACGATGCGATCGTAGGTGCAGCAGCGGCACACGTTGCCTTCCATGTGCTCCTTGATCTGAGCGGTCGTCGGCTTGGGGTTTGCAGCCAACAGGGCGGCGGCGTTCATGATCATCCCCGTGACGCAGTACCCGCATTGCATCGCGCCTTCTTCGAGAAACGCCTGCTGGAGCGGGTGAAGGCGGTTGCCCTGCGCCATGCCCTCGATCGTGACGACATCGGCTTGGACGTCGGCGGCGAGAGTGACGCAGGAGCGGGTGGCCTTGCCGCCCACAAGAACCGTGCATGCCCCGCACATGCCTTCTCCACAACCATACTTGGCACCAGTCAGTCCCAAGTCGTCGCGGAGCACTTCCAGGAGGCTGGTATCGGGGAATACCTCGACGGTGTGCGCCTCGCCGTTCACTCTCAGGGTCACCTTGGCGTCCATGTCCCAGGTTACCCACGTCTCACGCGGACGGTAACCTCGAGCCCATGGCGCGCGAATGGAGTCCCGAGATCGATCTGGATATGGCGTCTGCCGACGACGTTGTTTGCGAACAGTTTCCCGAATTCGGCGCTGAAACCCCGAGTTTCCTCGGGCGCGGGTGGGACAACTACTGCATTCTCTATCCTTCGGGAACAGCGTTTCGCCTGCCAATGCGGACGTCGGGCGCCCACGCCATGCTGTGCGAGACCATCGTGTTGCCGCAGTTGGTCGGACGGCTGAGTTTGCCCATCCCCCAACCGACGCACTTTGGATGCGCCACAGAGGCCTATCCCTACCTGTTCATGGGCTACCGACCTGTCTCGGGCGAATGCGCCGACCGGGCGCACCTTGACCCAGCGGAGGAACTCGACGCTGCCGAGGTTCTCGGCGCCTTCTTGCGTGGCCTTCACGCCCTGCCCACCGAGGACATCGACGGCTTGCCGATGGACACACTGGGCAAAGCCGACCCGAGGCGGCTGATGCAAAAGATCGACAGGCACCTCGCCACGCTGAAGGACCTTTCCCAGGAAGATCGGGAGCAGGTGGATCGGGCCCTGGAGCCGTGCCACCGTTTGGCCGGGTGGGCCATTCCGAGTCGTAAAAGCGTGCTCATCCACGGCGACCTCTACCCCCGCCATGTGATGATCGAGCACGGGTGCGTCAGCGGCATCATCGACTGGGGCGACGCCCATAGCGGTCACCCTGCCGTCGATCTGTCGGTTGCGTTCACGATGTTCGGCCCCGAAGCCCGCGAGCGGTTCTGGGACGTGTACGGCGAGCGCTTGGATCAGGGCGACGAGGCGGTGGCTCGACTGCGGGCCGGCATGTACGGCATCGCTCTACTGGCCTACGGGTTGGATCAAAGGGATGTCGCTTGCATCGACTGCGGGCGACGCATTCTGGGTTCGTTTGAAGCGTAGTCCGTCCAATGGACCCGGTTCAATCGGGACCTGTGTATAATCGTATCTTGGTCCGGCGTGTTGCGTCCCGGCGGTGGTGAGGATGTCACGATTTTTCAACTGGCTCAAAGCCGTTTTCAACCGAGTCATGAACCGACTCGAAGATCCGGACATGATGTTGGATCAGGCTCGGCGCGACATGCAGGAAAGCCTGGTTCAGAACCGCGAGCGAGCGGTTCAGGCGATCACGCAGAAGAACCGTCTTCAGGGCATGTTGGCCGACGCCGAGAAGAAATCGGCTCAGCTCGAACAGCAGGCGACCATGGCGCTCAAGCAGGGCAACCGCGACCTGGCGCGCCAGTTCATGCGCGAAAAGTCGAACAACGACGCGGTCATCGAAAGCTTGCGCGCCTCGCACGCTCAGGCGCTTCAGACCGTCGAGGCCGTCAAGGTCGCGATCAAGCGCCAGGAAGAGGAAACTCGGCGCAAGACCGCCGAAGCCCTGGCCATGAAGGCGCAGTGGAAGCAGGCGCAGATTCAGAATTCGATCTCCAAGGCTCTCGAGGGCCTGACGTTCGAGAACCAACTCGACACGTTCAACGCCGCCGCCGACCGCATCAAGGACGCGCAGGCCGAAGCGTTGGCGCGGCAAGAGATGCAGGCCGAGAGCGTGCAGGGCAAGATCATGGCGATGCAGGACCAAGCCATGGACTACGAAGCCGAAGAGGAACTGCAGAAGCTCGAAGAGCGCCTTGGCATGCGCCCGAAGGCCGTCGAAGTGCAACCCGAGCAGACCGTGGCTCTGGGCGTGGGCGGCGACGTCCCCAGCGCCCCCGCTGCCGAGGTCTCGCTCTCGGAAGTGGACAGGCAACTCGAGGAACTCGAGAAGCGCATCCAAGGTCACGAGAAGAAAGGCTGATCGGGCCCCGGCCTAGGCGAGCAAGTCGTCCACCACGTGGCCGTGCACATCCGTAAGGCGGAAGTCGCGGCCCTGGAATCGATAGACCAGTTTCGTGTGGTCGATGCCCATCAGGTGCAGCATCGTGGCGTTCAGGTCGTGCACGTGCACGGCGCCGGGCGTGAACGCGTCCTCGGTCGGCTTGATGATCGCTCCGTCCTTGTCCACGATGTTGTAGCAGTAGTCGTCGGTATGCCCGTAGACGATGCCCGGCTTGACGCCGCCGCCCGCCATCCACATGGTGAAGCAACGGGGGTGGTGGTCGCGGCCGTAGCTGTCGCGGGAAAGCGGCCCCTGGCAGTAGATCGTCCGACCGAACTCACCGCCCCAGACCACAAGCGTTTCGTCGAGCAAGCCGCGCCGCTTGAGGTCCTTGATGAGCGCGGCACATGCCTGGTCGATGTCCTTGCACTGGAGAGGCAGATCGCGCGGAATGCTGTCGTGGTGGTCCCAGCCGCGGTGCCAGATCTGCGTGAACCGCACGCCGCGTTCGGCCAGTCGCCGCGCCAGCAGACAGTTCGCCGCGAACGTGCCGGGCGTGCGGCTGTCCTCGCCGTAGAGTTCGAACGTCTCATCGGTCTCGGTGGAGAGGTCCATTAGGTCCGGCACGCTGGTCTGCATCTTGTACGCCATCTCGTACTGGGCGATGCGGGCCGCGATCTCAGGGTCGCCGAACTGCTTGAGCGTCAATTGGTTGAGCTGCGCCAAGTCGTCCAGCATCTGGCGGCGGGTCGAAGACAGGACGCCCTCGGGATTTTTCAGGTACAGAACGGGGTCGCCCGTGGACCGCATCGAGACGCCCTGATGCTCGCTGGGCAGGAATCCCGTGCCCCACAGGCGGTTGTAGAGGGCTTGGGCGTCGCGCTTGGCGCTCCACTTGCTGTGGAGCACGACGTAGGTGGGTAGCTCCTCGTTCTCGCTGCCCAAGCCGTAGCTGACCCAAGCGCCGAGGCTGGGCCGTCCGGGAAGCTGGCTGCCGGTTTGGATGAACGTGACCGCCGGGTCGTGGTTGATCGCGTCGGTCCACATCGAGCGGATGACGCAGAGTTCTTTGGCCACCGTGGCTGTATGGGGCAGCAGCTCGCTGATCCAGACGCCGTCAGCGTTGTTGTCGTACTTTTTGAACTCGTACTTGCTGGGGGCGACGGGGAAGCGAGCCTGTCCGCTGGTCATCGTGGTGATGCGCTGGCCCATGCGGACTTCATCCGGCAGGTCGGCGTCGTAGACGTCTCGCATCTTCGGCTTGTAGTCCCACATGTCCATCTGGCTGGGGCCGCCGTTCATGAACAGGACGATGACGCGCTTGGCCTTGGGGGCGAAGTGCGGTACGCCGGGGAGTCCCTGTCGCCCCTTCCGGTCGGCGAGGGCGATCGAGCCCGCCAACAGGCCCCCGCCCAAGCCTCCGCCGCGAAGAAGCGTGTGCAGGGCAGCGGTGCCGACCCCAAGGGCGGTCTTCCCGAAGAGCTGGCGTCGGGTGAGGAGCAGTTCGTGTTCGCGTCGGGGGTCCATGGCTATTGCAGGGTGAGGAACTCGTCCAGGTTGAAGATCGTGTTGCAGATCAGGGTCCAAGCCGCATGCTCGGCCGGGTCGAGCGAGGGGTCGCGTGGCTTCTCGCCCGTTGAAAGAAGCTTCTTCGCGTCCTCGACGCGTTGCGAATACTGCTCGCGGTAGCGGTCCAATGCCTTCAACAAAACCAGTCGCTCGCCTTCGGAGGGCTCGCGCGAAAGCGCCAACCGGAACGCCGTGTCCAGGCGGCGGGCATCGTCCTGCTCCTTCATCACTCGCTCGGCAAAGTGCCGCGCCGCTTCGACGAACGACGTCGCATTCAGCGTCACAAGCGCTTGGAGCGGAGTGTTGGTACGGGGGCGCTTCACCGTGCACGCTTCGCGCATCGGCGCATCAAAGGCCATCATCGTCGGCGGGGGGCTGGTGCGCTTCCAGAACAGATAGAGGCTGCGGCGGTAGAGCGCTTCCCCGTGGTCCTGAACGTACTTGGCCGTGTTGCTGCTGGGATACGAGATGGCTTCCCACAGCCCTTCGGGCTGGTAGGGCTTGTCGCCCTTGCCGCCGGGCTTCTGCACGAGCAGACCCGAGACATAGAGCGCCTGGTCGCGCAACACTTCGGCGTCCAACCGGTAGCGTGGCCCGCGCGAAACCAGCCGGTTCATGGGGTCGAGGGCGAGCTTCTTGCTCGTGGCGAACGATGCCTGGCGGAACGTCGCCGACGTCAGCAACAGGCGATGCAGCGCCTTGTTGCTCCACCCGTGCTCCTTGAACCATACGGCCAGAAAGTCCAGCAGATCCTTGTTGATCGGGTACTCGCCCTGCATGCCGAAGTCTTCGGGTGTGGAGACCAGCCCGTGGGCGAAGTGCTGTTGCCAAATGCGGTTGACGTAGACGCGGGCGACCAACGGGTTGCGGTCGCTGATCATCCATTGCGCGAGGCCCAGCCGGTTCTTGGGTTCGTGGTCGGTCAGGGTGCCCAGCGCCGCCGGGATCGCGCGGCCCACGCGCACGGTGGGCATGTCGTATTGGCCGCGCTTGAGCACGAACGCGGGGCGCACTTTGTCGGCTTCCCGCGCGATGTAGGTTTCTGGGATCGCGGCATAGAGGTCGCCATATTGTTTGGCCAGAGCACGATAGGCGGAGGCGTCGGACGAGACCGGACCTTCGGTTAAGTACATCGCGTTCAGGTCGCGCCCTGCCTTCTCGTCGAGCGGGTTGCCCAGGCGGAACGTCAAGGCCTCCATGCGCCGCGCCAGCGGATCGAGGGCGCTCACGGCCAGCCCGTCTTGCCCGCCGCCGTTGACGACCTTCACGAGCAACTGGTTGTCGCCCTTCTGCAACTCGACGTCGAGGACGTTCTGATCGACATCCGCGGGCCGAGAAACCTTCTGCTCCAGAACGGGCTTTCCGTTCAGCCAGACCCGGATGGCGTCGTCGCTCCCGAAGGACAGAGCGGCCTTCTTGGCCTCTGCGACGGTCACAGTGGTGCGGAAGTAGCGGGCCGCGTTGTCCTTCTTGATCAGGTCGCCGTTCACAACTCCCAACTTCAGGTCGATGGACGACCACTCGACGTCTTTCGCACCGTTGCCGGGCTCGGGACCGAAGTTGGTGGCATACGCTGCGTCGAAGTCCTTCGCTTCGAAGACCTGCGATGCGGTCCAGGTCCCAAGGTTCACGGGGACAGGCCGCGCTTCGTGGAGCCACCGGCGTGCCGCGGCAACGTCGACGCGTGACTCAAGCGCATCCATTTCTCGACGCCAGCCCGCCAAAGTGGCTTCTTGCTCGGGGGTTGGGGCCTTGATGACCGGTCCGTGGATGAACGCGTTGCCGTCGAGCGGTGTGTCAGCGGTTGAATTGAAGAACGCGTACAGGCCGAAATAGTCTTTGTGCGAGATGGGGTCGTATTTGTGGTCGTGGCAACGCGCACACCCCACGGTCAGGCCCAACAGCACGGTTGAGGCCGTTTCAACCCGGTCGAACGTGTTCTTGGCGTGCACCTCCTCTTCGATCGCGCCGCCTTCGGCGGTGCTGACGTTCATGCGCACGAATCCCGTCGCGATCAGCTGATCGGTCGTGGGGTTGGGCAACAGGTCGCCGGCCAGTTGCCAAAGCAAGAACTTGTTGTACGGCAGGTCCTCGTTGAACTTGCGGACCACCCAATCGCGGTAGGGAAAGACCGAGCGCTCGTTGTCGAGGTGCAGCCCGTGCGTGTCGCCGTAGCGGACGGCGTCCAGCCAATAGCGCGCCTGATGTTCGCCGTAGCGCGGGTCGTCGAGGAGGCGATCGACGTACTTTTCGTAGGCATTGGGGTCAGGATCGCGGACGAGCGCTTCGACTTCCTCGGGTTTCGGCGGCAACCCGATCAGGGCCAGCGACGCGCGGCGGGCCAGAGTGCGGCGGTCGGCCTCGCCTTCGGGGATCAGGCCGTGGGCGTCCAGGTTCGCCATGACCAATAGGTCGACCTCGTTGCGTACCCAACGTGGGTTCGAGACCTTCGGCATCGGCGGCTTGACGGGCACTTCGAACGACCAATGGCGGCTGTACTTGGCCCCCTGCAGAATCCAGAGCCGCAACGTTTCGATCTGTGCCGGCGTGAGCGGTTTGACCTCCGCGTAGGTCGGCGGCATGATCTCGCTAGGTTCTTTCGCGTACACCCGGTGCCAGAGGCGGGACTTCTCGGGATCGCCGGGAACGATGACGGCGTATCCGCCACGATCTTTGAGGGCTTCGCCGCGCACGTCCAAGCGCAAGCCAGCCTGGACGGCTGCGGCATCCGGGCCATGGCACGTGAAGCAGCTTTCGCTGAGGATGGGGCGCACGTCGCGGTTGAAGTCGATCGTCCGCGTTTCCTTGGCTTGGACTTTGGGTGCCGGCTGGGCCATGGCAACCCACCCTGCTGTCAGACCTGCGAGGCCGAAAAGGGCAGCCGCCCCCTGTGCCACGATGCGTTGAAGGCTCGTCTTTGATGCCACGATGGTTCCTGAATAGTAGCACGGTCACCCCCATCCTCGGAACGATCGTTGCGCACCATCCGAACTTCTCACTCGCGCGCGACTTCTTCCCACCGAGGCATGGGCGTCAGCGGCGGTAGCGGCGTCGACCAATCCGGACGGCGCAACGCCACCTTGGCTTCGCCGCGCAACGGCGTACGGCCCGTCAGCAACAAGTAGCCCGGCGTTTCAGCGGGTCGGAGCGCCTCGATGTTCGCGACCGCACGGGCCGTCACGGGATAAGCCGTGGCGAATGCCCATTCAAAGCGTGCGTCGGCTTGGCTGGCAAACGTGAGGATCGTATCCAGACCGGCGGCTTCCGCGCTTACCCGTTGATCGGAGTAAATGCGCACCTCGCTGGCCAAGGCGCGCAGGACGTCGAGCGACGCCTTGTCGGCGGTCGGCATGCGGAAGATGGCCTCGCGCAGACTGGGGAGCGTCTCAACGATGGGGACCACGCGGGGGCCGAGGTCGCGGTGGTACCGCCAACGCACCAGACCCCGTTCGGCGCAGAGACCTGCCTGAAACATGGCTGCTTCCAATCGGCGTCGCGGTTCGGGGCACAACGCGCCCGCGATCGCCGCCAATGCGGTGCTGCGGCGCATGACGAGCGGGTCGTCGACCCAGGTCCGCCACGTGGTCCAGTCGCGTCTCCAGCGTAGCGAGGTCAACAAACTGTTGGGTTCGGAAGACGACTCTGTGTTGTCCATGCACTGGATCAGGAGCGCATGGGCTGCGACGAGGTCCATTCCCCTGCCCCTCGCGTCGAAGGGCAACTGCTGGCCGCTGAATGGCTCGACCGAGAAGGTGGTCTCGGTCAAGAACGTTTGGAAGATGCGACGACCCTCCT
>JBDHZD010000066.1:0-18128 GCA_039811705.1 Fimbriimonadaceae bacterium | reverse complement strand
GACGTCTCTGGCGGGCGAGGTGTTCGAGGTCGCCTTCGACGCCAAGGTGCGCGGCGCCAGCCATTCGGGCGTCTATTTCGCGCGATTCCAGATCACGAACGGTCAAGCCGTGCTTGCGTCGCTCGAAGCCCGGACCCGGGAGCGCGTGGCGGCGAATGGCGAGGGTCGCTATCAGGCATCGGGCCTCTTGTGGACCACGGCACCCGTGGAACTCGGCGTGGTTTCGGCTGCGGGCAACTACTCGAATCTCGAAAGGCCCGGCACGCGGCAGACCGATGCGCAGACGGGCACCATTTCGTTCGACACCGTTCTTGGCGGGAAGGCGTTCCTCGACCCCGTTCGCGGCACCATTCGCTTCTCGGGAACCGGGTTGCCGACCACCGCAACGCTGGTGCTGAGCTACACGCCTCGTGCGGTGCGAACGAACTCGGACACTTCCGCGAACTACAACGGGCCGTCGATGGTCTACGATCCGCGGCTTGTGGCGGACCTTGATTACTGGGCTCGCCCGAGCGGTGCGCCCGCCCAACCTGGCGACGCGATCCGTGCGGACCGCTACTGGCTGTCCTACACACGGAGCGGTGCTTCGGCGACCGAGGCGACCCGCTCGTACCTCCGCTCGATGCGGTACGGCGTGCAACTGCCGACGCCCGTCCTGACCCGCCCCGACGGTTCGGTGGCGGCGCTCACGGTCTCGGGCAATACGGGCTTCTTCCAAGTCGATCCCGTCCGTGGCCGCGTGTATTTCACGTCTCAGGACGAGGCGCGGAGCGTGACCATCGCGTACACGGGCGTGAACGCGGCGGGCGAGGCGGTCAATGTCGGCGCGGCGGCCTATGCCGTGGTGTTGCGCACCGAACGCGACGAGGCCCCAGTGCCCATCGACGAGGCCTACAACGAATCCCAGATGCATCTCGCGCTCGACGCGTTCGATCCGGTCGCGATGGCCGATCGGCGTCCCGGCGTGATCTGGATGTTCTGGCGAAGCAACCGGTTCGGAGTCTCGGACCTGTTCTTCCAGACGATCGCCCCGAAACTCTCGCCGACGCCGGCGGGGCGGTCGTGACCGTCGGACGAGACTTGCCGTCCAATAGATCGAGGCGCTCGTGTCTGAACGCCTCGAGGCGCGTGGCCGACGAGGAGCGTCGGGCGGCGTGGAACGTGTTTTGGTTGACACCCCGGTTCCAAGGGGTGTAAGATAGGCGTCGGCCAGGGTAGCGGAAACGGAACATGGCGAAAAAGCTGGGCAGCGTCATTGGCGTAGACATCGGAAGTCAGCAGATCAAGGTCGCCGAGATCAAGATGCAGGGCAAGCAACCTGCGATCACGGCGCTCGGGGTCGCTCCAACACCGGTGGGCGCCGTCGATCATACGGGAATCTTCAACGCGGACGCGGTGGGTCAGGCGATCAAGCAGGCCATCAAGAACGCGGGTGCGAGTCTCCCTCAAATCGTCGTGTCTCTTGTGGGGCAATCCTCTGTGCTCGTGCGCACGCTCGAAGTGCCTGCGAACACCGAAGAAGAACTTCGTGAACAGATGCAGTGGGAGATCAACCGCAACATCCCGTTCACCGAGAGCAAAATCGTCAGCGACTATCGGCCGATTCCCAACGGCGCGCACAACGGCAACATGACCGTGGTCATGGCCATCGCGCCCCAATCGGCGGTCGACACCATGCTCACGTGTGCGAAGAAAGCAGGCAAGACCGTCGGCGCGATCGACGTCGAACCGCTTGGCCTCGCCCGCGCGCTCAAGGCGAACTACGGCGACCAATTCGCGGGCAAGACGGTGTGCGTGGTCGAGATCGGGCACAAGACCAGTTCGATCAACATCTACAAAGACGACTACCTGATGATGCCTCGCCAGGTGTTGTTGGGAGGCGAACTGTTCACCCAAGAAATCGCCCGCGAATACGGAACGGACGAGGCGCAGGCCGAGGAGATCAAGAAGACCAAGGTCGATCTCAACGGGTACAGCGCCGCCCCGGCGCCCGTGTTCGGCATGGCGGACACCACGCAGTTCACCGCCTACAACCCCTTCGCCGACGATGCCGCTCCCTCAGCCGACGTGTTCGGCGCGGCGGCGAGCGACGAGCCGGAACCCGCGGCGGCGCCTGTCGTCGACGATTCGGATCGTGGGCGCACGTATCGGGCCATGCAGAATCTCCTTGAGGAAGTCGTGTCCGAAGTGCGTCGTTCGATCGACTACTATCGGAGCCGTGGCGACGAGGTCGACCAGATCCTCCTGTGTGGCGGAGGCGCCAACCTCAAAGGCTTGACCAGCTACATGGGCGAAAGTTTGTCGTTGCCCTGTGACACGTTCGATGCGGCGCGGCGTCTCAATGTTAGCGCGAAGAAGCTGCCCGCCGGATTCATGGACGAACACCGCGCCGAGTTTGCGGTCGCCATTGGCAACGGCCTGCACGCGATGATTGACTAGAGCGAACGGATGAAACTCAACCTCCTGCCGAAAACCATTTCACAGGCGAAGGCCACTCGGTCGGCCATCGTGTTCTCCGTGATCCTGTTCGCCTTGCTCACCGGTGGCGGCGCGATGGCGATGATCTGGTCGCAGGACCAGTTGCAGAAGGCCAAGGACGTGGTGGCCGAACTCAAGCCGAAGGCCGACCAAGTCGTGGCAAACGCGCGCATCGCCGAAACGAAGATGACCGAGAACGCCAGCTTGTTCCGGAACGTGGCGCTGGCTAATGCGATGCTGGACCACAACCGCAAGTATCCGGAGCTGTACACGAGTCTGTTGCCTTACATCCCCGCGTACTATCGCCTGCAATCGATGAGCGCCTCGCCAACCGGACCTGGGCAGTCGCAAGTCACTTTGGTGGGCGTCCTGAAGACGTTCCAGCAGTATGCGGACTTGACTTTGGTGTTGCGCCGGATTCCCGATGTGCTGACGGTTTCAAGGGCGGGATTCCAGCCCTTGGACAGCTATGTGCCCGGTCTGAGCTTGGACGATCAGGTCGCCATGCCCATCCGACCCGGCGAAGGGCGTGTTCCCGTGGATCCGATCGACCGGCTCAATTACTACATCGCTCAAGCTCAAGAGCCCGGCGGTTTCGTCGGCACGGGTGGCTTCGGCACAGAAGACATGACCACGCCCCGAGGCGCCATGCCCGAGTGGTCGGTCGTCACGATGACGCTGGTGATCAACCGCGATTTGCAGACTCCTGATCCCGGCGCCACGCTCGGAAGCCCGAGCGGTAGCGTGGGCACCGCACTGGGAACACCTGGCGGCGCCGGCGGCGGAGCAGGCGGAGCGGCCGGTGGTCGAGGCGGTCCCATGGGGCTTGGCGGTCCCGCGGCCGGCGGCCCTCCGGCGGGCATCGGCTTTGGCGGTGCCGCGGGCGGACCTCCTCCCGGAGCTCTTGGCCGCGGAGGCCCAACGGGTCCCCCTCCAGGCGTAGGCGGCCCGCCGGCTGGCGCGATTCCCGGCGGCGTGGGAGGCGGCAGGTAGGACGATGAAACTCACCCGACTGACCATTCTGTCCATCGGTCTCTTCCTTGGCCTGACCGCGGTCGCGTTCTTCGTGTTCCAGCACGTGTTGCCGAACATCGAGGAGACCCGAAACTATCGCGAGAACGCCCAGTTGCTGAGAGCAGAGATCAACAAGAGCGGCTTGGCCAAACAAAGGGTCGAAGACGCGGTCACGCTGATCGGTGAGAAAGCCGACGAGTGGAACGCGATCATGGCGCGCCACTCCCTGCCCGGTTCGCTCGCTGCCGGCGGCATCGACTTGGCCGTCAACGAGTACCAACTGACGGTCGACGCGCGCCGGTTCCGCAACAGCGTCCAAGCACAGCTGAATCGACAACTGAAATACGGCGGCGTGCAGGTGGTCGGTCCCGAGATTCCCATGCCGACCGACGATGCTGCCTCGGTCTTGGCCAGCTACTTCAATTATTCGTCGTTCGGATTTCCGGCCGTTCTCTACAACCTCGGCCAGGTCACGGTCACGGGCACGTTCAGCCAGATCATGACCCACGTCCGCGGTTGGAGCAACATGCCGAACTTCCTGGCCGTCGCCGATGGTCTCCAGATCAGCGGCACGTCCCCCAACATGACGGGTACCTACAACCTCACCATTGTCGGATTCATCCAGAGCGAGCGCGTCTTTCCGCCCATCGGCGGCGGAGCAGCCGCGACCGCTGGCACGCCTGGCGGTGCCACACCCGGCGGCGTGAATGTGCCGAGCGTGCCTCCCGGGCAGGTGCCGGGCAGAGGTGGCGTCGGTCGAGACGAGGAGGAGTAAGAGCAGCACCATGAGAACCCACGTTTCTTTCACCACCACGCTGCGGGGCCTCCGAAAGCTCGCACGCGTCGCTTGCGCACCCGCCGCTCTCGCACTGCTGGTCGCAGGATGCGATCTCGGTCCGGAAGACGATGGTCAGGCCACGGTGACGCCGCTCGGTGCCGAGTTGACCGACTACACGCCGCCCATCAACGTGGGCAAACCGGTCGCGCCCGACCCCGCTTTGGCCGAGGACCTGTTGGCCCAAATCCAGAAGAACCCGGTTCCCGCGCGCAACGATCCCTTTTCTCTTCTCGGCGTCGAAAGGCAGTACGAATCCCAGCAGGCTTCTCTTCGCCTGATGTCCGGCATGGGCTTCCGCGGATACGTTCCCGAAGAAGAGACCGAGACCGAGCCGATTCCGGTCAACGAACCGCAACCCTACCGGCGGCTGTCCGGCATCCTGGTCGGCGAAACCGTGATCGGCATCTTGGAAGCCGACGACCAGTCGTCCTCGGTCCTCATTCGTCCGGGGATGGAGATTCCCGGAACGCCCTGGAAGGTAAAGTCCATTGACATGGACAAGGCCGTGCTGATCCGAGTCGGCCAACCGAACGTTCTGCCCCAACAGGTGACGGTTCGGTTGGAGAGCCGGCCGGGCGGCGTGACCACTCCGAACGTGCCCGGACGGCCCGGCACGCCCGGACGGCCTGGCGACGCCGGCGGTCGCAACGGCGGTGCGGGACGAGCCGACGATATTTGACGTAACGAAGAAACGATCCAAACATCTGACCCAACAGAGGTTGAAACACATGAAGACTCTTGTCAAACTCTGCACACTTGGCTCTCTGGCGATCGGCCTGATGGCTGCGGCGCCGAGCGCTATGGCGCAAAACGATCCGAGCAACGTTCGCATCCCGTCCCTGGAACTCAACCAGGCCGACGTGCGCGACGCTCTCTCGACCCTCTTCAACAACGTGAAGGACGTTTCTTACATGGTGGCACCGGACGTCGTCGGCGTGGTGACCGCCCGTTTGAAAGACGTCACGTTCGAAACCGCGTTGAGGAACATCCTCCAACAGGTCAACGCCACGTACCGCGTCGAAGGCGGCGTGTACCAGATCCTGCTCAAGGAAGTGCCCAACGTGACCGGCGGGACGACGACGCCCGATCTGCCCACGACCAGCACCGACAACAAAGTCACCCTGCGGATCAAGATCCGCAGTTCCGACCCGGCCTACATCATCGGCATGCTGAACGGCAGCTTCCAGCCCGGCACCCCGCCTGAGATCAGTGCGATGCGGGGCGGCGGCATGATGGGCGGCTTCGGCGGCATGGGCGGCTTCGGCGGCGGCATGGGCGGCGGCTTCGGCGGCGGATTCGGCGGCCGATCCGGCGGCTTTGGCGGCGGCATGGGCGGCGGAAGAGGCGGCCGCGGATTTTAGGCTAAACTAGACACTCCGGGGACGGGCGGTTTGCGGAAGACCGCCCGTGTCCCAATGTCACCGACTACACAACACAGGAAATACGAGGGTGAAGGAGCTTCGAAATATGCGATTCGGATGGAACCGGCTGGCTTTGGCGCTCGCCGTCTCAGGGATGAGTCTTTCTGCGGCGCCGGCTTTTGCGCAGACCACGGTTGAGGACCTCAGGGTCGACGTCAACCTGCGGGATGCGGAACTGCTAGCGGCAACGCGATTGCTCACCGAACTCACAGGCTTGCAGTTCGCGATCAAACCGAGCGAGCAGCCGTTTCAGCGCATCAACCTGTCGCTGAAAGGCGCGCGACCGGAAGACGCGATTCGCTACGTTTGCATCGCGGCGGGCGCGTCGTTCTCAAGGGACGAGAACGGCGTCTACATCCTGTCGTGGGGCAAACTCGACGAGCAACCGCCGACTCCCAAGTTCCCCAACGTGGAAGTGCCCAAACTGGTGCAACGCATCCACGTGCTGAAGGGCGACTGCCGCGACATCTACGATCAAATCGTGTACGGGCAGGTGCCGGACCCGATGCGCGGTTGGGACGAACTGTTCCGCTATCGGCAACGCATGGAGTCGCGCATGACGCCCTCCATCGCCAAGCCCAGCCAATTTGTCAACCAGCAACTCTCCCCGTTCTATCAACCGATGCCGACGAGCACCCTCCCGGCAACCAGCGGTGAATCGGGCAACGATATCCGATTGCCCGGCGAAGCGGCCGGCCAACTCGAAGGCTTTGGTGGAGTCGGTGGCCCGACGGGCGGGCGCGGCGGCATGGGCCAGCCTGGCGGCGGTCAAGGCGGCCCCGGCGGAGGAATCGGTGGCGGCGTGCAAGGTGGCGGCAACGGTGTGTTGCAGGGCGGCACGGGATTGGTGCCCAACGGCATCGACTTCGTCTACTTCGACCCCGCCACGAACGACCTCATCGCTCGCGGCACCGAAGAGGCCATCCAGCAACTTCAGCAACTCGTCCAACTCTTCGACCGCGCACCGCGTCAGGTCCAAGTCAAGGTCGAGTTCATCACCACGTCGTCTTCGGTGAGCAAGTCGCTCGGTTTCGACTGGCTCTACGAACGCGGTACCGTGTTTCTCGGCAACCGACCGGGTTCGTTTGCCCGCTCCGGCGACCCGTTCTTCCTGAACTACGCCACGGGCAACGTCACCGCTCGGGTCCGCGCCCTCCTGCAGGAAGGATTCGGCAAGGTCGTCAACGCTCCGATGGTGCGGACGCTCAACAACCAGCCCGCTTTTGTCGGTGCGAACACGGTGACCACGATCTTCACCAACCAAGTCGTGTCCAACACGGGTGGCCAGGTGATCGTCGTTCCGCAGATCAACCAGATCCAAATCTCGACGCAACTCGCCGTCACCCCGCGCATCAACGACGACGACACGATCACGATGTTCCTGCAGCCGCAGATCTCCGACTTCGGTCAGATCCGCCGCGGGCCGGATGGTCAGGAAGTTCCCGACCAGCTGACGCAGTTCGTCTCGGTCGTCGCCCGCGTCAAGAACGGTGAAACGATCGCTCTGGGCGGCATCACGCGCAACCAAGACGTCGGAACGCACACGCGCTTCCCAATCTTGGGCGACCTGCCCGTCATTGGTCAGTTCTTCCGCCAGAAGACGCAGGAAAAGAACCTGACCGAGCTGTTGATCTTCGTGACTCCGGTCATCCTCTCCGAGGACGAAACCGGCGGCTAGTCGAACGGCTCGCCCGACCCGAACGGCAGGAACCCAGGGTTCCTGCCGTTTTTCCTTACAATGGACCCTCGCCCCCCTTCGGAACGCGCTTGGATTCTCATCGGCATGATGGGGGCCGGCAAGTCCGCCGTGGGCCGATCCCTCGCCGAACTGTCTGGACGCAAGTTCGTGGATACGGACCAACTCGTACAGCGAAGGGTCTGTCATTCGATTCCCAACATCTTCCGCATCTACGGCGAGGAAGCGTTCCGCTCGCATGAAACCGCCGTGCTGAAGTCCCTCGCACCCGAGCCGTCGGTCGTTTCCACGGGGGGCGGCATCGTATTGCGCGAGGCGAACTGGGAGGAATTGCGCCGGCTGGGGCCGATCGCCTATCTCAGGTCGACTCTGCCAAATCTGCTGGAACGTCTTGCGAACAGCCAGAAGAAGCGCCCTCTGCTCGAAACAGAAGACTGGGAAGAGCGTGTGAAGACCATCCTCGAAGCGCGCAAGCCATTGTACGAACAAGCCGACATCGTTCTCGACGTCGACGAACTGGAGATTCAGGAGGCCGCTCAGGAGCTCGTCGGGCGGTTCGAATCATGGACATCGTAGCAACTCTTGGTACCGCCCGCACAACCATCCATTTGACTTCGCCCGAGGCCGCGCGAGACCAATTGCCGGAAAACGCGATCCTCGTCACCGATGAGCACGTGGCCGCCGCGTGGCCACAGTTTTGTGCCGGTCGCTCGACCATTGTCGTGCATGCCGGAGAGCAGAGCAAGCGGCTGGATACCTACGAGAGAGTCCTCGAGTCTCTGGCCTCTGCTGGAGCCGATCGGTCAACGACCGTGGTGGCTTGGGGGGGAGGCGTCGTGGGCGACCTGGCAGGCTTTGTGGCTGGCACCTACATGAGAGGCGTACCGCTGATCCAGATTCCAACCAGCCTGCTCGCAATGGTGGATTCCTCGGTCGGAGGCAAGGTGGGTGTCGATTTGGCCGCGGGAAAGAATCTGGTAGGGGCGTTCGTGGCTCCGCACCATGTCTACGTCGCCACCGACTTCCTGAAGACGCTTCCCGAACGCGAGTTCCGCGCCGGTATGGCCGAAGTCGTCAAGTACGGGTTCATCATGGACGCCCCCCTGTTGGACGCTCTGGATGGGGACATTGGCGACGTCGTGGCGCGCTGCATCGCCCTGAAGGTCCAAGTCGTCGACGAAGATCCCTACGAGACGCTCGGCCGGAGAGCGATCCTCAATTTCGGGCATACGGTGGGCCATGCGATCGAACACGCCACCGGGTACGGCCCCGTGTTGCATGGCGAAGCCGTGGCGATGGGCATGGTGGCCGAAACCAGGCTCGCCGAAGACCTTGGCATCGCTCACTCCCCCCTCTTGCCCTACCTCGAGCGTGTCCTGACAGCTCATGGGTTGCCCACCAGACTTCCCGATGGGTTGGCCGCCAGAGATCTCCTGGGAGCCATGCGCCGCGACAAAAAGGCGAAGGCCGGGCGTCTGGGCTTTAGTCTCGTCTCTGAGCCAGGGAAGTGTACACTTGTGCCTAACGTCCCCGAAGAGGCGGTGCTTCGGGCATTGTCGAACTCATGAGACTTCTGAGAGACGGTGTCGCGATGATCGGAACCCTGGCTCTTGCATTGGGCTATCTGGCCAGCCAGCGCGCGGCCCTGCTTGGCGAAGCGCCGGCCTATGCCGCGTCGGTCGATGTGCCGACGGTGCGCCTCGCGGCTCTGGTCTTGTTCGTGGCGATCGTCGCTCTGGCTCTGATTCGGGACAAGGGCGAGGAGCCGGGAGCCTGAACCTATGGTCGGCTCGATCCTGAGGATTCGGTACGAACTCACGCAGGCACTCGACGAGGGGCCGATTTTCACGACCTTCCTTGCAAACGACCGCCAAACAGCGCAACAGGTTTCCATCCGCCTGTTTCGCAGCCCGTACTCGGAGGAGCCGGCGTTCGTGGAGGCCGTCCGCAAACAGGTCGAGGTCGCCAAAGCGGCCCAGCATCCGGGCCTGGAGCGGATGTTCGAGGTCGATGTCCACGATGGACAGCCTTATTGCGTCGGGGAAGCAAGCATCGGCACCCGCCTCGACGTCCGTATTCGCAAACTCGCTCCTTTCAGCGTGCCACTCGCGGTTTCGACGGCGGTCGACCTGTGCGAAGCGTTGGCGTCGCTTCACCGCCTAGGCTTGGTCCACGGCGACGTGGGCGCGCACAACGTTGTTGTCCGATCGGACAACGCGCTGAAACTCCAGATGGCCTGCATTTGGGAGGCGTACTCCGAGTCCGGGACGGCGGGATCGGCTGTTCTCCGCCAAATGACGACCTATCTTGCTCCCGAGATCTGTGCGGGCCAAATGCCCAGCCGGGCTTCGGACGTATACGCAGTAGGGGTTCTCATGTTCGAAATGCTGACCGGTAAGCATCCCTTCGTGGGAGAGACACCCGTCGCGACGGCGATGAAGCATGCGAGTGCGCCGGTGCCCGACGTCGGTTTGTTCAACAAGACCGTTCCACCAGCATTGACCGAGCTGATTCGCCGATGCATGGCCAAAGATCCGTTGGATCGTCCGCAAGATGCCGGCGAGTTGCTCGGCGAACTGCGCACGTTTCAGGATGCGCTTCGCTTTGGCAAGGCCGTGGCGGCTCCGCAAACGAGGGCACCGAAGCCACGCGACGAGGGTGTCGCGCCACGCATGACCGCCGCCAACCCGGACCGCGGACGGCGCAACAAGGAACTCGACGTGAGCGATACGGGCATCCCTGGCTTCCTAAAAGGAGCCATTCTCTTCTTTGCCGCACTGATACTGGGCATGGTGGCCATGTTCATCGTGTTCAACGTCAAGAAACCGGCGCAAGTGAAGGTCCCTGAATTGCGTGGCATGGGTCTCACCGAGGCCGATGAAACTCTGAAAAAAATCGGCTTGTCGATTCGCGTCGCCCAGAGGGAGACCAGCGAGGACGTGCCTCGCGACCACATCATCGACATGAACCCCAAGCCCACTCAGACCGTGTTCGAGGGCGCCCAGATCAACGTGCGCGTCAGCCGGGGTTCGCAATACGTCGTTGTCCCGGACCTCACGGGCAGCAGACTGGAAGACGCGCGAGCACTCCTGACGACGATGGATCTGGAGCTCGACGCTCAAGTCTTGAGGAAGCCCAGCGACCAGCCCGAGGGCACGATTCTGGAGCAGAATCCTGCACCCAAAGCCCGCGTGGAGAGACTGAGTCGCATCGCCGTCGTGGTGGCCGGACGACAAGAGACCGCTCCGCCTGACCGTACGGCCAAGTTCATGCATTCGGTCAGCTTCGATTTGGACGACCTGGAAGAGCCGGTGGTGGTTCGCGTGGACCTCACGGATACTCGCCCGACGCGAACCGTTTACGAGCAACGCCACCGGCCCGGTGATCGGGTTCGGTTCCAAGCCGAAGGCGTCGGTAGCATCGGCACGCTGACCGTCTACTACGACGGGATTCTCGTCATGACCGAGACGATCCATGCGAAGCGGGAGGAGCCGTGAGGTTCGAGCTTGCTCCTTCCATCCTGAGCATGGACTTCGGCCAATTGGGCGAGGGGGTGCGCGAGTTGGCTGGTGCGGGGGCCGACTGGATCCACCTTGACGTGATGGACGGCATCTTCGTGCCGCCAATCACGTTTGGAGCGCAGATGGCACGTGACCTCAAGCGGCGTGTTCCCAAAGCCCGGTTCGAGGCGCACCTGATGACCGAGGCCCCGGACCACCAGTTTGATGCGTTCGTCGCCGCCGGATGTGAGCGGGTCACCTTTCAGGTCGAGGCCACCTCCCACGCCCACCGGTTGGCGCAGTCGCTCCGCGACAAGGGCGTTCTCGCCGGGGTAGCCATTAATCCCGGCACGCCCGCGGAGGCCGTCGAGCCTCTGCTGGATGTCGTGGACTTGGTCTTGGTGATGACTGTCAACCCTGGCTGGGGGGGCCAGCGGTTCATCGAGAGCACACTGGACAAGGTGCGCCGACTGCGTGCGCTCGCTCCCGAACTGGATATTCAGGTGGATGGCGGCGTGGACCCGCATACACTGCCTCTAGCCCTGCAGGCAGGTGCGAATGTGTTCGTCGCAGGCAGCTACTTGCTGACCAAGCCGACGCTGACCGATGGCTTGGAGGACCTGAGGAAGGCATGCGTCTACGCCGACTGAAGGTTGCGACCACGCTGCTCCTGATGTTGGCCTTGGCATCCTTTGCCGCTTGGCCGTGGGTTCTTCGGGCCAAGCCCGACCGCGACGCGCCGCGGAGGGAACGCGAGGCCTACAGCGTCTGGGCCGTGGCCTACTTTGGCGGGATGATCGTGCTGTTCGGTGCAGCGGGCGCAGCCGGGCTCTTGGTGGTCAGGGAAACGCGCCTTGAGTTTCGCAAGCGGTCTCGGGAGAATTTCGAACAGCTCGTCGAGGGCTTGCGCGAAGACCACTGGGCGAAAAAGGAGGCCGAATGACCGAAGACCAAGCGATGACGCGTGCGATCGAACTCGCCGGCAGGGGCTTCCCGGCCCCCAACCCCCGCGTCGGGTGTGTGATCTTGCGGCAGGGGGAAGTCGTGGGCGAAGGGTGGCATGCCTACGCCGGAGGTCCTCATGCCGAGGCCGTCGCCCTAGAGGAGGCCGGAGAGCGCGCGCAAGGTGCTACGGTGGTCGTCACACTGGAGCCCTGCAATCACACCGGACGCACGCCTCCCTGCTCGCAAGCGTTGATCGCTGCAGGCGTGCGCCGCGTGGTGGCCGCCGTGCCAGATCCCAATCCCAAAGCCGCAGGCGGAGCGCAGACCCTGCGCGACGCTGGAATCGACGTGGAACTTGGCTTGAATGCCGATGCCGCGGAGCGCATGAACAACGTGTGGCTCACGGCCATGCGTCGGCGAAGAACGTTCGTTTGCCTCAAGGCCGCGTGCAGTCTGGATGGGCGCATCGCGCTCCCCTCGGGCGAAAGCCAGTGGATCACGGGTTCGCTGGCTCGGCGCGAAGGTCACAGGCTCCGCGCGGAAATGGGAGCCGTTCTGGTCGGCCGTCTGACGGTCGAGCGCGACGATCCCAGTCTGACCGTGCGCCTCGGTCCGCGCCACCAGGTGGTGAATCAGCCGTTGCGCGTCGTCTTGGATCCCTCGGCCCTTCTAGAACCGACCAAGCGCATCTTCTCCGACGGGTTGCGGACGCTGCGTTTCGTCGGGCTCCGGCGAGCCGAGCGGGAGGACGACATCGAGCTGGAGACGGTCAAAGAACGCTTCCATGTGGGCGAGGTGCTACGGGCCCTCTTTGACCGGGGCGTGACGGGTCTGCTGGTCGAGGGAGGCGGCAAAACCCATCCGGCGTTCTTGCCCTACGCCGACCGGCTGGAGCTGTTCGTGGGCAACGTTGCGCTGGGCGCCGGCCCGACGTGGTTCGAAGGCGACATGGCCACGCGGCTCGGTGGAAGGCAACGCCTCATCCTCCGACGCATGCAGCGACTAGGGAACGACGTGCAACTCAGTTACGGTCTGGAAGCGAGTGGAGGATGAAGCCCTCGGCCAGAGCAGCCAGTTCCCGCGTCGCGCCTTCGACAGCCGCTTCGAACAAGACCTTGCCCTTGGCTGCCGTGGCTAGCGTCGCGTAGCCGTACGATCCCTCTTCGGTCTCCTCGTCGAAGTGCAGCACCAGGCCGCGGATGGGCGGGTCGGGCTCCATGCCGTCGTCGCGGAGACG
The DNA here is from genome assembly GCA_039811705.1 of Fimbriimonadaceae bacterium. Taxonomy (GTDB): domain Bacteria; phylum Armatimonadota; class Fimbriimonadia; order Fimbriimonadales; family Fimbriimonadaceae; genus UBA2387. The sequence continues at coordinate 4,999 of JBDHZD010000066.1, read as the reverse complement.
GTCCGTCCTCACGAGTTCGGGGCACAAATGCAAGATCATGCTGGCCTCGGCTTCGCACGCGTGCCGGATGCCCTTGATCGGCCCTTCCAGCACGGCGTACGCCTCGGGCGGCACGAACGCGAAGTAGCCCGAGTGGCCCAGCGTGAGTTCGGGGTACTTGGCCTTGAGGTTGCGCAACACCATCGAATTGGCGTCCGTGTTCCCACCGTGCCCGTTCAGCACGTAGAACCGGTGGAATCCGTGCGGAATCAGCGACTCGATCACGGCGTCGATCGCGCCCATGTACGCCTCGAACGAGTTGGACAGGGTGCCGGGAAACGCCAAATGGTGCGTGGACGCGCCCAGCCACAGGGTCGGCGTGAGCAGAACCTCCTCAGGAAGCCGCGCTTCGACGGCCTCGGCCACTGCGGTCGCGAGGATCGAATCCGTGAACAGAGGCAGGTGGGGGCCGTGCTGCTCAAGCGAGCCGGTCGGGATGAGGACGACCATATCGCGAGAGAGGTCGCGCACGTCGGGCCAAGCAAGGTCGCGCAGGTGCATGGCTCATTCTAGCGGGTCATCATCGTGCCGATGCCTGCATCGGTGAAGACTTCGATGAGCAACGCGTTGGGCGTCTTGCCGTTGAGCAGGTGCACGCCGCCCACGCCGTCGTCCAGAGCTTCGAGCGCGGCCTCGAGTTTGGGGATCATGCCGTCGCTCGCTTTGCCGTTGGCGATGAGCTGGCGGGCCTGAGTCGCCGACAGCCGCGTGATGAGCGAGGAAGGGTCGTTGCGGTCGCTCAGGACGCCGTCGGTGTCGAGCATCAGGACGAGCTTGGTGGCATGGAGCGCGCCCGCGATGGCCGAAGCCGCGGCGTCGGCGTTCACGTTCATGGCGTTGCCTTCGGCGTCGGTGCCGACCGAGCATACGACAGGGACGAAGCCCCCTTCCAGCAGCGTCCCAAGGATGCTGGGGTTGACCTGCACCACCGATCCCACGCGACCGAGTTCCTCCGAGACGGGTTCGGCGACAAGCAGGTTGCCATCGCGTCCGCTGACGCCCACGGCTTGCCCGCCCGCCTGCTGGATCTCGCTCACCAGCGCCTTGTTCGCCCGCCCGAGGGCCATTTCGACGACCTCCATCGTGGCGTCGTCGGTGACGCGCAGCCCGCCAACGGTCTGCTTGGGGATGCCCAGCTTCTGGAGCCACTTGTCGATTTCGGGGCCACCTCCATGCACGAGGATCGGCTTGATGCCGACGAGTTGGAGCATCAACACGTTGCGCGTGAGCGTCCGCAGGTGGCGGGGGTCGCGCATCGCGCTGCCGCCGTACTTGATCACGAACGTGGCGCCTTGGAACTTCTGAATGTAAGGCAGGGCCTGATTGAGGATTTCGCCTTGAAACGTGGCGTCGGGCGTCGGCACGACTGTTTCTACCTGATCGTTGCAGAAGGGAAAGGCGTGGTGCGCCGATTTGCGGATTGAGTCAATGAGGACGCAACCAGCGGTCCAATGCCGCGAAAGATTCGGTGCCTTTGAACACGTGGTCGCCCTCGAACAAGTGCTGTGCGAACCGTTCAGGCACCCCGTGGGCGTCGTAGGCGCGGCGCACGGCCCCGCACGCGGTCAAGAAGCCCTCTTTGGGAAAGATGGGGTCCACCGTCCCGCTCTCGGCCACCAGCGCGCGGGGCGCGATCAGCGATGCGATATCGCTCATCTCGAACGTCTGGACCATCCCGGGCACATAGTTGTCGATGCAATGGTCCATGGCCAGAATGCTGTCGCGGAACGTGCACAGGTATCCGCTCACCAGGGTGGCCGCGACACGCTCGTCGAGGGCTGCGGTCCAGAGCGAGACCGTCCCTCCCCCCGATATCCCGATCATGCCGATACGCTCCGGGTCTACCAGGTCGTCGAGGCCGATCAGCAGCGAAACAGCGGCCATCGCATCGCGGACGCGCCATCCGATCATGGACTCGCCCAGTGCGAACGCCATGGACGTGTCGCGAAGACACGAATTGCCCATGTCGTTCGAGCGACGCCTCCCGAAACCGACGGGCTCCAGCGCCAGCGCGACATAGCCTCGGCTGGCAGCCTCCAGGGCGAATTGGTGCTGGTAGTCGGCTTCGGCGAGGCCGACCAGCGCGTCCGCGCCTGTCCCATGCCCGGGGTTGCACACGACCGCTGGGCGCTTGACCGCTCCTCGCGTGTGGAGGAGGTAACCCTTGGCGCGCATGCCAACCCGCGTGGTGAATTCGACGGCAACGCGCCGGATGCCCTGGATGTCGGCTTCGTCGGAGAACACGGCATCGAGAGGGGGGAACGGCTCGTCGAGTGCGCCAACCATCTGACGAAGCACGGGTCGCCACCGATCTGCCCATGCCCTGGCCCCGTCGGGAGTCTGAGCGTCGAAGGCGGCTTTGGGGCGCATCGAAGCCATCCGCTCCCGCGCCCACTCGAAACCGGTGTGATGGGTCATTCCGTTGAATTCCACATCGCTCAATCGGAAACCTGCTGGCACCATAATCGCGCATGGGCTTCACGAAAGCATGGCAACGCGCTGCAACGGTGAGCGGAGAGCATCTGCGCGAGATCGCCTTTCCCTTGGGCGGGTTGGGAACGGGGTCGGTCTCGCTCGATGGTCGCGGCGGGTTGCGCGATTGGGAGATCTACGGTCGCCCCAACAAGAACACGGAATTCGAGTACACCGTCCCGACGCTGTGGGTGAAGTCGGCTTCGGGAGAAGAAAGGGCGCTGACCCTTCAGGGGCCGTTGATGAAGGACTGGGTCGGCGCGGGCAACAGCTTCTGGAGCTACGGGCACGGGCAATTCTTTCGGCGGCTCGACGGCTTGCCGTGCATGGATTCCGTCGAGTTCTCGGGCACCTTCCCGTGCGCTCGATTGAAGTTCCATAAGGAGGGGTTGCCGGTCGACGTCTCGATGGAGGCGTATGCGCCGTTCATTCCCCTCGATGTCGCGAACTCGTCGATCCCGGGATTCGAGCTCGCGTACACCGTGGTCAACACGTCCGACGAGCCCGTCGAAGCCTTGATCGCTTGGTCGATGAAGAACCCGGTCGGCGAGGGTTGGCCCGACCTGGGCGACAAGGATCAGGCTTGGTGCAGCGCCGCCGAAGGTGCAGGTCGAACGAGTCTGGTGTTCGGCAACGCGCGCTTCGCCGAGGGCGAGCCCGGGGCCGGAACGTTCGCGATCGCCACGGATTGGCCCGATGCCGAGGCCTTGCCGGCGTGGAGTTCGGAAGGGTGGTGGGATAGTTTGCGACGGTTCTGGAATGCGTTTCGGAAAGGACACCTGCCCGAACGAATCCCAAACGCGCCGGGCTACCGCGTTCCGGGGACGTTGGCGTGCCGGGTGAAACTGTTGCCCGGCGAGTCGGCGGTCGTCCCGTTCGTGTTCGCATGGTCGTTCCCCGTGGTCCGCAAGTATTGGGGGGAGGAGGCGCTCAAGGACACGCAATGGACCCAGCACTACGCACTGACCTACCCGACCGCTCTGGGTGCGGCGATGGACCTCATCGACCGGCGTGTCGAACTCAAGAGCCGAACCGAAGCATTCGAGGAAGCGTTGCACGATTCCAGCCTGCCCGTGGAGATCGTGCGCTCCGTGGCCGATCCGCTATCCACATTGCGCTCGACCACGGTGTTGCGGCTCGAAGACGGCACGTTTTGGGCTTGGGAGGGCTGCTCTGGCACCGAAGGGTGCTGCGAAGGCACGTGTTCCCACGTTTGGAACTACGCCATCGCCCACGCCTACCTTTTCCCGGAGATCCAGCGCAGTTTCCTCGACACGGCGTTCGCCTCCGGTTTCCACTGCGGCCCGCCGGGCGGGGATGGCGCGATGCGGTTCCGCATCCCCATCCCCCTGATGCACGAGACCGACCTGTGGCACGCCGCGAGCGACGGCCAACTGGGGCAGATTGTGCAGGTCTACCGCGACTGGCGGCTCACCGGGGACATGGACTGGCTGAAGCGGTTGTGGCCGTCCGTGAAGCGGGCCATGGCCTACGCGTGGGTGCAGTGGGACCGCGACCGCGACGGGTTGGTCGATGGGGACATGCACAACACCTACGACATCAACTTCGTGACGCCGAACCCGCTGACTCAGGGCTTCTATCTGGCCGCGCTGGCGGCGTGCGAGCGTATGGCCGCCGCGCTGGGCGAGGACGGTTCGGTGTATGCGGATTTGCTGGCGAAGGGCACGGCGGCGATGCAGGAGCGGCTGTTCAACGGCGAGTACTACGTTCAAGAGGGCGACTTCACGCGGCAAGAAGACCCCCGATACCAGCACGGCGCAGGGTGCCTTTCCGATCAAGTGTTCGGTCTGCTGTGCGCCGAGGCCGCTGGTCTGGGAACCTTGGTGGATCGGGAGCAACTCGGTGCGGCCTTGGCCTCGATCTTCCGCTACAACTTCCGCGAGCCTCTGGGCGACCACGAGAACTTGCAGCGGGTGTACGCCGTCCGCGACGAATCGGGCTTGTTGCTCTGCTCTTGGCCGAACGGCGGCCAGCCGTTCTATCCGTTTGTGTACTCGGACGAGGTGTGGGGCGGCATCGAGTACCAAGTCGCCCACCACATGGTGTTGCACGGGATGCGGGACGAGGCGTTGCGCATCGTCTCAGCCGTGCGCCGGCGGCACGACGGCCGGCGGCGGAATCCCTGGAACGAGTACGAATGCGGGTCGCACTACGCGCGGCAGTTGGCGTCCTACGGGTTGCTCAACGCGTGGATCGGGTTGCGGCGAGACGCCGTAGAGGGGACGCTGACCTTCGGCGAGTCGCCCTTCCGCTCGTTCTTCTGCGTGCCGGGGGCATGGGGAGTCGCGGAACGCAGGGCCGATGGTTCGCTGCGCGTCAAGGTGATCGAAGGGGACTTGCCCTAGGGAGAAGATCCTGTACAGGGTGCCACGGCCTGACCGGGCTCACAGTTCCACTATCCCGCCACAAGCCTCTCTGCCCGGCAGGCCGTGCATGATCGTGGCGAGAGGGGACACGGTCTGGCGGA
>JBDHZD010000065.1:0-19295 GCA_039811705.1 Fimbriimonadaceae bacterium | reverse complement strand
CGACTCCCGCCGTTCCGCCGAACTCGCCGGAGAGAGCAGCGACAGGGCGTACTCGAACAAGGTCGGTGGGTCGATCGGCGATGCTCCGCCGATCAGGGGTTCGCTCTCTCCGATCGCGATGCCCCTGCCCGCTGGGATGCGTCGGATGGGGAACTTAACTCGAACTTGGCGTCCCGGGACGTAGCATATCGGCCCATACTCGTTCCACGCTTCGGTCTCGACCAAAGGCGGATCGACCTCGATCCGATAGCCCCCCAAGGGGGCCAAGCGCAAGGGCGCAGGCGCCATCGCGCCCGGCTTGTCGAACTCCCAAGTGGCGGTGAGGAACTCGGCCTCTTCGGTCAAGGTCAGTTGCGTGACCTTGGGCGCGTTCTGAGTCCAGAACGACTCATGGGACTTGATGTCCTTGACCAGCCCGCCGAGCGTCGCCGCCGAGTTCGCCGAGTGACCCTGGGTTCCAAGCGGAGCGATGACGTTCACCCAACCTTGGAACGGCTCGGTGGATTCCACGCGCCAGTCGCCGGTGCGGCCAGTCACCTGCAACCCGAACGTTTTCGCCGAACCCACGAACAGCACGGGCGGCTGATTGTCGCGAAAGCTGAGAAGAATCCACTTCGACTCGGGAGTCGGCGTGTTCACGCCCACAGAACCCCCGTCCCAAGTGAGGAACGGCGCCGAGTTGCAGTTCAGGCGAAGCGACACACTCTCGCGAAAGTAGAGGCTGAATCCGGGAGAAAGCAGACTGGCGCGAAGGGTCGCCGGGCCTCCCGCCGAGCCGCCGAGCGTCACGTTGATTTCTGTCTCGTCCAACGTGAGCGGCGTCCACTCTGGGCACTCGGCAGGGAAGCGAAACGTGTCGGCGGATGGGTGGTTGGTGCGGAATCCCGCTCGGTCCACCGTGAAGCCGGGCAACTGGGCGCGTTGATGGTAGCCGAAACGCCCGAACGCCTGCCCGAAGGCGGCGTGGACCAGCGTCAGGAGCAGGAGGCTAGCGCAGAGTCGCCCCAAGGAACTGAACCCCAATCCGCTTCGTGCGCGCGGACCACGCCAAACCGAGTTCTCGCTCGCCGATTCGGTACCCGAGCATCAGGGCGTAGTCGCGGTACCGATTGCCGAGATACTGATCGAGCGTGTAGCTCGCCGCGAGTCGCCAATCTCTGTGGAACCGGTAACCGGCGTCTCCCCAGTAGCTGACGCGGTCGAGGTCCAGGCTCTTGCTCGCGAACAGCGAGACCGAGGCATTGCCCGAATGCATGAAACCCTGAGCCGAGAGGCGATGTCGACCGATCACGAGGTTGCTGAACCCGTCTTCCGCGTAGTCGTAGGTCAGCGTCACACTCGAGCGTGCTCCCAACTGCTGGGTGAGCATGAGCGTCGCGTGCGTGGTCAATCCCGAGAGCGAGTTGCGCCCGGCGACTTTGCCCACCGATGCGGTCGCATTCAGCATCGTGTGTGGCCCGATCCGCTGGGGTTGCATCTTGTTGCGCAGCCGAACACCGTACGACGATTGGCTGCCGCGCGCAAGGTCCGTCTCGCGAGACGACTCGCTGGCCGTCAATCCGATGTGCATCTGGAACGGCAACGAACCCAGCTTGATCGGATTGGATTCCACAACAAGCGAGGCTTGCTGCGTTCGGTAGTGGACGTCGCGAAGCGTGCTCGTCATGTTGCCGCTCAGCGTGGCCGTGAACCCGTCGAACTGGCGATTGACGCTCGCTGAGCCGAAGATGCTGCGGTGGGCGGGCAAGTCCACTTGGACATAGCCCGTGGTCTGGCTGTCCAAGCGCTGCCAATGGTGCGCGCCTATGCCCCAATCGCTCCGCCCCAATCCGCCCAGTGTGAAGTTGCCGCGCGAGTCGTCTCCCTTGTTCCAGTTGAGTTCGTAATCGAGGAAGATGCCGCTCTGCGAGGTCGTGGTGCGCCCGTACTGTCCGCCCGAGCGCAACCGAAGCAAGCTCGTCTCACCGGGCTTCAAGCTCAGGTAGTACGGATACGACAGCGAAACTTGGTTGTAGTTGACCTGAAGGACCTCCTCGGTGAAGAGGGCCGCGCGCCCGTCGAGGTTCACCTGAAGGAGCGGCATCTGCAACACGCGCTTCCCGTCAATGTGCACCGAGGCCTTGTAGAAGTAAATCTCGCGACCCTGATAGACGACGGCCTTGTCGCCCGAAACCAGTTGCGGGGCGTCCCAGATGGGTTTGAACTCGAAGAGGGTGGCATCGGAAGGTCCGTCGAGAGGCGCGAGTGTGTCGCCGTTGATCGAGACGACCGCCGTACGCTGGCGCAGTTCGTCTTCCACCATCTCCTCGATCGTGGTGATGCCCGTCCCCTGGCGCTGCCGCAGGTCGTACCGCAGCACGGAGAACTGACGGTCGAAGCCTTTGCCCATCCGCATCCGGGCCTTTTTGGCCACGAGTTCCTGAGATGCGACGTCGTACTGCATGTCGTCCGCGTCCACGACCAAGTTGCGGTACCGGAAGCTCACGCCCTGATTGGATTCGCTGGCTTCCAGCACCCGGTCGTCCATGCTGTACTTCAGGTAGCCGGGCGCGACGATTTCGACGAAGTCGCTGGCCGAAGACAATTGGCTCTTGTCCGCCACAAACTCGTAAACCAGCGTAGCCGTCGTGTTGTAAGTGAGGGCATTGGCCGTGACCGTTGAGAGGCCGGGAACGCCGCTCGAGACGAGAATCGCCTGCGCCAGACCGTCCACCGTGCTGACCACGTTCTCGCGGAACGATCCCAAAGTGGTGTAGAACAGCACCTGGGTGCCATCGGGCACCAACCGCCCATTGCCGTCGCGGACTTCTGCCGTGATCGTCGACGTGCTCCTGCCGTCGGCCACCATCATTTGGGGAAAGCTGCGCAACCGGATGTAGGCGTTCTGAGAGAACGCCCGCGCACCCACGAGAATGAGCGCGAAGAGCAGGAGCGCCTTGGCCAACAGATTCACGAGCCCGTTTGGTTGTACCTTCTCTGGGTTAGACGACGCTGGACAACGCGTGTTACCACGGGCGTTCCCAGATACGTTCAGTAGGAATGTTCGAGTACGCGTTCTGCCAAGATCAGTGCGACGAAGTCGTCCACCGGTTCGGGCGGCGTCAACATGGTGCTGGGGAGGAGGCGGCGCCAACCCCGTCGCGGATTGAACTCCCAATAACGCTCGCGCGCCTCCATCGTGGTGTCCTTTTCATCGACCATCAGGATCGGGTCCTGCGGACGCGCCTCCTTCAGGGCCGTCGAAATCTCCTTGGACTTCGTGCCGGATCCCATGATCACCAACGAATACGGGGCAGTGGCTGCCGCCTCGGAAACCACATCGACCAACTGGTCGGTGGGCACCACGCGGCGGAGCAACAATTGAAGGCGCCCTTCGCGGTCGCGATGCACCACGGCAAGCCCGCACTTGGATGATCCGGGGTCGATAGCCAGAACGGTCTTCTCGGTCATCAGCGCACTCTCAGTTCGATCTTCAGCGAGTCGGCGGCACGGGTCTCGACCATCGCGACGGCCTGGACGCGAACGGGGCCCTCGAGCTCGGTCACCCGGCGCACGATTTGAACGATGTCGCCCGAGGCGATGGATCCGTAGGGCTGGTCGCTTCCCTGACGCGGCACCATTTTGGCTTCTTGGGCTCTGGTTCGGACGCGCATCAGCAGGTCTTCCGTGATCGCCTTCAGCACATCGGCCTCGCGGGATCGGCCCTCGATCCGGACTTCGGCCAGAACTTCGCCCGCCCGAAACACGACCGGGTTGCGATAAATGCGCACCACGAGAGGCGTGAACTCGCCCATGAACGTGTTCCACGCCGCGGTCGCCACGAGAACGAGATCCTCGGGTTTGGTCGCGATCCCCTGCACCAAGTTGTCGCCCTGCTCGTCGATGCCCACGGTTCGCCCGTCGACCTGAAACGGCACGAAACCCGCTGCCATGCCGCCCGGATCTTTGGGTTGCGATCCGCGTCGGGTGGCTTCTTCGGCCGCTCGGCCCACCAAGGCCGAGACGAGGGCGTTGGATTCGCGCAGACTTTGGGAAGGCGGCACCGGCAACCTCGCCAACTCCTCTTCTTGGGCGAAGATCATGGGTCGAGTCCGCGTGATCTGCAGGTTGAGGTCCACCTGCCCGATCAGTTGTTGCAGTTGCCGTTGCTTGAGTTCGAGTTGCTCTTGCGTTTCGGCCAGCATCTGGCGGTTGCGCGCCAGGTCGGCTTCGGAAGTCCTTTTGAGCGCCTCGAACTCCTCCGCCAGCCTCTTGAGCGAGGCATCCAAGGCCTCCCTTTGCCGCGTGGCCTCGTCGTTCTCCGTTCGGAGCTTGGCGAGATCGGCGCCGAGCGTAGCGATGGTGGACTCCAAGCCCGCAATCTCGCGCTCGAGCCGCAACGTCTCTTGGGTGAGTTGCAGGTTTCGGCCCCGCTCTTCGTCGGTCTGCTCGATGAGGGCCATGAATTGATCGTTGAGCTTTTCGTATTCGGCTTGCTTGTCGGCGACGAGTTTGGTCTTGTCCGCGACCGCTTTGGAAGCGGTTCGCAGTTGGCTGTCGAGCCTCTTGACGTCGCCGGTGCGGCGGTCGACCTCTTTGGTCAGCTTTTCCGCGCTTTGACGATACTCCTCGACCGCGGCCCGGCTCTTCTCAAGGTCGGCGTTGAGCGTTGCCAGCCGTTCGCTGCCCGCGTTGATGTCGGTCTGCAAGCGTTGGCGTTCGCCGGTGAGCGCCGCGACTTCCTTGCGGAGTTCGGCGCGGTCGGCGATCGCGGCACGGCCTTCGAAGAACCACGTGCGCACCTCGGCGCTGGCAGCCATGACCACCAAGATCGTGATGATCGGGATGCACACGCCCGCTCCGACGATCAGCAACTCGGCCGTGTGTCTGGGTCGGAGTCCAAACAGGCTCTTGCGTTTCTTGCCGATGTTCCGCCCCAGCCGGTCGGCCAGATAGGCGATGATCCCTCCGCCGATGGCGACCATGAGCAAGAACCCGAAACTCAAGGGATCCACGGTTGCCTCCTAAGTGTTCTTCCTGTGGATGGCGACGGCGGCGTAAACCACTCCCACGGCGAGCGGGGCAAAACTGGCGATGTAGGCCGGGACCGCCCCTCCTTGGGCGCTGATGGCCATGAGGTTTGCCAACATCATGTACGCGAAGATAATGATAACCGAAAGCCAGAACCCGGTCGCGGCACCGGTCCTGTGGTTCCGGATGCCCAGAGGCGCCCCGACCAACCCATAGATCAACGCGGCCAGCGGCAGCGCCACCTTGTTCCAGTAACCGTACTCAAGGTTGGCGATCTGCGCTGGACTGGCGAGTTTGTTGCGCTTGAGTTGCTCGATCCGTTCTTTGATGTCGCCCATGCTGAACGTGTCGAGATCCTTGACTTTGGCGGCCAGGATGTCGTCGGCGGAGAAGTCGGCCTCGGGAACCTCGGCAGGCCACGTTTCACCCAGAGAGAGCACCATGTTGCCATCCGCGGACAGAAGTTTCCCGCCACCCCGCATGCGCCACTCTTTGGACTTCTCGTCGTAGGTCATGTCGGTCGCCTCGACCACAGTGGTCCAGTTGCCCTCCTTGTCGAACGCCAGAACGTAGGCGCGGTGGAGAGTCCGCGTGCCGATGTCGTAGTCTTTCGCGACCAACATCGCTTCCAGCGTGCCGTCGTCCTTGTACTGTGGGATGAGTTGGGGCCGCATGCCCCTGCCCTCGACGTTCTTGGCGATCTCGTCTCGGATGCGGGTCGCCTGCTTCGCCGCCAGCGGAACGAGCAACTCGTTGAACGCGAACGTCACGATCGAAACAGCCAGCCCGAAGACGGCCACCGGCAACACGATGCGACCGACGCTCGCGCCGGCGGCCCGAAGCGCCACGATCTCGCTGTCGCTGCTGAGGCGTCCGAAACCAAGCAGCGTGCCGAGCAACATCGCCATGGCGAACGTCTTCGCCATGACGCCGGGCAGCAACACGGCGGTCAGCTCCAAGATGACCATCATGTTCACGCCCTTGACGATGTAGTCCGTGATCTGGAACAGGTACGTGCCCGCCATGATGAGCACGGTGAAGATCGACACGCCAAAGCCCCAGGGGCCGATGACATCCTTCAGGATCAGCGCGTCGATGCGACGCATCAGGCCCGGTCTCCCTGTTCGAGAACGAGGTCCTCGGGAGTGCTCGCAAAGGTCTGTCCAAGATAGTGCTTGCGGACCAGCGAGTCGTTCTCGATCTCGCTCTGCGAGCCCTCCTTGATGATCTGACCTTGGATGAGGATGTAGTTGCGGTCGGTGATGCGGAGCGTGGCGGCGACGTTGTGGTCGGTGATCAAGATGCCGATGTTGCGCCCGCGCAACTTTTTGAGAATCGTCTGAATCTCCTCGATGGTCACGGGGTCGATTCCTGTGAACGGCTCGTCGAGCAAGATGAACTTAGGTTCGGAAGCCAGCGCTCGGGCGATTTCCACGCGGCGGCGTTCGCCTCCGGAGAGCACGTTGCCCGGTTGCTTGAGCAGGTGGGAAATGTGCAGTTCTTCGGAGACCTCCTCGACTTTGGCGCGGATTTGCGATCCAGACTTGCCCGCCATCTGGAGCACCAAACGCAGGTTGTCCTCTACGCTCAGCTTGCGAAAGACGCTGGCTTCTTGGGGCAGGTAGCCGATCCCTGCGCGGGCGCGGCGGTACATGGGCCAACGGGTGACGTCCTGTTCATCGAGCAACACTCGGCCTGCGTTGGGGCGCACGAGGCCCGTGACCATGTAGAAGGTGGTGGTCTTTCCGGCCCCGTTGGGCCCCAGCAGCCCGACGATCTCGCCCTGATCCACGAAGACCGACACATCGGAAACGACTTTGCGGCCCTTGTACATCTTCACCAGGTGCTGGGCCGTGATCCTCATCGGCCACCGCCCTGCATGCGCGACTCGCCCGGACTGCCCGATAGTTCGACAGACACCACTTTGAGTTGGTCGTCCAATTGCACCAGAGCCGATTCGGCGCCCTTTCCGCCGGACAGGGTGAATCGGTCGGACTCCAGCAACACGTTGCCTGTCAGGCGGATCTGCTTGGTCGCATCGTCGAACACCAGGCGGTTGCACGAGCCCTTGTACGTCGTCTTCTCGGCGACGCCGCCCCGTTGCGTGGTGGATTCCAGCGAGAAAGTGACGGGGCCGGCCAGATCGAACGAACGAACGACCGCGCCATCGGCTCGCTTGGGCTCGCTGGGATACAGCACGGCCTTGCCGTTTTGGCCGTTCAGGTTCCAGAGACGCCCCGCTGCGGTGTCCCGTCCCACGGCTTGGACCGGAGCGGCGAGCACGATGGTCTCGGTGGCCGCGGTGTAGTCCACTTTGGGCGACTCGAGGCGGATGGTCTGGTTCGTCTGGGCGTTCGCGGCGGAGGGTTGGAGCACTTCGAACCAGGGGCGGCCTCCTTCGATGGTCGCCCTCACGACCGATGTCGGTCCGGAAGCGCCATCCTGGGTGACCACGGTCATGCGGTTGGCCTCCATGGTCAGGCCGCGCGCCTTCCATTCGCCCTTGGCGGGCGAACCACCGACGGTGAACGTGACGGTTCCGTCTGCGTTGCGTGTGTAGCGCTGGGTGGACAGGTTGCGCAACGCCAGGTCGCCATCCTTGCCCACGATGTCGAAGGTCTGTGGGGCGCGCCCTCCCCCTTGGCCGAAGGTGGCCGTGAAGGCGGCGAAGAGCAGGATGGGGGCGAGAAGTTTCATGGCTTGAACGTGTCGGGGGTTCCTGCTTGATCGAGCGCCGCCGTGGCCCAGGCTTCCGGCATTGGTCCTATTGTGAACCCTGCGTACAGAATACGGACGTTTCCATAGGCCTTGACCATTCCGGTCTTGCCCTCGTAAATCGCTCGGTCGCACCGCAAGATGGCCTGATGCTCGGTTTCGAGGATCTCCACGGCCCCGAGAAGTTCGAGCATCTCGGCTTTCCCGTCGGCCTCCCCGCGCTCGGCCTTGAACGTGCTTGCCTTGCGGCCTTCTCGGAACAGGTCGCCGCTGACGCCTCGGAACGAGCCCTTGTCCGGTCGGTCGCCCTCCAAGGTCAGCGACGCGGCTTCCCAACGGATGTTCCATACCACGGGCCGGCTGCCTTCGGCGGAGCGCTGGGTTGCCGTTCCCGCTTCGGTCAGCACGCCGCGCTTGGCTTCGGGCTTCGCCTCGGGTTCGGGTGTGGGCTGCTCGGCCCTTTTGGGGCTCCCGCAACCGAGGAGGGCGGCGGCGAGCAGGGCCGCCAACCAGAGCCTCACAGCCGCTTCCTCCACGCGTCGAGCAGTTGGAGCGCTTCGATCGGCGTGAGTTGGTTGACGTCCAGCCCTCGAAGTTCGCGGACGACGGGCGACTCTTCGGCCTCGAACAGGGTGAGTTGGAGGTTCTGCAGGCCCGGAGCAACAGGCCGCGGCGGCGCTTGGCTGGCGTGCAGGTCCGCCAGGACCTCGCCCGCCCGCTGAAGCACCCGCGGCGGAACGCCGGCCATGCGCGCCACATGGATGCCGTAGCTTCGGTCGGTGCCGCCGGGCAACACGCGGTGCGTCCATACGACTTGGTCGCCGATCTCTTCGACGGCCACGCGGAAGTTGCACACGTTGGACAGTTGGGTGGCCAGATCGTTCAGTTGGTGGTAGTGCGTCGCGAACATCGTCTTGCAACCGATGCGCGACAGTTCCTCCACCATCGCCCACGCGATGGCCAAGCCGTCCCACGTGCTGGTACCCCGACCCACCTCGTCCAAAATGACCAGACTGCGTGGCGTGGCGTGGTTGAGGATGTTGGCGCTTTCGACCATCTCGACCATGAACGTGCTCTGCCCGAGCGCGATCTCGTCTTTGGCGCCGATCCGCGCGAAAATGCGGTCGCACAATCCCAGCCGGCACGATGCGGCGGGTACGAACGAACCGATCTGGGCCATCAGGGCGATCAGGGCCGTCTGCCGAAGGTAAGTGGACTTGCCGCTCATGTTCGGACCCGTCAACACCATCAGACGCGCAGCGTCGTTCAGCGACAGGTCGTTCGGCACAAACGTGTTGACGTTGGCTTCGACGACGGCATGTCGGCCCTGACTGTATTCGAGCCGGTCTTCCTCGACGAGTTGGGGCTCGACGTAACGGTTGCGGACCGCGCATTCGGCCAGACCGGCCAGAACGTCGAGTTCGGCGATGGCGCGGGCGGTCTGAATCAGCGGAGCCGACCCCTCCGCCACGCGGGCCAAGAGGGCCCTGAACAGTTCGGCCTCCAGGGCGAGCGCTTTCTCTTCGGCACCCAAAACGACGCTTTCATGCTCCTTGAGTTCCGCCGTGATGTAACGTTCCGCGTTGGCCGTCGTCTGCTTGCGGATGTAGGTTTCTGGGACGCGCGAGGCGTCACCCTTGCGCACTTCGAGGTAATAGCCGAACACCGAATTGAAGCCCACCTTCAGGTGGGGGATCCCCGTCCTTTCGCGCTCAAGGGCCTCGAGCTTCGCGATGTACGCTTTGCCATTGCGCGAGAGGTCGCGGAGCTTGTCCAGCTCGGCGTCGTAGCCCTCGGCGATCACGCCGCCGTCGCGCACGAGTTGCGGTGGCTCGGCAACCAGTGCGCGGCCCAGCAACAGACCAAGTTCGGCATGATCGCCGATCTTCTCGCGCAGTTCCTGAATGCGGCCGACGCCCAGTTTGCGGAGCGGATCGGCCATCTCGGGCAAGGCCCGCAGCGTGTTGCGCAGTGCCGCCAAGTCGCGGGGCATGGCGAGTCCCGTGGCGCATCGGGCCACCAGACGCTCGATGTCGGCGATGCGCTTCAGGGCGTCCCGCAGGTCGTAGCGGGGCAAGGCGTTCTCGACCAGGATGCGGACGGCCGCGTGGCGCGATCGGATGCTGGTGGCGTCGAGAAGCGGCTGGTCTACCCAGCGGCGCATCAATCGCGACCCCATCGCCGACACGGTGGCATCGAGTTGCGAGAGCAACGTGAACCTTCGCGACCCGTCAGCCAGGTTCTGGGTGAGTTCCAGACTGCGGCGCGTTGAGGCGTCCAGCCGCATGAAGTCGTCCACCGAATACGTCGCCAGCGAATCCACGTGGCCGAGCGAGAGGCCGTTTTGCTCGGCGTAGCCGAGCACCATCGAGGCGGCGACGATGGCGCGCTTCATCTCGGCGCAACCATAGCCTGCCAGACTGGTCGCCGAGAACTGTCCGAGCAGCCGCCGTTCTGCCTGCGGTGGGCTCATGGCGTGCTGGCTCGACGTGGGCACGCCAAGTCCGTCCGCCGCAGGGTCGGCGATGGCTTCGTCGGCGTCCTTGGGCAGCAGGAGTTCGGCCGGTCGGATGCGCGCCAGTTCCTGCAACAACCGCGCCTTCCAGTCTTCCCCGGCGATCTCTGTGACCAGAAACTCGCCCGTGCTGGGGTCGAGGGTCGCCAATCCGGCGACGCCGTCCGAGACGCAGATCGCAGCCAAGAAATTGTTGCGCTCCGCGCTCAGCATCGAGTCTTCGAGCACGGTGCCGGGAGTGACGACGCGTGTGACGCTGCGGCGCACGAGACCTTTGGCTTTCTTGGGGTCTTCGACTTGGTCGCAGAGCGCGACGCGATGGCCCTGCTGCACCAGACGCGCGATGTACTTCTCAACCGAATGGTAGGGCACGCCAGCCATGGGCACGCGCCCGTTCGCGCCGTCCTCGCGCCCGGTCAGCGTGATCTCGAGGGCCTGGGCGGCGGTCTCGGCGTCTTCGCCGTAGAACTCGTAGAAGTCCCCGACACGCATGGCCATGAGCGTGCCGGGGTGTTCCGCCTTGGCGCGGAAGTATTGCTGGAGCATCGGGGTTTCCGCTTTCACGGCGATGGCTCCAGCGTGTTCCTTAGTCCGCGGGCGCGATGACGACGCGTCGGTTCGGCTCCTCGCCTTCGCTGTACGTCGTGATGCCTTCGAAGTCCATCAGGGCCTTGTGCACGATGCGCCGCTCGAACGCCGGAAGCGCGTCGAGCACGGCCTCTTCCCCGCGGCGCTTGACTTCGCGAGCGATCTGGACGGCCAGATTGGTGAGTTTGGTTTCCCGCTGGTTGCGATAGTCGTTGCCATCCAGAGTCAGGCGAACCCCATTGCCCAGCCGCTTGCCCAAGATGATGTTGAGCAGGTACTGGAGCGAGTTGAGCGCTTCGCCCCGCTTGCCGATCAGAAAGGCCACGTCGCGACCTTCGAGGCTGATGTTCACGTAGCGGTCGTTGATGGAAGAGACGCTCGCCGAAGCGGTCAGTTTGGATGCAGCCAACACGGCCCGCACGATCTCCAACACGGCGTCGGCGTCGGCAGGCGTGGCGACGACGGACGGTCCGGCGTCTTCCTCGGCATCTTGCGCTGATTCGGCTGGTGCCGGAGCCGGCTCGTCCGCCGACACGGCTTCCGCCCTGGGTGCCTTGGGCTTGGCCGGCTTTCGGGTGGGCTTTGCCTTTGGCGCCTCGGATTCGGCGGTGGACTCGGCAGCGGCGGGCGCGTCGGCGACCCATGCGCGGATGCGCACCGATGACTTTCCGAACAAGCCCGCCGACTCCTCGACGACCTCGTGCGCGACGGCATCGGTCGATACGCCCAACTGCTCGGCCGCTGCGGCAAGCGCGGCAGCCAGATTTTTTCCTGTGGTTTCGATAGCCTCCATGAGAACTCCTGAAATCGTTGTGGTGTGAAGTCTAGCGTTTCTTCTTCTGTTTGTGGGTGAGTGCGGCCCGCTTTCTCGCTTCCGCCACCGGATTCGACGTCGCACCGTTGGATGTGGACGACTTGGCGACTGGCTTGGTCGGGATGACGCCGCCCGCCGTGGACGCCTTCTTCACCAAGGGCGGCACGGGCAATCGGTAGGCTCGGATCGACTGGATCGACGCAAAGACCAACGTGAAAATCCAGTACAGAACGAAGGCGGACGGCAGGGGCCAGAAAAACAGCGAGATCGAGAACACCAGCGAGATGCCGACGCCCATCAGGCGCTGTTGCTTGGCGTTGCTCGGGTCGCTGACCGGGGTGAGGAACGAGTTGAGCACCATCAACCCGGTGTAGACCACGAGCAGAATCTTGTCTTGGTGCCCCAGGTTGGGGGCGATCAGCCACGGGGCCTTTTGCGCGGTCTCGGGATTCACCCAGAGGAAAACGCCCTTCTGGAATTCGAACCGGTAGGTGGTCATCCAGTTGTACACGAACAGGAAGAGCGGCA
This sequence comes from Fimbriimonadaceae bacterium, assembly GCA_039811705.1. GTDB lineage: Bacteria > Armatimonadota > Fimbriimonadia > Fimbriimonadales > Fimbriimonadaceae > UBA2387. The sequence goes on along the minus strand of JBDHZD010000065.1, from coordinate 7,125 downwards.
TCTGGAGCAGGGCGGGAAAACATCCGGCCATCGGGTTGATGCCGTATTCCTGATACAAAGCCATCGTCCGCTTTTGGAACTCCTGCGGATCGCTCTGGTACTTCTCCTTGATCTCGGCGACCAGGGGTTGGAGCTGCGACATCTGCCTCGACCACATGAGCTGGCGCTGCGAGAGCGGCCACACAATGGCACGGACGATGATGGCGAGCAGGAGGGCCGCCACGCAGTAGCTGACGCTCGGCACTTTGCCCGTCAGCCCGACGAGAAAGTCCATGATCGCGTACTGGAACGTGGTGCTGTTCCGTTGCTGGAGTTCGCCGGTCAGCTTCTCGTAGAACGCTTTGCCGGAGTATCGCGTGTCGGGGAACTGCTCGCGCGTTTTGGCGACGACCGGAGCAGGAACGCCGAATTCTTGGGTCCACAGCGGCTTGCCCTCGAGCGACAGGTAGTCGTGGACCAAGGTGTTGTAGGCCGCGTCGAGCCGGCTGGTGTCGTTGCGCTGGATGCCTGCCCTGTACTGGGTGACGGCGGTGAGAAGTTTGGCGCGCAGACGCCGTTCTTGCCGTTGCTCCTCGGTCATCTCCTCGCGGCCGATCTTGCTCTCGTATTGCGGGAGCATCCGAGCGATCGTTTGATCCTGGATGTTTGCGGCCGCTTCCTCCATCTTGCCGAGGATTTCGGTGGCGCTGAGGTCGGGGCCTTGGTTCTGGCTGTTCATGAACAGCTGGAGACCGAGGAAGATCATGGTCGCCAGCAGCAGCGTCTGGATGAAGTTGCCTGGTTTGGCGGCAGGTTTGCTCATGGTGCGAATCGTCAGGCTATGGTACGGGATCGTGGCCCCCGGGGTTTCCCGGGTGGCATCGCGCGATGCGCTTGGCGCCCATCCACGAGCCTTTGACCAAACCGTACTTCTCGATGGCTTCGAGCGTGTATTGCGAACAACTCGGGGTGAAGCGGCAGGTCGGCGGCATCCAGCGCGTCGTGCGTTGATACATTTTCACAAGTCCGATGCCGATTCGTTTGCCCACTGGCCACCCAGAGCGCGCAGTCCATCGCCGAGGTCGTCCATCAATGCCGCCCATTCGGCTCTCTGCAACGCGGCCTTGCCGACGAAGATCACATCGGCGTTCGGCGGAAGCGCTGCGGCCAGAAGGCGGACGGCCTCGCGCAGACGTCTTTTGGCGCGGTTGCGTTGAGGTTTGGATCCGATCGCCTTGGCGGTGGCGAATCCGACCCGTCCCGGTCCTTCGAGGGCGACGATGCGGCAAAACCGCGTCTGGATTCGTCGGCCTCCTTGGAACACCTCGTCGAATCGTCGTTTCGACAGGCCCCTGTTCAGGCGCCCAGACGATGACGGCCCCGCGCTCGACGCCGCTTGATCACGTTCTGTCCGTCGGTCGTGCGCATCCGCACACGGAAGCCGTGCGTCTTCTTCCGCTTGCGGTTGTTCGGTTGGAATGTGCGTTTCATTGGAAACCTTGGTCACCTCCTCGGGAGGCAAAGTCCGCGTATTGTACCCGAGGATTTCATCCCTATGGGTCCGATACGCAGAAGCGGCGTCCGACCAAGGTCGGACGCCGCTCCAACATGGTGAGGGAACTACTTCAGCCAGATGGTCAGACCGATGCCGAAGCTGGTCTGGTTCTCGCTGACGCCGCCGCCCTTCACGCGGCCAAAGCGCAGTTCGGGGTTGAGCGACACGCCTTCGCGAAGGAAGTAGTGCGCACCCACGGCGCCGGCCCACGAGTCGGCGTTGCCGTCCATGCCGCCGCCCGAGAAGTTGTAGCGCGCGAAGCGGGCGCCAACATACGGGTGCCAGGCCTGAACCTGAGCCATGTTCGTGTTGAAGTAGTAGTTCGCACCGAGGCTGATGGCCGTGGCCTTCGTCGACACGCCGCCGTCGCGGGCTTCGCTGTAGGCGATGCCGGCCATGCCTTCAAGCACATCGCTGAAGAACATCGAGCCGCCGATGTTGAGGTTCCAAGAGCGGAAACCGCCAAAGTTGTCGTACAGACCGTTCAGCTGAACCGTCTTGGCACCCTTGGCCGGACCATCCTGTGCGAGGGCGAGGGGCGCGGTCGCAAGCGCGCCGGCAACGATCAGAAGTTGTAGAGTTTTCTTCACGGCACATTCTCCTGCTGGCTCTCGGGACCTGCCTCAGTATCCGATCTCTTCCCTGAGCATCCGATCCTGTGAATCCAGCCAATTGGCATTCTTTGCCGGTGGGACGATAGCAGAAGCTGAACCACTTTGTCAACCCAAGGCCGCAAGAAGGCGAATTTTTGCCTCGATTGCGCTAGGATTGGACGCAATGAGCGCGATTTCACGCCAAAAACTCGAACAAGCCGCCAAGTGGCTAAGCAACGGTCCCTTCGATGCCTGGGCGACTTTCGTGCGCGAAACCTCGGGGGGTTCGGATCCCGTCCTGCCCCTTATCCTCGACGGGGGTTTGACCTGGCAAAGCGCTCTGATCGTGTTCAAGAACGGGCGAAAGGTCGCCGTCGTCGGCAACTACGACGCCGATCCGCTCGTGGCCAGCGGCGATTGGGACGAGGTCGTGCCATACGTCCAGTCCATCCGCCCCGCATTGCGCGAGATCCTCGAAAGGGAGATGCCCGGTGGTGGCACGGTGGCCGTGAACTGGTCGGAATCGGACGACAAGGCCGACGGCTTGACGCTGGGCATGTTCCGTGTGTTGCAGAAGCATCTCGAAGGTTTGCCCGTCGAACTGGTCAGCGCCGAGCCCCTGCTGCTGCACCTGCGCGGCGTGAAGAGCGGCGAGGAGCTGAGGCGGATGCGCGGGGCCATCGCGGCGACGGAGGAGGCGTTCCGGTTCATCGAAGGCTTCGCCCGCATCGGCCGCACCGAGCGCGAGGTCTACGACGCGGTCCACGAGTGGGCGGGTGAACGAGGCTGCGGGTTCTCGTGGGACCCCGTGGGAGACCCGATCGTGAACTCGGGGCCCGATTCGATGGTGGGCCACGGCATTCCGTCTTCGACCATTCGGATCGCCGAGGGGCATGTGTTCCACATCGATCTCGGTTTGCTGGTGGAGGGCTATGCCAGCGACTTGCAGCGGTGTTGGTATGTGGGCGACGCTGTGCCGGAGGACGTTTCGAGGGCATTGGATGCCGTGAACGGGGCGATCTCTGCCGCCGCCGAGGCGCTGCGGCCGGGGGTGCAGGGCTGGACCGTGGACGCCGCCGCGCGGGCCGCGATCACCGGGGCGGGCTATCCGGAGTACATGCACGCCGTGGGGCACCAGGTGGGTCGGATGGCGCACGACGGGGGCGGCATCCTCGGTCCGCAGTGGGAACGGTACGGCGAGACGCCGCGGCATCCCGTCGAGGCGGGGCAGGTGTACACGCTGGAACTCGGCGTCGAACCGCCGGGCCGGGGGTACTTGGGGATCGAGGAGATGGTGCTGGTGACGGATTCGGGTTGCGAGTTCCTCTCCCGCCGCCAGACCTCGATGCCGCTGTTGCCTCGCTAGGCGTTGGCGAGCGGCTTGTTCCGAACCTGGTCTTCTGGGTATCCTCCTTTGGCGAGAGAATATACCGCTCCTGATTTGGGAGGGCTGTGGAGCTTTTGGATTGTCATGCGCGTCATAGCTAGAGGAACCCTGCGGGAATTCTGGGAACAGCCGGGCCGACGAGACGCCGAGGAGCCTCTGAAGGCCTGGTTTGCTCACGCGAGTGCCGCGACCTGGGCCCAATGGGCGGACGTGAAGGCCGACTTTCCCAGAGCCGACGGGGTCGGGAACGACCGCGTGGTCTTCGACATCGGCCGCAACAAGTACCGGTTGGTGGTGAAGATGGAGTTTGGCAAGCAGATGATCTTCATCCGCTTCATCGGGACGCACCAGGAATACGATCAGATCAAGGACATCACAACGCAATGAAGCTTCACGAACGCATCAAACCCATCCGGTCCAACCAGGACTACAAGGAGGCGCTCGCATTGATCGACGAGTTGATTGATGCCGCCCCCGAGAGCGAGGAGTACCGCGTGTTCGATGTCGTCAGCGAGTTGGTTGCCTCCTACGAGGAGCGGAACATCGAAATCCCGCCACCCAGTCCGATCGGGGCCATCCAGTTCCGCATGGAGCAACTGGGCCTCAAGCGGAGGGACTTGGAGCCCTTCATCGGCAGCTCCGGCAAAGTCTCCGAGGTGCTTAGCGGCAAGCAGCCCTTGACGCTTAAGATGATGCGTGCCCTGCACAAGCACCTTGGCATTCCCGCAGAGGTGCTCTTGGGCGATCCCAGATCCCGACTCGCCGAAGACAGCGTTGCCGACCATGCCGACCGATACCCTGTCGCCGAGATGGGCCGGCTTGGGTGGTTCGTCAGGTTCGGCGACGTGAAGGGGCGCGAAGAAGAGGCGTTCCGCTGGCTGGTCGCTCGGGCCGGCGTCTCTCCGAACCACGTGGCCGCCCGCTGCCGCAAGAACGACGAGGCCCGCCACAACGCCAAGATGGACGCCTTGGCGTTTCAGGCCTGGTGCCTCCACGTGCTCGCCACGGCGTCCGAGCAGCGTGTTCCCGTGAAGTTCAACCCTGCGACCGTCAACGACGGTTTCTTGCGCCTCGTGGCCTCGCTCAGCACCCTTGAGGATGGCCCGGCGCACGTGCGCGAGATGCTTGCCAACAAGGGCATCCGGTTCGTTTACGCTCCGCATCTCAGGAAGACCTACCTCGACGGTGCCGCGATGCTCATGGCGGACGGGACGCCGGTGGTGGCTCTGACGATTCGCTACGATCGCATCGACAACTTCTGGCACTCGCTCGTCCACGAACTCGTCCACGTCCGGCGCGATCTGGACGAGCCGGGCGAGATCATCTCCGACGACTTGAGCATCCCGTCGGCTGACAGCGAGATCGAACGGCGGGCCGACGCCGAGGCCGCCGAAGCGCTGGTTCCCACCGAGTGCCTTCCTCCCGTCGAGGCGATGGGCGAGATGGACGTGGAAGATTTGCTCGAGGTGGCTCAGCGGGCCAATGTTCATCCCGCCATCGTCGCCGGACGTGTCCGCCATGCGACTCAGAACTGGCGCAAGTTCGCCCGCGTGTTAGGGAATGGCGAGGTCAGGCGCCACTTCGAGGGCGCACCTGTGCCTCGCTAAGCCACGTACTCGCGAGGGTCGGCGAAGCGGCCGGCGATGGCGGTGGCGGCGGCGGTCGCGGGGCTGACCAGGTGCGTTCGCGAACCGGGACCCTGCCGCCCCTCGTACGGTCGGTTGCTCGTCGAGGCGCTGCGCTGCTGTGGGCGAAGGATGTCGCCGTTCATGCCGAGGCACATCGAGCAGCCCGCGTGGTGCCATTCGAATCCCGCCTCGCGGAACACGTCGGCCAGCCCCTCGGCTTCAGCCAGCGCTTTCACGGCCTCGCTTCCGGGGACCACCATCGCGCGCACGCCAGAGGCCACCTTGCGGCCCTTGGCGATCGCGGCGGCCTCCCGCAGGTCCTCGATGCGCGAGTTTGTGCACGAGCCGATGAACACCGTGTCGACCGACACCTCGCGCAGGTCTACCCCCGGTTTGAGACCCATGTAGCCGAGTGCGCGTTGTTCGCCCGGGCCTGTGGGCTCGGGGATGGGCTGGCCGATGTCCACGGTCATCGCGGGCGTCGTGCCCCATGTCACTTGCGGCTCCAATCCGCTCGCGTCCAGCATCTCCAATCGGTCGTAGGCCGATGGGTCGTCCGTCTTCAGTTCGGCGCAGCGGGCTTCGAGTTCGGCGAACGCCGCGCCTTTGGGGGCGTAGGGGCGGTCGCCCTCGGCGATGTAGGCGAGCGTGGTGGCGTCGGGACGGATCATGCCCGCCCTCGCGCCCATCTCGATCGACATGTTGCAGATCGTCATGCGTCCGCTCATGGGCAAGGCTTCGATCGCCGGTCCGAAGTACTCGGCGACGTGGCCCGTCGCGCCTGCCGCGCCGAGCTTGCGGATGATGGCGAGGATGATGTCCTTGGCCGTCACTCCGCGACGCAATGCACCCGTCACTTGGATGCCGAGCGACTTGGGCTTCTTCGACGCGATGAGCGTCTGCGTTGCCAGAACGTGCTCGACCTCGGTGGTGCCGATCCCGAAGGCGAGCGCGCCGAACGCCCCGTGAGTCGAGGTGTGCGAATCGCCGCACACCATGGTCAGCCCCGGCAGTGTGAGGCCCAATTGCGGGCCGATGACGTGGACGATGCCTTGACGCGGGTGGTGGTAGCCGAAGAGGGGGACGCCGAACTCCTCGCAGTTGCGCGCCAGCGCCGCGATTTGCTGGCCGCTGAGCGTGGACTCGTCGATGGGTCGGCCATCGGTGGGCACGTTGTGGTCGACGGTGGCGAACGTCAGGTCGGGACGGCGCACGTTGCGACCTTGTTCGCGCAACCCGTCGAAAGCCTGAGGTGACGTGACTTCGTGAACGAGGTGCCGGTCGATGTAGAGCAGGGTCGCTCCACCTTCCATCGTCGTCACCACATGGGCGTCCCAAACCTTGTCGAAGAGCGTCGAGGCCATCGGGAGTATTGTACGCCCCACAATCCCGTGCTTGGGGAACCTCGGTTCGAGCGCAACAACGCCATGCTCTCAGAGCATGCGGTCGAGGTCCAGTGCCACCCGGACCCAGGATCCGTCGTACTCGACCTCGCAAGCGGGGTCGAGTCGCCGCATCAGCGCAAGCGAGGCACGGTTGGTGGCCAGGACGGGACACACCAAGCGCGAGATGCCTCGGCGGCGAGCGGCCAAGGCAAGCCTGAGAAACAGCATCCGACCGAGTCCGGCGCCTTGGAAGTCGTCTGCGACGGTCACTGCGGCTTCGGCTTGCGAGGGGTCGCGCGGGTCGCGAACGAACCGGGCGACGCCGACGCCCCGAAGGACGCCGCCCGCGCGCAGGGTTGCTCCGATCGCGTAGTGGTTCGAGCCGTCCACTTCGGTCAGGTAGCGAAGCTCTTGCGGCGAAAACCGTCGCTTCACCGTTCCAAAACGATGGTAGACCGTCTGGTCGCGGGCGGTGCGCAGGGCGCGGACGAAGAGGGGTTTGTCTTCAGGGCGCACCTGTCGAACTCGGACGACCCTCCCATCCTTCAGGCGGAGCGCGTCGCCATCGTCCCGCCGTCCCTTGGCGAGCCACCACACG
>JBDHZD010000064.1:0-19464 GCA_039811705.1 Fimbriimonadaceae bacterium | reverse complement strand
GTAGACAAGGGCCTGATCCTGATCGCCGCCGAGCAGGCGCAGTTGCAGCCGCTGCAGGACCTGCCCGCCGTGCCCGCATACCGAGTGAGCTACGAGGGCGAGACGAACCCTTATGTGGTGGTGGATGCGGGGAGCGGGGCCGTGCTGTGGCGGTCGTGGCGTTTGATCACGCCGAAGCACCCGGACGGCGACTGACGGGCTCGCCTGGGCCTCATTCCTGACATCCGAGTCCAGATGGGGTATGTTCAGGGCACAGATGGTGGATGGAGCCAAGCCCGGTTCTGGGATGACTCGTCGTGATTTCATGGGTGCCGCCGCAGTCGTCGGCATGGCGTCCGTGACCGGATCAGGGTGGCCGCTCGCCGCCGCAAAGGACAAGACTATGGATGTGAAGCTCGTCGCCGTTCCCGAATCTCTCCCCGAAAAGGTCTTCACCACCGAGCGCGTCGGCATCTCGCGCAAGACCCACGAGGAGCACCTGAAGCTCTGGCAGGGCTACGCCCGCAAGACCAACGAGATCCGCCAGAAGCTCGCCGCGCTCGACACCGACCCCGCCAAGGCGAACCAGATCTACAGCGACATCCGCGCCCTGAAGGCCGACTATTCGTTCGCCTACGAGGGCCTGATCAACCACAACGTCTACTTCGACACGATCGGCGGCGCCGGCGGCCCCGCCACGGGACGCATCGCCACGCTCATCGAGCAAGCCTACGGCAGCTTCGAGGCCTGGGTCCAGGACCTGAAGGCGACGGGCATGGGCGCGCGCGGCTGGGTCTTCACGGCCTACGACCACGAAGAGAAGCGCATCTTCAACTACCTGGGCGACGCCCAAAACACTTTCCCCATCTGGAACCACACGCTGGTTCTGGCGCTGGACGTGTACGAGCACGCGTACTATCTGGACTTCGCCACGGCCCGCGCGAAGTACTTGGACGCGTATGTCCAGGTCATCGACTGGAACGCCGTCAACGCCCGATTGGGCTGAGCGGGCGTATCACGTTTCGACCGCGACCCTCTGGTGGCTTGGCCAGCAGAGGGTCGTTTGTTTTGTGCCGATTTGCGGAAGCGCGCCGCGGCGAATAGCGGAAGTTGTTAGGGAGCTTGAAAGGCCGCATTGAACCTAGCGCCCCGATTTCAGGGGCCAAATAGCGGAAGTTCGCGCGCGTGGTTTAGTGCGGTTTTTGCCCAAGCGCTGGAGCCCGCCACCTACGCCGCGACGGCCGATTCAGAGCGGATCGGTGCCGAGCGCGCGCGGAGGGCCAGGGGCTTGCGCATCCCGCCCGCGCCTTCGATGGCCACCATGGACGCCATCGCCGCCGCCTCGTTTGCCCAACTGTGGGCGAAGGGCTCGGAGGAACCGGGCAGGAACGCCACGAAGTCGCCTTCGGTCCGTCTGCAGAGCATTCCGCCGACGGGAAGCTTGGCGCGCAGTTTGCGTGCGAATGTGCGCTGAGCGCGCATCAGGGCCGGTCGCCCGAAGGTCTCCAGAATCTCGCCCTTCTTGAGCGGCTCCAGGTAGACCAACCACCCCTCGCCCGCAGCGGCGACGGCGGACTGGAACTCCTTGGCTGTCATGAGGCCGCTCTCCCGCTGGCTTTGCTCGACCAGACGGCCGATGGCTTGCCCCAGTTCGGCCGCGATAAGACGGAGCGTGTGTTGCTCGTGGACGTCGATACCGCCCGCGACGGGGGTCGAGACCGTCAGAATCCCGTAGGGGGCTTCGTCGAACTGGATCGGGATTGCGCAGAAACTGCCGACGCGCTGCCGCAAGGCTTCGGCACGGTCGCAGCGCTGGTCCTCGAACACGTCGAACAACGCCAGCTCCGGTGCGCCGATCTTCAGCCAACCCGCGACACCTGGCCCATAGGCGAAGCTCATCGTCTCCAAGAACCTCAGATTCTGCCCTCTGCCAGCAACGTGAAGGATGTCTGTTCCGTCCAAGAACGAAACGGCAAGATGGTCCCAATCGAACGATTCTCCGAGTTCGGATACGACGCGCGACGCAAGAGTCTCCGGAGATTGCGCACCCGCTGTGGCGGAAGCGATTTCGTACAGCAGTTCGGCTTCGCGCAGCCGGGCCTCGGTACGGCGTTGCGCCGCCGACTCACGAAGCAGCCAAGCGAGGATCGGGGCCGACTCCTCGGCCTGTCGCCGGGCTTCGTCGAGCACGTCGGGGTCCTCGCAGCGGAGCGTGAGCATGCCGCACGGGCGCCCTTGGTCCAGCAACACGATGTTGGCCGAGGTGAGCTTGTCGTCGGAGGACTGCAGGGCCCGAAGCCGGTCGGCGGCTTGCTTGGGGACCGACGAGAGGCCCAGCGACATGTCGACATGCAACGCCTGTTGCGACATCGCCATCGGGACGTCTCCTTCGACACCGCGGACGACGAAGGCGTCGCTGAACTGGGCGTAAGTGTGCAAGATGGCTTGGTCCACACGGGTCAATTTCGCCATGGTGGACGCAACCGACTTGTAGAATTCCGCTCCTTTGCTATGTCGCGTTTCGATCAGCTTGACCAGAAGCCGGTCCTGGCGGCTACGGATCTGGAGTTGTCGAAACTCGTCGCGCAACGCACGGTAGCTCTCGCGCAACTGAAGGTAGGCCGTCGGCTCGATCGTCTCGTCGGGCGACTCCGGGTCCGAGGGGGGCAGGACCGGTTCGCCGAGGGGCTGACTCTCGCTCATCACGGTGCGGCGCTGGGTCATCAGGAGGCCGATCGCGGCGACCAGGCCGACCGTACCCAAAAGGCCGAGGCTGGGTTGGGTGTGCCGGGCGACCAACGCATCGGCGACCAGCAAGGCGGCGGCGGCCAATGGCGCCATCGCGCTGGGGTGCGAGCCGAACCGGGCGGCGGCATAGGCCAACGGAGCCAGAACGACATAACCGAACGCATCCAAGCGGCCCACCGAAGCGAGCGCGAATGCGAAGAGGAAGGCGTCGGCCACCGCAGAGAACCCTGCGACGCCGGGGTTGCGGAGCCCGCGGCGTTCGAACAAGAACACGACCACGCCGAGCGCCGCAAACAACGCCGAGGCGCCGCCCACCCATTCGAACTCGCTGGGCGATCCGAAGCGAAACGCCGCAAGGGAGGCACTCAGGGCTAGGAGAAGGCGCGCGATCAGTTCGAACATGACGACCTGCTTTAGGTTTCGGTCAAACCCCGCAACTTTGCAGGGTGTTCAGGCTCGCCGCGAGCGAATTCTGTCCAGACCAGACCCTCGGTAAACTGCGCCCACCATGCCCACCCGGCGCGACGTGATCAAGCTTGGCGCGAGCAGCGTTCTCGCGGGTTCGCTGGGCCGATTCGCCATGACCAACACCACCCAAGACCCCGTTCCCTCCCCCGAGCCGCGCATTGCCGCGTTCGAATCGCTGGCGTTCGGCATGTTCGTGCACTCGGGGCTCTACTCCCAGATCGGCAAGGGCGAGTGGGCCATGAACCTCCACCGCATCCCGAAGGACGAGTACATGAAGCTCATGGGCACGTTCACCGCGAGCGACTTCGATGCGACAAAGCTCGCCAAGACGGCCAAGCGGTCTGGGATGAAGTACATCACGCACACGACGCGGCACCACGACGGGTTCAGCCTGTACGACACGCGCGGGCTCTCCAAGCTCGATGTCACCCACACCCCGGCCAAACGCGACCTCATCCTCGAATTCGTTGAGGCGTGCCGCGCCGAGGGGATCGTGCCGATGCTCTACTGCACCACGCTGGATTGGAGCGACGAGCGGTTCGCCAACGACTGGGAGGGCTACCACAAGTACCTTCAAGCCAGCGTCGAACTGCTGTGCACGCGGTACGGGAAGATCGGCGGTTTCTGGTTCGACGGCAACTGGAGCAAGAAGGACGTCGACTGGCACGAGACGGAACTGTATGCGGTCATCCGCAAGCACCAGCCGGACGCCATCGTCATCAACAACTCGGGGATCGACGCCATGGGTCGGGGTGGGCATCCCGAGATCGACAGCGTCACGTTCGAACGGGGACGGCCCACGCCCCTCGACCGACGCGGTGCGAAGAAGTACGTCGCCGCCGAGATGTGCCACACGATGAACTTCCACTGGGGTGTGGCGAACCACGACTTCAACTTCCTCTCGCCCTCCCACGTCATCGAAGAGCTTTGCTTCGCCCGCCGGGCAGGAGCCAACCTGTTGATGAACATCGGGCCCGAAGCCCAGGGCGCTGTTCCCGCCTATGAAGCGGCGGCTCTGGCGCGTGTGGGCGATTGGATCGAGCTTCATGGGGGGGCCGAAGGAGTGATGTACCAAGGGCGTCCTGGTGGAATCACGGCAGAAGGAGACGACTTCGCGCTGGCGATGGGCGACGAGCTGTACCTCTTCGTCACCAACCTCACGGCCACCAGCAACACACAGGCTCACGGGCCGAAGAGCCGGGGGCCGGGCAAGCGCGTGTTCAAAGGTGTGGATCGCGAGTTCGCCGAGGCGCGATGGATGGACAGCGGCGAGAAGCTGACCTTTGGGGTGGACCGGTCTTCTGGCGAACTCACGCTTGAAGCCACGGGCTACCCCTACGGGACCAACACGGTCGTCCGCGTCGCGCGGTTGCGGTAAGTCGATTCACCAAGCCTGAAACGCATCGGGGTAGTGGTGGATCGCGCCGGGGCAGACGACCACGACATCGAACCGCCATTCGTGGTCCAAGCCGACGCCCTCGGCGTAGCGTGCCGCGGCATCCACCAGCCGCTGGATCTTGGCTGGCGTGACTGCCGACAGGGCGTCGTCGGGGTTGCGGCGGGCCTTGACTTCGACGAACACCAGCCGGTCGCCGTCCAACGCGATCAGGTCGATCTCGCCGCGCCCGGACTTGAACCGGCGCGTGAGCAACGTCAAGCCCTTGGACAGGAGGTGCTCGGCGGCGCGGTCTTCGGCGTCGGTGCCTATGCGTCGAGGCTGAGGCAAAGCTGCGCCTCCTTCTTGAATGGCGCGAAGGTCAGGCGGTGGATCGGGCAAGGACCGTGGCGTTCGATCGCGGCGAGGTGTTCGGGGGTGGCGTATCCGAAGTGCCGCTCGAACCCGTACTCGGGGTACTCGGCCGCGAGGTCGCGCATGAGGGCGTCACGATGCGTTTTGGCCAAGATCGAGGCGGCGGAAATGCACGCAACCTTGGCATCTCCATCCACAATGGCGCGCCCGCGGCCTGCAAGCCCGGGGGGGAGCCGGTTCCCATCCACCAAGACTTCCGCGTCAGCGACCCCGATGGCGGCGGCGGCTTCTTCCATAGCGTCCAGAGTGGCCCAGAGAATGTTTCTGCGCTCGATGGCACCCAAGTCTCCCACGGCGATCGACCAGCGGCAGACGGTTCGGATACGATGAGCCAACCGCTCTCGTGTGGCTGCATCGAGTTTCTTGGAATCGTCGAGTTCCGGACAGCGAAAACCTTTGGGCAATTGCACGGCCGCCACGACGACGGGGCCCGCCAGGGGTCCGCGTCCTGCTTCATCGACTCCTATCGCGCCGGGAATCCGCATCAACCGCATCTGCTGATGATCATGACGGATCGGGCTGCTCGGGAGACGCTCCGACGAATTCGGCCCAGATTGGAAACACTCCGCCAGTTATCATGCGTCTCTCTAAAAACAGCCGATATGAGGTTTACGGCCTCGGATATCGGCCGAAAGCCAGGAGGCGAGATGCCCGAAAAAATCAGCGACCAACATCCGATTCGACGAATGTTCGGCGAGATGGTGCATCGAGCGTTCCACGACCGACTCGAACTGCGTGGCGACGAGGATGTGGAACGTTACGTGTCCAACTTGCTCGTCGACTTCCTTCACGACGACCAGGTGTACGCGATCCGGAACGCGTTCGGTCGGCGCGTCACCGATTTGGGCGAGATGCTCATGGAGGGAGACGTGCGGTACAACGCAACCTCGTTCGAGCGCGAGCGGGAGGTCCACAAACACATCGGCGACTTCCTGCTGTTTTGGGCGGGCCTGTTTCCCGAATCCGTTCCGAAGACGCCGGTCACGTTGAACGGCGAACCATTGCTACACCCCATTGCCCAGGGCAGAACGAGCTACGGCATCGTCAGCGAGTTCCGCCACGAACCGTATGGGCGCGAGTCGTCGTTCTACGACAAAATGAGCCGCCGATTCGAGGCCTATGTGGTGGGCCTTCGCTACGTGCGGCAAGAGATCGGCGTATTCGGTCCGTCGTGACCTAGACCGCTGCGGCGACGGCGGATGCAACCAGCCGCCCGCATCGGTCGCCGGACCGCATCGCGCCTTCGATGGAGCTGTTGTCCACCCATTCGCCCGCCAGATAGAGGCCGGGCGTTGGGGTCTGCATGCTCGGGGCGTGCTTTTGGAACCCGGGCGCTTGGGCCAGTTGGGCGTTGCGGATGCGGTAGGTGCGCAGATGCCGCCACAGCTTTGGGTTCGCATCTGGAAACCATGCCGCCATCTCTTTGCGGACGACGACGTCGAGGTAGGTATCGGTGCGGTCCGCGCCATCCAGCAACGTCAAGGAGACCAAATGCTTCCCGCCAGGCGCGGCTGCGGGACAGAGGTTGGTGACGGGGACCACGTGGTTGGTCAGCCCCTCGCCCGAGCCGTTGAGCACAATGCACTTGCTCTTGATCACCGGCGCGGGGGTTTCGAAGTACATACAGACCGACGTTCGCCCCGGCGGAGGCGGGGTGATACCAGCCAGCCGGGCCGCTTCGCCCGCCGAGGCAGCCAAGATGACCGCCGAGACTTCGATCGTCTCGCCCCCTTCTGTCACGACTCCAGTAACCTTTCCGCCGTCCTTCTTCAGGCTTGCGATGCGGGTTTTGAAGCGAAACGCGTCCGCAGGGAGGGAGCTGGCGAGTTGCGCCGGTATCGCCTCGATGCCCTGGTTCGGCACCACGGTGTCACCCTCGATGAGCATTTTCGAGACCCAATTGAACTGGTTCGAAGAGAACTGGAGGCCCCGGTCCAGAAACACGCCGCCATAGAAAGGCCGCATGAATGTGTCGAGCAGCCGCTCGCTGAATCCGAACCGGCGGAGGTAGGTCTCTGTAGTCGTATCCTCTTCGTGTCGCAGGTCGGCTTCGGTCGAATCCTCCAGATGCTTCGCCCACGCACCAAGTCGAAACTTGTCGGGCCACGAGACAAACCGGTTGAACAGGATCAGAGACACATCGCGCCGATCGAACTGCAACCCGTGCCGCTTGACTCCATCAAACACTTCGGCGCCGGAAGCGAACACCTGAAAGTCCAGCGCCTTGGTATCGAGCTCGGCTTGAGGTGTTGGATAGGCCGTGAAGAGCGTCTGGAACCCGCGATCGAGCCGGAAGCCATCGACGATGTCCGTCTTCAAGCGGCCGCCGGCACGATCATCGGCGTCGAGGACGAGAAACGGCACTTGAGCTTCGCTAAGGCGTCGAGCGGCGATCAGACCCGCTAGACCGGCGCCGACAATGACCACGGGCTTTGGCATTGCCGCTAGTGATACCTTGTCTGATGTATCCCCATGCCGTACTAATCGGCGCGGCTTGAGGTCACAATACGCGCACCGACCATGGAGTGGCTCGCCCAACCCCAAACCTGGATGGCGTTTCTGACGCTGACCGTCCTGGAAATCGTCCTCGGCATCGACAATATCGTGTTCATCTCGATCTTGGCTGGCAAGTTGCCAGAGAGCCAGCGGGCGAAGGCGCGTCAGATCGGCCTGATGCTGGCATTGGTGACCCGCATTCTGCTTCTGCTGTCGATCACGTGGGTGATGAGCCTCAAGGCGACGCTGATCGAGCCGTTCGGTCATCCGTTCTCCGGTCGCGACTTGATCCTGCTGTTCGGCGGCCTGTTCCTGCTTTACAAGGCGGTCAAGGAGATCCACGCGAAGCTCGAGGGCGAGGAGCACCATGGCAAAGGGGGCAAGGCGGCGACGTTCTCGGGCGTGATCGCGCAGATTCTCGTGCTCGACATCGTCTTCTCGCTGGATTCGGTCATCACGGCTGTCGGGATGGCGGACCGTACCGAGATCATGATCGCGGCGGTCGTTGTGGCGGTCGGCTTCATGCTGGCGTTCGCCGGTCCGGTCAGCAACTTTGTCGAAAAGCACCCGACCGTGAAGATGCTGGCCTTGGCTTTCTTGGTGCTCATCGGCGTGAATCTCGTGACCGAGGGGTTTGGCGCGCACATCGAAAAGGGCTACACCTACTTCGCGATGGCCTTTGCCACGCTGGTCGAGATGCTGAATCTGCGCCTGAAGAAGTCCTCTGCCGAGCCGGTGAAACTCAGGAGTCCCGATGCTCCCGCCTAAGGCGGTCGAACGGTTCGCCTTGGGCAGCGTGCACTCGGCGCAGCCTTTTGCCGAGCGGGGCAACATCAACCCGGAATGCTGGCTCGTCGAATCGGATCAAGGCAAGTTCTTGGTCCAGAAAATCAACACTTCGGTGTTTAGAGATCCTCATCGGGTAATGGATGGGGCGACAGCGTGGCTGGGCGCTCAACACCGTCTGATGCGCGAAGGTGCCCTGCCGGAAAGGTGGCGGGCGTTTGCCTTCGCGACGACGGGCGAGGGATCCAATCTGGTGGAGGACGACTCGGGCTGGTGGCGAGCGATGAGCTTGATCGAGGGCGTGCGCTCCTACAAGCGGCTGAGCGACGTCGGAGACCGCGAACGCCAGCTGGTTCTTGCGGGCGAGATCGGCAAAGGGCTTGCCGCAGCTGCGGCCATTGGAGCGCGGGTCAGTCTAGAGCGGGGTTCGCTTCCCGGCTTCCACGATACCGAGGGCTACTTTCGCCAGTTGGAGGCTGTGTTGCGGGGTTGCGAGGAACCCACTCAATGTGCCGACCTTCTTCCGTCGGACCCGCTGGTGCTCGAAGCGACGCGGCACCTGTACGCTGTACGCGACGTCGCCCTGTTTCGGCAGCGGTTGGCCGGATGCCGCCCGATGATCGACGCTTTGTTGGAAGCGAGGCCCAGGGCGATGGCCTTGCGGGAGATGTGGTGCGAAGAGACGGCCGTCCACGGCGACACCAAGTTGGAGAACTTTCTCTTCGATCCTGAAGATCGCGTCGTCGCTCTGATCGACTTGGACACGGTGATGCCGGGTCCTTGGGAGCTGGACTGGGCGGACGCCGTCCGATCGCTCGCCAATCCCGCGGGCGAGATCGTTTCGAACCTCGACGACGTGCGGTTCGACGAAGAGGTCGAGCATGCGATGCGCGAAGGGTTTCTGGATGCGCGTTCGGCGTCCGTCGATCCGCGTTTGGTGGGGCGCATGCAACGCGCGGCGATGGCGATGACTCTGGAACAAGCGCTTCGGTTTGCCACAGACCACCTGCGGGGCGACACATACTATCGCGTGCCGGACGAGGCGCCGGATCTGAACCGACACCGCGCCGAGGTGCAGATGCGTCTCGCGGAGCAAATGCACATCGCCTACGCGGCGTCGCTTTCGAGTTCGGGAGAGTAGACGAGGACGCGATTGCGTCCGCTTGCCTTGGCGGCGTAGAGGGCCTTGTCGGATTGGATCGTCAGGTTCTTCAGGTCGAGGTCTTCGCTGGTCGCCCAGGCGATGCCCAGCGAGGCGGTGACTCGCAAAGTCGTTCCTTCCCATTCCATCGGCGACTCCTCCAAGGCCATGCGAGCCCGCTCCGAGACCTTGACTGCCGTGTCCATGTCCGTGTTGGGCAAGAACAGGGCAAACTCCTCGCCCCCGTACCTGCTCAAGACATCGACCTCGCGCGTCGCGCCTTGAATGACTTTCGCCACCAGCTTCAGGACTTGGTCCCCCGCTTCGTGGCCGTAGGTGTCGTTGACCGACTTGAATCGGTCGACGTCGATGAGCACCATGGCGGCCGACCAGCCTTGGCGCCGACACATGCTGACCAGTTCGCTGGCGCGTTCCATGAAGTGACGCCGGTTCGAGAGTCCGGTCAGGGAGTCCGTTCGGGCGAGTTCATGCAGTTGCTGTTCGGTGCGCTTGCGGTCGCTGATGTCCATCGCCGCACCGCGCCAGCCAACGAGTGTCGACGAGCCGTTGGCATAGATCGGCACGGCGCTGACCTCTAGGGAGACCCGCTCTCCCCCTTTGGCGAGCACTTCGAGTTCGGCGCCTCGGAATCCGTCGCTGCCGTTTTCGGGGTCCATGAGGACGGCGGCGTCCTCTCGTACGTCGGCGGTCAGCAAGCTGAAAATCGAACGTCCATACAATTCTTCTGGCCTGAAGCCCAACAAATCGCGCACTCGGTCGCTGGCATGGGTGAAGACGCCGCGCCGGTCGGTTTCCCAGATGAATTCGCCGACGGCCTCGGACACGTCGCGGAGTCGTCGTTCGCTGTCGGCAAGTTCTTGCGTCCGCTTTTGGATGCGCTCTTCCAGCGAGGCGTTGAGGCGGGCCAGATCGTTGCTGAGGTTCTTGATTTCTTGTTGCGTTCGACTCGCCACCGCGCCCAGGGCTCCGGCGTTGCCCACGGTGTAAACGAGGAACGCCCACCCCGTCAGCATGGCTCCGTCCACATTGCCGACGCGCATCCAGACGTCGTGACTGGCGGCGAGGAACGTCAGGAGGAACGAGACCACGACGAGGGCCGCTCCATCGCGCTTGCGCGCGGCGGCCAGCAGAATCCCTCCAAGGACGACAAGCATCACCGCAAGGACATAGAACGACAGCAGGCTGCGCTGTTGGGTGAAAGCGACCGGGTGGTTCGCGGCGACGAACAGCATGCCGAGGCCCGAACACGCCAGGAAGATCCATAGCGGGACCTTGGGGATCTCGTGTGGATAGAGTCTCCGCATGAACCCGTAGATCGCGAGGGGAATGGAGAGAAGCAATCCGTATTCGAGTTTGAGGCGGGTGACCTCGTCGATCGACGGGAAGACCGAGTAGTGGTACGACTGCGTGATCTGGAGATAGAAGCCCAGGATCAGCGACAGCAGCGAGTAGAGGCCGTAACCCCAGTCTCGCGAGATCGCGAACATCACGGCGTAGTGCAGGAAAATGGCCAGAGCCGCGCCGAAAATCAGCCAGGCCAGACTGCCCGCGCGTTCCTCCTGAGTCTGCAGGACGCTCGCCCGACCGATCTCGGGAGCGATCGCCAGTCCGCCCACCGCGTGCACATGGTTCGAGACCGCGATGGCGAGCCGGTGCTTGCCATGGATGCCGGGTGGCAACGGGATGACCCGCGGGACCATCTTGGCTCGTTCGGTACTCGCGTCGCCCGGGGTGCCGTTGCGGAAGATCTTCTTGCCATCGAGGTACACGACGTACGCGCCGGCGTTGTCCGGCATCGCCAAAGCGAGGTTGCCCGGATTCTTGCCGAGATCGACGGTCAGGTGGTAGACGCCTTTCCCTTGTGCGTCCTGTTTCACCGCGGCGTTGACTTCGGCGTTCCAAGGGGCGGGGACCGTGATGGCTTGGCTTGGCGGCTTGGTTGCGTCAAGAGTTCCGGGAGCAAACAGCCACTGGCCGGCGAGGGGTACGCGTCCGAGTCGGGAGAAGTCGACCCCCTTCAGGTCGAGAAGTCCCGTGCCAACGGGTGGCGTCGTCTGGCCGATCGCCACGGTTGCCGCGAAGGCAAGCACGGCGCATGCCCATGCGCGGCCTCGATTCAGCACTCTCTGGACTCGCGCAAGGTCGAACATGGCAATGCGGTTGCCTCGCGTCTCTCGGCAAACCACTATGGAGTATCGGCAAATCCGGGCGTCATTCGGAGTCGCCGATGCTGGTTTCTTTACCGATTGAGCGCGAACCAGAGCATGGTCAGGGCGCTCTGGTTGGCCTTGGTGCGGACGGCGCTCCGTTGACCCGTGAACTCGTGTTCGGCCACTTCGGTCGTTTCCTTAGAGGCCAGCGCGATGAACACTTTGCCCACCTGCGTTCCGGCCGCATCCACCGTGGGTCCTGCATTCCCGGTGATCGCCAGCGCGACGTGTGTGTCGAACAAGTTGCGCGCGCCTTCGGCCATGGCGCGAGCGCAGGCCTCCGAGACTGTTCCGTGGGATTCGAGCAACGCGCGCGGGACGCCGAGAAGCTGTTCCTTGACCGAGGCTTGATAAGCGATCACGCCGCCAACAAAAGGGGCGCTGGAACCCTCGACGGATGTCAGGCGTCCTCCAAGTCCGCCGCCAGTCATGCTCTCGGCGACGGACAGCGTTTGGTTCCGAATTCGCAAGAGGCCGACCACCGCGGACTCCAAGGTCTGATCGTCGAAACCATACGCATGCTCGCCGAGGCGTTCGCGGATCGTGGCGACCACGGGTTCGAGCACCGTCGCGGCAGTGGCGGCGTCGGGTGCCATGGTGCTCACACGCAAGTGGACTTCGCCAAGCTTGGCGTAGGGAGCGACGGTTGGGTTTTCGCCGTCCACCAAGTCGCGGATGGTCTTCTCGACCATGCTTTCCCCCATGCCGCACACCCGGACCACGCGGGAATGCAGGGCCATGCCGCCCGTCAACGCGGCCAGATACTCGCCAACGGGACCATCGACCATCGGCCCGAACTCGTTGGGCGGACCTGGCAGGGCGATGACCCGCTTGCCATCGCGTTCGCAGATCAGGCCAGGAGCGGTCCCGTTCGGGTTCGGGACGGGTTGGGCGCCATCGGGTCGCTGGGCTTGCCTCGTTTGCGCGTCGGTCCACGGAATCCGGCGGCGCTCGAACATCGCCCGAAGGTGTGCCTCGATCTCGGGATCGTGGACCAGGGTCACTCCCAAGGCCAGGGCGATGGCATCCCGCGTGAGGTCGTCTTGAGTAGGGCCCAGTCCGCCGATCGTGAACACCGTGTCGGCTCGTTGGAGTCCTTCGCGGATGGCTTCGGCCGCGCGCTCCAGATTGTCGCCCACGGTCTGGCGTCGACGGTGGACGATGCCCAAAGCGGCCAGCTTTCTGCCAAGTTCGGCGGCATTGGTGTCCACGGTTTGACCGAGGAGCAACTCCGTGCCGACCGAGACGATTTCAGCGGTCATGAGCGCTGTTTTGCGGGCTCGCGCCACGCACCGGCCAGCGCCTTGAACGCCAGATCGGGTCGGTCGGTGGCGATCATGCCGATTCCCTGCTGGACCAGGTTCCTGTATACGGTCGGGTCGTTTGCGGCCTTCTCATCGAGTTCACCGAACGTGCCCATGATCGTTCTGATGCCCCGCTTTCCCAGTTCGGCGACGACGGGAGTGTTGACGCGTCCGACTCCGGTGAACACGGTGAGGCGTTTGGCGGGGACGCCCGAGTTCAGGATCGCAGCGACGTCTTGGGCGTTTCGTGCGCTTCCGGCGATGTTGAGCGTGGGATCAAGCTTGTGGTAGGCGAGCAAGTCCTCGAGGTTGTAGACGATGATGGTGACTCGGTTGCCCGCGCCGGCTTTCTTGACCGCGTCCACGACCAACTGTGGCGGGATGCCCCGTTTGATATCAAGTGTCAGGATCGCTCGCCCTTCGGACCAAGCCAAGGCTTCGGCGAGCGTGGGCACCGAGTAAGGCGTCCGATTGCCTTGATTGTCGCGCAGACGAACGATACGGATGCCTTCCAGAGTCTCGTCTGAAACCCTGCCCCGGCCCGTGGTGGTTCGGTTGAGCGTGTCGTCGTGCATCAGCACCAGATTGCCGTCGCGCGTGAGCTGGACATCGCACTCAAGAATCGCGGGGCCATGCTTGAGCGTATTCTCGAACGTGGCGAGACAGTTCTCGGGGAATCCGGGCGCCGGGCCGCCCCGATGGGCGCTGACCAGTGGTCCGGTTTCGGCATCGCCGCGCAGATAGCCCGAAAGCGTCTCGGAATCGGCAAAGCGGACGAACTTCGGGTTTGCGGTCTCTGCGGTTGTCTGTTGGGCGGGCTGCAGGCAGGCCACGCCGAAGGCGCTCGCCAGCAACGCGGTCAAGCCCAATCGGAAGAAGCGAGTCACTTGGTCCTCTCGGCCGCCATCTTGCGGACCTTGGCGTCAAGGTCGGCGAACAGTTCGGGGTGCTCTTCAAGGTAGCCACGGGCGTTGTCTCGACCCTGGCCGAGCCGTATGTCGCCGCAATTGTAGTAGGTGCCCGCCCGGGTGACCAGCCCGAATTCGGTGGCGAGATCGAGCAGGTCGCCTTCTCGACTGATGCCCTTGCCGTAAAGGATGTCGAACTCGACGTTCTTGAACGGCGGCGCGACTTTGTTCTTGACCACCTTGACCTTGGTGCGCGCGCCTACTTGCTCGGTACCCACCTTTAGGGCTTCGCCCTTGCGGACTTCCAACCGGACCGAGGCCCAGAACTTGAGCGCGCGGCCGCCGGGCGTGGTTTCGGGGTTGCCGTACATCACGCCGATCTTCTCGCGGAGCTGGTTGATGAAGATGGCGACCGTGTTCGACTTGTTGATGCCGCCGCCCAGTTTGCGCATGGCCTGGGACATCATGCGGGCCTGGATGCCGACGAACGAGTCGCCCATCTCGCCCTCGATTTCGGCCTTGGGGACGAGCGCGGCGACCGAGTCCAGCACCACGACGTCCACGGCGTTCGAGCGGATCATGCCGTCCATGATCTCGAGAGCTTCCTCGCCCGTCGTGGGTTGAGAGATGTAGAGCCGGTCGATGTCGACGCCCAGTGCCCGTGCGTACTCGGTGTCGAGGGCGTGTTCGGCGTCGATGAACAAAGCCAATCCGCCGCGCCGTTGCGCTTCGGCGATGATCTGCAAGGCGAGCGTCGTCTTGCCGCTGCTTTCCGCGCCGTAGATTTCGGTGATGCGCCCGCGCGGCACGCCGCCCACCCCGAGTGCGAGATCGAGGCTGAGCGAGCCCGTCGGGATGGCCTCGACGGTTGCCCGCTCGCCCGTCCCGAGCCGCATGATGGCTCCCTTGCCGAACGTGCGTTCGATCTGGCTGACGGCGGCTTCGAGTTGGCGTTCGCGTTCGGCGAGAGTCTTGTCTTGGGGTGCGCTCTTGTCTGCGGGCACGGTTGCTCCTTGGTCGTGCTTCCCGAGAAACACGTTGAGACTAGTCTACCAAGAAGACCTCTGGAATGGACACGGCGAGGTGCATTTCGGTCGCGTCCCGAGCGAATCGGTTGCCGATCCCGTAGAATCGTTCCATATGGACTTCGCGACGATTCCCGAGGCGATCGAAGACCTGAAGGCCGGCAAGATGGTCGTGGTGGTCGATGACCCCGACCGTGAGAACGAGGGCGACCTGATCATGCCGGGCGAAACGTGCACGCCTGAAGCCATGAACTTCATGCTCAAGTTCGGTCGCGGCGTTCCGTGCATCCCCACCACCCCCGAAGTGCTCGACCGATTGGCCATCCCCATGATGACCAAAAACAACACCAGCCGCCATGGCACGGCGATGGGCGAGACGGTGGATGCCATCGAAGGTTGCACGACGGGAGTATCCGCGTTCGACCGGGCCAAGACGGTGGCTCTGTTCTGCGACGATGCGTCGAAGCCCGAGCATCTCGCTCGCCCGGGCCACGTCATCCCGCTGCGCGCGGAAGACGGCGGCGTGTTGCGCCGAGCCGGACATACCGAAGCCACAGTGGACCTGTGCCGGTTGGCAGGCTTCAAGCCCGTGGGCGTGCTGTGCGAGATCCTTTCCGAGGACGGCACGATGATGCGCATGGACGGCTTGGTGCCCTTCGCCCGCGAGCACGGCCTCAAGCTCATCACGATCTCCGACCTCATCGCCTACCGGCGCAAGACCGAGAAGCTGGTGGAGCGCATCGCCGGGCCGATCCAGTTCCCCACCAAGTACGGCGTATTCGAAATCCACGCCTATGAGCCTCGAGTGGAATCCGCGCCGTATTTGGCGATCGTCAAGGGAGACGTGTGCACCGAAGACCCCGTTTTGGTGCGTGTGCACTCGAGTTGCCTGACCGGCGACATCCTGGGTTCGTTGCGCTGCGATTGCGGCGACCAACTGGCCATGGCGCTCCAGACCATCGAGGCCGAAGGGCGCGGCGTCGTGCTCTACATCGCCCAGGAAGGCCGCGGCATCGGCATCCTGAACAAGTTGCGCGCCTATTCGCTGCAAGACCAAGGTTTGGATACGGTCGAGGCCAACCAAGCGCTCGGGTTCAAGGCCGACCTTCGCGACTACGGCCTCGGCGCGCAAGTGCTGGCCGATCTGGGTTTGCGGCGGCTGCGTCTGATGACCAACAACCCTGCAAAGGTGGCCGGTCTGACGGGCTACGGGCTGGAGATCGTCGAGCACGTCCCGCTGATCGCCGAGCCATCGGACGCGAGGAAGCGGTACTTGGAGACCAAGCGCGACAAGCTCGGCCACTGGATGCCTTAGCCCTTCTTGACCAAGAAAGGCACGTTGGCCGTCGCCGCGTTGCCCTTGCCATCCGTGACGACCACGACCAAACGGTACGCGCCCTCGGCCAGCGGCGCCCGGATTTGAACCTGGTTCCCGATCTTGCCCGAGATCGAATCGTAGATGAGCTTCGGCTCGACCCCGTCGCCCGTCATCTCGGCGCGGACCTCCCACTTGATCGTCAGCGGATCGTCGTCGGGATCGAAGGCGACGACCACGGCGCTTTGCTCGGAGCCCGGTGCGACGGGGCTCTGGTCGATGGTCGTGTCCAGATAGAAGATCCTCGGACATCGGTTGGTTGGCCACTTGCGGCTCCATGCAAAGGTGAGGGCGTCCACGCCGCCCAAGCGCTCGCCGGAGGGTAGGAAGAGCCCGAACCACGTCGGCGTGCCCTCGTACCGGTGACCCCAGAAGAACGCGAACGAGCCCCAGCAGTTGGGGCGGTTTGCCTCGACCGAGCGCAGGTAGTTGCTGAGATAGATGTCTTCCTTCTGCTGGCCCATGGGTTCGCGGGCCGCGCCCCACTGGGTCTTGGCGACTTCCCATGGCCCGAACGGGCCGAACTCGGTGACCAGCCAGGGCTTCTTCCAGCCGTAGGTTTCCAGCCGCTGGGGCAGCGAGGCCAGTCCAGCGTAGGTGTTGACGCCGATGGCGTCCACCTTCGGGCAGAAGCGCACGATGGCGTCGATCTTGGCCTGCGTCACTTCGGCGAGCGTGAGGATCACGGGCCTGGCGGCGTCTTTGGCTTTGAGGGCTTCGGCCAGTTCTCCGAGGCCCTTCCAGAGGTTCTCGTCCGCGTCGTAGCCCACCTCGACTTCCGAACCGAGCGACCACATGAACGGGGCTGGGTGGGCGGCGTACCGCTCCCACTGCTCCAAGACAAGCTCGCGTTGGCGTTTGCGTTGGTCGTTGTTGGACCAATCGAAGCCGAGCCGAGCTTGGCCCACATCGAGCGTGACGAGCGCGCGCAGTCCGTTGGCGTGGGCCCGGTCGAGCGTCTCGGCAGCGTTGCGGGCGTCCACGATGCGGATGGCGTTGGCGCCGGCGGCGGCGAGTTGGTCGAGCCGCTCGGTGCCCACCGCGCCCTTGATGAAGAAGGGCGGCGCGATGGCCAGCAAACTCGCCAGGGCCAGGATCATGCGCCCATTATGGGTGATTCAGCGCCGAGCGGAAGGTGCGGTTGTCGCGTCCTGATTCCGTATTCCAGAATGTGGAGCGAAGCGGATGACGTTCGACCTCAGGAAGATCGCGGCCTCGAAGAAGGCGTACCGGCTCAAGCTTGCCGCTCTGCCCTACGCAGAAAAGCTGCGGATTCTGGATCGGATGCGCGAGCGCGACTTGGCCCTGCGCAACGCAAAACCGGTCGAGAAGGACCGCTGACCGAACCCAGCGCCATAGA
This sequence comes from Fimbriimonadaceae bacterium, assembly GCA_039811705.1. GTDB lineage: Bacteria > Armatimonadota > Fimbriimonadia > Fimbriimonadales > Fimbriimonadaceae > UBA2387. The sequence continues at coordinate 1,833 of JBDHZD010000064.1, read as the reverse complement.
AGCCAATGGTGGGGCGTGCCGTAGTTTCGGCCTCGGAGTCCATATTCCAGATTCCGGAATATGGTACAGTACCCTCATGTTGGATTCGGTGGACGTATACGTGCTGCTCAAGGTTGCAGCGATGGGCGGTCGGCCCTGGGTGCAAAGCGGGCTTGCCCACGAGATCGGTGTGAGTCCGTCGGTGGTCAACCGCTGCCTCAAGAAGGCCGAAGCGTTGCGGCTGTACTTCCCCGCGCGCAAGCGCATCAACGCGCACCCGTTCGGACAGGCTCTTGTGCATGGGGCCCGCTACTTCCTTGCTCCCAAGCGTGGCGGCGAGGTGCGCGGCACTCCAACGGCTTGGGCCGCGCCACCCCTCTGCAACGAGATCGCTGCCTCCGACCTGCTCCCTCCCGCGTGGCCTCATCCCGAGGGCACGGTTCGCGGTCTCTCGGTCGAGCCCCTACACCCCCGCGCACCCTTTGCGGCCAGCCAGGATTCCGGATTCTACGAGCTTTTGGCCCTGGTGGACGCCCTTCGGCTCGGCGGCAATCGAGAGCGCTCGCTCGCCGAGAAGGAGTTGCGGCGGCGATTGGCAAATGAGGAGCCAGAGTGACGATGCGCGCTCTTCCACCGATTGAGATGGTCGTCCATGCGGCTCTGGCCCTTGGAGACGACCTGTGCAAAGAAGTCGTCTTTCTCGGCGGGGCTGTCGTTGGTTTGCTGCTGTCTGAGCCTGGCGTTCAACCCGACCGACCCACCAAGGACGTTGACGTTGCCATTGAAATCGGTGGCAGCATCGTGGAGCTCTATGAGCTTGATCGGCGCCTGTTGAGCAGAGGTTTCCGGAATGATCCCGATGGTCCCACGTGCCGCTATCTGCATGGCAGCGCAGTGCTTGACGTGATCCCGGTGACTCAAGGATCAGAGGATGACGTCAACAGCTGGTATCCGCATGCACTCTCAACCGCATCTAAGCGCACGCTTCCCAACGGTGTCCAGATCAATCTCATCACGCCCGTGTGCTTCTTGGGTACCAAATTCGTGGCATTCCGCTCCAGCAATCGCGAACACAGCAACGATCTCTTCCTGAGCCGCGATTTCGAAGACATCATCAGGATCGTGGACGGTCGTCCGACCATCGCTGCCGAAGTCGCTTCGGCAAGCAAGGACTTGCGGGCGTATTTGCAGAGCCAATTTGTCGAGTTACTAAAGCTGGCCTACATCGAGGACGCCGTTGCGAGCCTCGTCGAATCGGGACGCGAGACCATTGCACTTGACCGTATTCGCGATTGCTCTGTTTAGGCCCGGACCTCTAGGGCCTGGCGGCACCGGTCAAGAAGTCCATCCCTCAACGCAAGAACCCTTCCCGATTCCCGCCGTCCACGCTGATCGTGCAACCCGTCGTCCGGCTCGCCCGCGAACTCGACAGCCACACGATGGCCTCCGCTATGTCCTCCGGGCGGACCATCACCTTCAGCAACGAGCGGTCGCGGTAATGCGCCTCGAGCGCGTCCGGCGCGATCCCCAGAGAAGCCGCTGTCTGCGTGCGCCACTCGTCCGACCAGATGCCCGAGCCCTGCAGCACGGCGTCCGGATTCACCGCGTTGACCCGAATACCGTACTTGGCCAAGTCGTTCGCCGAACACCGCGCCAAGTGCAACTCGAAGGCCTTTGCCGCCGAATACACCGCCGCATTCGAGCCCGCCGCCGACCCGTTCTTGGAGGCCACGACCACCATCGAGCCGCCCGTCCCCTGCGCGATCATGACGCGCGAAGCCTCGGCCATCGTCTCGAAGTAGGCCCGCATGAGCAGGTTGCTCAGGAAGTCGTAGTCCTCGCAGCTTGTGTCCG
>JBDHZD010000063.1:0-19948 GCA_039811705.1 Fimbriimonadaceae bacterium | reverse complement strand
CGCGACGGATCGTCGAAAAGCGCGCACAGGCCTCTGGCGGCTGAGTCGCGTTGGGGAGAGCGATTTCCCCAACGGCCCAGCGTCCCGCCACCCGCCAGCGTGGTTCAATAGCGACGCGTGATCGCCGCAGAACACCGAAAGCTCCACAAGCGGGCCATGACCCCGCTGATGCTGGTGTTCGCCGTATTCTGCTGCGTGAGCGGCGGACCCTATGGGTTGGAGCCGCTGGTCGGCGAAGCGGGACCGGGGCTCGCCCTCCTGCTCATCGCGCTCATGCCCATCGTCTGGGCTCTCCCGGACGCGCTCACCACGTGCGAACTGGCCCCCGCCCTGCCCGTCGAGGGCGGCTACATCGTGTGGGTCAAGCGCGCCCTTGGCCCGTTCGCCGGGTTCCTCAACGCGTGGTGGACCTGGATCTACACGTTGGTGGATGCCGCGCTCTATCCCGTCCTGTTCACCACGTACCTGTCGTCGTTCCTGAGCCTGTTCTTCGGATTCGATGGCCTGGAGCAGCCCGCCGCGCGGTGGGCGACCACGATGGCCGTGATCGCCGCGTTCACGTGGCTGAACATCCGAGGCACGCGGCTCGTGGGCAAGACCTCGACCGCGTTCGCGTTCGCCCTCATCGTTCCGTTCCTCGCGCTGGTGTTGATCGGTCTGGCGCGCATGGCGTTCGACCCGCAACCCATCGTGCGCGAGTTCACCAGCGGCGGCCAGACCTTGCAAGCCGGATTGGCCTCGGGCATGGCCATCGTCATGTGGAACTACCTGGGTTGGGACGCGCTCTCGACCATCGCCGAGGAGGTCGAAGAGCCCGCGAAAGCCTATCCACGCGCCTTGCTGATCGGCGTGCCGCTCGTGTTCGCGGTCTACTTCTTTCCCACCTTGGTGGGCTTGGCGTACTTCCCCAACACCGAGGATTGGGCCGAGGGCGCATGGCCCGCGATCGGGCAAGCCGTGGGCGGGCCGGGGCTGGGGGTGGCGCTGAACGTGGCCGGCCTGATCTCGCCGATCGCCTTGTTCACGGCGAGCCTGCTGGCGTCTTCGCGCGTGCCCTTCGTGATGGCCGAGGACGGCTTCCTGCCCAAGGGATTGGTGGCGATCCACCCCGTGTTCGGCACGCCTTGGCGGGCCATTCTGCTGCACGGGGTCATCTATGCGCTTCTGGCCCACAAGTCGTTCTTGGAACTGATCGAACTGAACGTGATCATGTACTCTGCGGCGCTGTTCTTGGAGAGCCTGACGCTGTTCGTGCTGCGCGTGAAGGAGCCGGGGTTGCATCGGCCGTTCAAGGTGCCCGGCGGCCGGTGGGGCGTGGGGCTCGTGGCGGCGTTGCCTGTGTCGGTGGCGTGCGTGATGGTGGGCGTCTCGATCATCGAAGAAGGCTGGGAAGCGCAACTGGCGTCGGCGGTGGCTTTGGCGAGCGGGCCGTTGGCGTTCTGGGTTTCACGTAAGGCCGCGCGGGCCAAACCGGGTTGGTTCTTTTAGCCACCGAGAGACTCGATCCGGGTGCCACGGCCTGACCGGGCCATTGCACCGTTCCGTGTGGTTCGGCGTTTCTGCCCGGCAGGCCGTGCTCGTCTCGTTGCAGGGAACACGGTCTGGCGGGGACCGCAACCGACCACCGACGACAACGCCTCGACCCGCGCAGACCGTGGCACCCCACACCTGATTCCCCTAGACCAGGGGTGCCACGGCCTGACCGGGCTCTACCCCTTCCGTTTGGTTCGGCGGTTCCTGCCCGGCAGGCCGTGCTCGTCTGTTCGAAAGGGAACACGGTCTGGCGGGGACCGCAACCGACCACCGACGACAACGCCCCGACCCGCGCAGACCGTTGCACCCCAGAACCGAATCGCTTTTCTAAGGGGTGCCACGGCCTGACCGGGCCATTGTCCTTTCCGTTTGGTTCGGCGTTTCTGCTCGGCAGGCCGTGCTCGTGCGGTCGAAAGGGAACACGGTCTGGCGGGGACCGCAACCGACCACCGACGACAACGCCCCGACCCGCACAGAGCGTTGCACCCCAGAGCCAACGGCACTAAACCGGGGCGCCCAAGCAGCAGATCACATCGCAAGACCCTCTAGCCGAACACTACCGCAGTCGTCCAAAACGCCAGGTACGCAAGCACGGTCACGCTGCAACAGCGCATGACGGTTTCACGGTCTCGTCGCGCGTGAAGGGCCTGCTCGCGCCGCGCGCCGACGCCCAGCCCCACCGCGAGCAGCACCAGCACGCACCACGCCACCAGCAAGGTCAGCCCTTTGACGGCCACGAACGTGGCCTCTCCTTGCTGCAACAGATGCCTCATCAAAGGGTTGAACTCGACGATCAGTCCCCGAGAGTACAGCCACGAGGTCAGAATGAGATCCGAGATCCCCACGAAGAGGAGCACGGAGAAGCTGCTCGGCAGGACGATACGCACGGATCCAAGGTATCCCCGCATCGTTACCGGGCAAAGTCCCTCTTTCGAGGGTCCCGATGAACGCATCTTGGAGGGCTCGGGCCCGCGCGGCGGAGCATGCGTAGTGGTTCATCAGCAGGCTCACCGCCAGCCGCTCCTCCTTCACGACCACGATGCCCGACAGACTGGAAACCATGTCGAGCGTGCCCGTTTTGCCTCGAAAGGTGCTGCCGGCCAGCCGCGATGCCAGCGTCCCGCGGCCGGGGGCCGCCATGTTCTCGAAGTACACGGAGGCCCATGGTTGCCTGCCCGCCCAGACGAGGAGTTGAGCCAACCCTCGAGCGGTGACGATGTTGTGGCGGCTCATGCCCGAGCCGTCGTCCGGCCGGAACGCCGCGTCGCCGATCGCCTTGCGAACGAACGCGCGCATCTCGCGCGAAACGTCGCCGTACCCGACGCGGGCCGACGACGAACCGCCTGAAGCGCCCAAAAGCGGACGCCCTTCGACCACCATGTCCGGCTTGCGGTCGGGAACCGAGACCGCCGCTGTCCACGAGCTGCCGCCCATCGCCTTGACCGCCGCCAACGTGGGGTCGGGGAGCGCCAGTGTGTCGAGCCGCGTGGTCCTCTCGGGCAGTGTGCCGCTCACAAAGCACACGCCCACGTGCGGCTCGTAGCGGACCCGTGCCGGGCCCGGCTGGTCGAAATGGACGATCCGCACGCCGTAGCCGCTCGGACGCAGTTCAAGGCCCTCGGGTCCACCCCAGAGCTCGAACGAGCCCCTGTCCACCGTGAGCGAGGCCACCCGCGCCGCGTACTTGTTGGGCAGGTCGTCCCACTCCCAACCGGGCGGGATGGCGGGATCGAACGGCTGCACCACCCGGAACGCGGTCCCGGGCGTTATGCTCAGCTTGGCTCCAACGGCCTTCCAGTCGGCATACGTCGCCATCGGGTCGCCGGTCGTCCGCACCACGACGGCATCGCTCTCCTTCCAGAACTCCGTCTTGGGCTTCCAATCCGGCCCGAGCCGATCCAGGGCGAATGAACACGCCAACAGTTTCTGGTTGCTTGCGGGCACCATCCGCGCGTCCGGGTTGCGCTCGTAGAGCACCGTCCCGTCCTGACGCATCACGCACGCACCGACCAACGCGCCGGCCAGTTCGGCGTGGTTCAGCACGGCGTCGAGGTCCGCGCGCATCGCCGACGCCAGCAACAAAGAAGCCAAGACCATGGGGTGAATGTTCGGCAAGACGTGGGACCAACCCTGCCGATGCATGGGCCATACTGAACGCATGCGCTTCTTGGCAGGCGTTTGGCTCCTTCTTCTCTCGCTCGTAGGCATCGCGCAGACGACGGTGTCGCTCGACGCGGCACCCGACCGCCGCATCGAACCGGGCGACCGCTTCCGCGTCGAGTGCTCCGACCCCACCTTGGCTCGCGAGTATTCAGTTGAGAGCCACGGGCGTCTTGACTTGGGTGTGGTTCCACCCGTGACTCTGGCGGGAATGACGGTGGCGCAAGCCCAGGACCGCCTGGCCGAGAGTGTGCGGGCCGCGTTGCCCGCCGATGGTTCGACGGTCAAGGTCAGCCTGATCTGGCGCGACGACCTGCCCATCCGGTTGACCGGTGCGATCGCCCAACCGGGCATGATGGCGTACCGTGAGGACTTGACCCTTGAAGACGTCTTGCGCGCGATTCAGCCCCAGGAGGGTGCCGAAGCCACCTTCATTTTGGTGGACCAACTCGGGGCCAAGAGGCTCGTCGAACTCAACCAGCCCGAGGTTCGCGCCATGCGGCTGGCTCCGGGCGACCACCTGCACTTCGTCCTCTCGAATCGCGTCACAGAGGTGTTTGTCCTGGGTGCGGTGGCAGCCCCTGGTTCCTATCCCTACACGTCCGGGCTTACGCTCGAGCGAGCCATTGCGCTGGCGGGCGGCCTGACGCCCACGGCCAACAGAAACGGCATCGAAGTCGTGCGCGCCAACCAAGTGGTGCACCACCCGACCGACTGGAACACAGAGGCAGGCTCCTTTGTTTTGCGTGCGGGTGACGTGGTGCGCATCGCGCTCAAGAAAGAGCGGTTCTTCGTGGGCGTGGACGGCGCAGTCCGCCACCCCGCGATCCTCGATTTCGACGAGGGGCTGACCCTGCTCAAGGCGGTGAACGCCGTGGGCGGTCCTGCCGATCAAGCCGACCTGTCCAAGGTGCAGATCCTCCGCGTCGATGGCGGCCGACAAGTCCGGACCACCCACGACCTGCTCTCGATCTCGCGCGGCCTCAAGGCCGATGTGCCGCTCAAACCGGGCGACGCCATCTTCGTGCCGGCAGGCAAAGGGGTCAAGAGCGTCCCCGCAAACGTCGATCTGCTCATTCGACGGTTGACCCGTCTCGGAGGCCGCGGCTAACCCCGATGGCGCGAGGCATGAACTGGGACCGCACGAAAGGCCGTCCCGAACCCATCCACCTGCTGAACCGCATCCGAGAGATCGAGTGCGGCGAGCCGCTCGTCGATATGCGCGAGGTCGCGCCCAGCATCCGCATCTTGCGCGCGCACACGATTCCTTACTGCCGCAAGACTGTGGCCGAGATGGCCGAACGCGCGGCACAACGCATGCCCAAAGGCGTCCACATGGCGCTGACCGAGGCGTGGCGTCCCATCCAACGCCAGCAACGCATTTACGACTTCATGATGAAGTCCGCCCTCGAAGCGTTCCCGGATCGCCAGTACTCGTCGCTGAAGCGCACGGTCAACAGGTGGGTGGCCCCCACCGACCAAAAGGCCCCGCCGGGACACTGCACGGGTGCCGCGCTCGACATCAACCTGATCGACGACCATGGCGAGGTCATCAACGTATGGGCACCCTACGAACGTTTTTTGGCCAGCCCAACGTACACGATCGGCCTGACCGAGGAAGCCCAGTACCACCGCAACCTGCTCATCGACGCCATGCTCGCCGAGGGCTTTTCCAACTGCCGCGACGAGTGGTGGCACTACAGCTATGGCGATGCGGGATGGGCTGTGCGCGTCGGTGCAGAGGAGTGCATCTACGGCCTGATCCACCTCGACCCCGCCTTGTACGAGTCGCTCGAAAACCTGGCCGCCGAAGCCATCGCCGCCCGGCCCAATCCTTTCCTCGACCCATCCTGAGCGGTACGATCAAGGCGTGTTCACGGGCATCATCCGTCGCTTGGGCCTGGTGGTCTCGCGCCGAGATCACCGATTGGTCGTCGCGTTCGACCCCGAACAGCCGCTCAGCGTAGGCGACAGCCTGAGCGTCAACGGGTGTTGCCTGACGGTCACCGATGCCTCCGATGCGGGCGAGTTTTCGCAGGTCGGGTTCGACCTGAGCGACGAAACGCTGGCCGTGACCACGCTCGGCACCTGGACCCCGGGGCGACGGGTGAACGTGGAACATGCCTTGCGCTATGGGATGGGGTTGGACGGACATCTCGTCCAGGGCCACGTGGACACGGTCGGAACCGTGGTATCCGTCGATGCCGCGCCCGACAAGTCGTCTTGGACTTACACGTTCGCCGTCCCCGAAGAGCGGGGCGTGCTGTTGGCGCCCAAGGGCTCGATCGCCGTGGATGGCGTCAGCCTGACCATCGTCAACCCCCGACGCGAAGCGGGCGAGGCGCGGTTCGATGTGGCCGTGATTCCCCACACTCGGCGCGAGACGGCGATGCAGCACCTGGCCCCGGGCGACGTGGCGAACGTGGAGTTCGACATCTTGGCCAAGCAGGTGGACGCGCAGATCAGGGCCTATCTCGAGTGGACTCGGAAGTAGGCCCTGTTCGTACTTCGCGCTAAACTGAATCTATGAGACAGGTCCTGATCTATCAAGGCGACAGCGGACTCTGGGTGGCCGAAGTGCCCAGCCTGCCAGGGTGCGCCAGCCAGGGCGAGACGCGCGAGGAGGCGATTCTCAACGTGCGCGAAGCGATTGCCCTCCATACTGAGGCCCTGCTCGCCCATCGGCAACCGGTCCCGCAGGATCGCTTCGACGCGGTGCTGATCGCGGTTTGAGCCACCTGCCGCGCATCTCGGGCCGCGAATGCCGCAGTGCCTTGGAGAAGGCCGGCTTCGTCTTGGACCGCCAGCGCGGGAGCCATATGACTCTTGTGCGAAGCGAGCCATTCTCGGCCGTGACGGTTCCCGACCACCGGGAACTGGACGCTGGCACTCTGCGCGCGATCGTTCGAGGCGCAGGTCTGACCGTGGACGAGTTCAGGAAACTCCTGTGAGAGCGCGCCCTGAGGCGGCACCCGCCCGGCAGGAAGCCCGCGATCGGCGGCGAACCTGAGACCATGTCCTTGCAGATCGGGTTTCTCGGAGTCGCTCACATGCACGCTTGGGGCTATGCCCACGGGCTGAAGTCGCGGACCGATGCCCATGCGGTCGCCGTGTACGACGCCGACCCGGCGATGGCCGAGCGATTCGCCAACGACTTCGGCGTTGAGCGCTGCGCTTCTCCCGAAGCCCTGCTGGATGCCGCCGACGCACTGATCGTGTGCAGCGAGAACATGCGGCACGCCGAGTACGTCGAGTTGGCGGCCTCGCGGCGCAAGCCGACCCTGTGCGAGAAGCCGCTGGCCCCGAACGCCGAACACGCCCGCCGCATCGCCAGTGCCGTCGAGACGAGCGGAATGCTCCTGATGACCGCCTTCCCCTGCCGCTTCTCGCCCGCTTACCGCAAGCTCAAGGAACGCGTGGCCAACGGCGACATCGGCAAACTGCGGGCCGTGTGCGCCACCAACCGGGGTTCGTGCCCGGGCGGCTGGTTCGTGCAGGCCGAGCACTCGGGCGGAGGCGCGATGATCGACCACGTGGTGCACGTCGCCGATCTGTTGCACGACCTGCTGGGCGAAGAGCCCGTTCGAGTGCAGGCGCAGACGGGGCACAACATGTATGGCGAGACGTGGGAAGACACGGCCATGCTCACGCTCGAGTATCCGTGCGGCGTGTTTGCCACGCTCGATTCGAGTTGGTCGCGCCCCAAGAGCTACAAGACGTGGGGCGACGTCACGATGAACGTGGTGGGCGAATCGGGCGTGATCGAGATGGACATGTTCGGCTGGGGCGCCGATCTCTATCGCAACGAGGATATGCGCCACACCCATGCGGGCTACGGCTCTAATCTTGACGCCTTGCTTGTGGATGGCTTCTTGGCGGCGGTGCGGGGCGATGGCCCAGCAGTCCCTTCGGTCGGGGACGGCCTCGCCGCCGCCCGAGTGGCTCTGGCGGGCTACGCTTCGGTGGCGCAGGGCGGTGCGCCGGTGGCTCTGGCGATCTGAGCCACAACCTCGCAGGCCGCGTGAATGTGAACGGCCTCGTCTATACTGGTGGGTATATGGCCGTCGAACTGACCATCATTTTGGAGCGAGGCAAGGATGGCTTCTGGGTCGCCACGATTCCAGAGGTACCGGGTGCCTTCTCACAGGGCGCGACGCGTTCCGAGGCCAGGATGAACGTTCTTACCGCCATGGAAGAGCTCATGGCCGCTCGCCGAGAGCTGGCCATGCGCGATCGACCCGACCCCGAAGATGTCGAACGCCTGGCTCTTCACGCGTGATCTCTAGGGTTCGGGAATGCCGAGTTCACGGCAATCTTTCGGACCAGAATCCGGTCAATCGTTTGGTGTCTGGGAACCGGCGACGTCATTCCCGTCGAGGGATTGTGCCAAATCTCGTGCTTGCCCTCCCGAATGAGCAGGCAACCGTTTGCCCGCAGGTGCTTGAGCAAGTCGTTCTTGCTCATCGGTTGCCACCATCTTGCGACCGTCTTTAGGGCATGTTCGCAGAACATTATCACGCACTTCCTGCAAAGCGCTTGTGTCGTTCCAGTCTCCACCGAAAGTGCGCGGGTTGCGGACGCCCTATGCGGCCGATGACAGGACGCGGCGCAGGCGCCGCACCATGCGCGAAGGGCCGAGGAGGCTCATGAGTTCGAACAGGCCCGGGCCGACCGTCTTGCCCGTGAGGGCGACGCGCACGGGATGCACCACCGGGCCCATCTTCTCCAGGCCCATCCGCTCGCCATAGCCCCTAATGAACGCCTCGCACTCCGCATCAGAAACGGATGGACGACCCTGCAAGAAAGCGATGAGGGATTCGAACAGGTCGCGGGCATGAGGCACGGTGAGCCACTTGGCAACAGCCTTCTCGTCCATCGGGGGCTCGTCTTGGAAGAAGAACGCTGTCGCCTCGCCAAAATCGGCGAGCGTGGCCACCCGCTCCTGCTCCAGGGCGATGGCCGCACCCGCGTACTCCCGGTCTCCCGAGAGCCCTAGGGCCAGCGTCTCCAGCCCGGCAAGGGTCGCCTGGTTCTTCTTGAGCAGATCGGGGTCGTCGGTCGGGCGACCGAAGTACTCCCGCCACTCGCCGCGCTCGACGAACGCCGCGACCTCGCTCTGAAGGTTCTCCAGCTCCAGCGACCGGATGTACCAGCCGTTCATCCAGCGCAGCTTCTCCAGGTCGAACACGCCCGGAGCGGGTTGCAGGCCGTCGAGGTCGAACGCTTCGGCGATCTCGGCGTCCGTCATCAGTTCTCGGTCGCCGCCGGGCGCCCAGCCGATGAGGGCGATGAAGTTCTTGAGCGCCCGAGGCAGGTAGCCCGCCGCTCGGTAGTCGAGGCACTTGGTGTCGCCGTGCCGCTTGCTGAGCTTCTTGCCGTCCTTGCCGTTGATCACGGGGCAGTGGACGAACACGGGCCGCTCCCAGCCGAACGCATCGAACAGGACGGCGTGCTTGGGCGCGCTGCTGATCCACTCTTCGCCGCGCATGATGTGCGTGATGCCCATCAGGTGGTCGTCCACCATCGCGGCGAAGTGGTAGGTCGGCATGCCGTCCGACTTGATGAGGACAGGGTCGTCCACGGTGTTCGAATCCCATTCGATGCGCCCGCGAATGGCGTCGTGGATGACGATGGTGTCGTTGCGCGGGATGCGCAGCCGGATCACCATGGGCTTGCCCTCGCGTTCGGCCTGCTCGACCATCGCGGGTGTGGCGTCGCGCCACACGCCGCCGTAGTAGCCGATGGGTTGCTTGTTGATCTGCTGAAACTCGCGCATCTCCGCGAGTTCTTCCGAGGTGTCGAACGCCTTGTACGCGTGGCCGGAATCCAGAAGCTTCTGGATCTCGCGCGCGTAAATGCCCGCCTCTTTGCGCTCGCTCTGGCGATAGGGGCCGTGGTCGCCGCCCACACCGAAGCCCTCTTGGAACTCGATGCCGAGCCAGTTCAGGCTGTCCACGATCTCTTCCTCGACGCCCGGGATGTAGCGCGTGCGGTCGGTGTCCTCGATGCGCAGGATGTTCACGCCGCCGTGGTGCTTGGCGAAGTAATGCTTGAACAGCGCGTCGCGGATGTTGCCGACGTGCGGGCTGCCGGTGGGACTGGGAGCGTAGCGGACTCGTACGGACATGAAGGGATGTAGGGTACCCGTCGCGTTCCGAAGGGCCTCAGTCGGCACCGGGCTTGATCCAGTTCTTGACCACGTCCACGCCCTCGGCGCCGAACATCGCGATAGCGACCAGAATCGCCGTTGTGAGCGCGATGCCCAGCAGACCGATCACCATGCCGACCAAGCCGAACGCGAGGTCTTCCTCCAAAACGGCCAAGCCCATCAAGAAGATCCCGAGCGCCGGAAGCGTGTTGGTGAGCGGGATCGGCAGGATCATGGACATCGAGCAGAGCAGGATGACACCGCCCAGCACGCTGGTGAACGGGCCGGTGCGGAACAGGATAGCGCCTCTAGGCTTGAGCATCCGCTCGAAGAAGGCGATGAACCGCGTCATGCCCCTCACGACTTTCGAGTCGCCGCCCGATTTGATCTTCCGCTGCAGCACGCGCTCCGGAAACCACGGCTGCGAGCGGCGGCGGATCATCTGGACCGCCAGCAACGAAAGCACGATTCCGAACGGCACCGAATATCCCGGCGCGGGCAATGGCAATGCGGAAGGCAGCGAGAGCAATACCAGCAGGAACCCAAAACTGCGTGCCTCGATGCGCTCAAGGAACTCCCCGAACGTGATCTCGCCCGCCTCGCGGTCGAAAGCTCGGCGAATCTGAACGGAGAGCGGCGAAGCGTGGGGTTCCATGAGAGTAGAAAACGGCACGGTGCAGTGGTTGTCACTCACCGTACCGACCTCAGTTTCGAACCGTTTGTCGGCTGTCAGGGTTCCAGCCGCAACGAAACGAACGAACGACCCGGCACCGCGACTCGAACGGCGTTGCCAACCAAAGCCTGGAATGTGCCGGTCGGCCGCTCCATCAGGTCGGTCGCCACGAATCGCGTCAACCCCTCGACCACCGCGGGGTCGAACTCCAATATGGCGCAAGAGGGCTCGTCGCCATAGTTCACCAAACGAACCAGAAGTCCCTCGCCTTCCTCGGCCAGCTTTACGTGCGCCAGCACGATGTTGTCGCCCGAGACCGATGCGAACGAGCGGGTGGTCGGCTCATCGCCATCGCGAAGGTCGGTCGGAAACACCAAGAACGGATGGTTGTGGCCCGCGCCGCGCCGCACGAGTTCCGCATGGTCCGGCTTGTGGGCGTCCAGATACACCGAGTAGCGGACCTTCGAGATGCCGACCTCGGGCGCGTGATCGGGGTCGAACGACGATCGCACCAGTCGTAGACGCAGATCGCCGCTCGTCCGTCGGTGGCCGTACTTCGAATCCTGAACCAGCGTCACCCAAAGCCGCCCGGCCCGGAACGTGGCGAACCGGAGCGAGGGGACGTCTTGCGGGTACTCGTGGTCGTCGGGCATGGCCCTCTCGATCACGCCGTAGGGCGTTTCGTAGATGGCCTCGCTCTCGGGGTCGAGGTCGTCGACATCGGCGTGGATCGCCAGCGACAGGCCCGGAATGCCCCGCTCTTGGTCGCCGATCTCTCGCCAATCGATCTCGATCTCGCCGTCCAGCCGCCGCCCGAGACCGTGGACCAAGGTCTTGGTGCGCACGGTGCTCGAACCGCGCGGGTATCGCAAGCGGGCCTCGGCCAGCGCGGCGACCTGCGGTTTGCCCAAAGGAGCCGAGGTGCCCTGGTTGCGCGGGCCCGCCGCGATGTGGAAGCTCTCGGCGATGGGCTCGTCATCGGGACCGAGTCGGTCGCCCAACACCCAAGCCGTCATGCCCCGAGGCGCCTCGGTATGAGCGACGAGCCCGATCGCCGGCATGAACCCCCCGTTGCCGAGCGAGCCGTCGCTCGTTTCGATGAAGGCCACCGACCCATAGGCGCGGTTGAACTGAACCCTCAAGTGGGGCGTTCGTACCGTGACGTCGTCGAGGCGCACCACAGGTTCGGCGACGGGAGCCGCACTCCCTTCGCACAGCAGGAACGTCTTGTAGCCAAGGGGCGGCACGTCGGTGGCTAGGAACATCACGGTGATCTTGTCATGACCCCAGTCGTGTTCGCGCCCGAGGAACATCGTGGGATGCTCGACGCCCGTTTCGTCTCGAGCGACGATCAGCGACGGGTCGAAGTCGGTGTCGTACAGGTGAACGGTCACAGGTTCCGATCGCGTCCACGCGCAGGGATTGAAGACCACATAGGGGCGGAACCGCTTGCCTCCTCCCGAAGCGTTGGAAAAACCAGTCTCGCGTGCCCCCATGCCCGCCCCGGCGACGAACGGCGTGTTGACGATCGCGGCGCGTTCGGCCCGGCCCTCGGGCGTGTCGGGCAACAGGTTCGCGGTGGCGATACGGGACGCCAGCGCCTTGGTCGCTTCGCGCTTGGCCGAACCCGCAACTGCGGCGGTCTCCTGATAGAGGCCCATGGCGTGCTCCCGCGTGGCCGCGATGCCCGACCCGGGCAGGATGTCGTGGAACTGGTTGAACAGCACGTTCAGCCACCCTTCGCGCAGCAGGTCGCCCCGATGGGGTCCGCCCTTTGTTCGGTGCGCCAAAGCGGTCAGGGTTTGCGCCTCGACCATGAAGTTCTCGCCGAAGCGGTTGGCCCGCTTGATCGCGCTTTGCGACGTGTAGCAGCCCGTGAACTCGTAGTTCAGTTCGCCCCGGATGGTCGGCACCGGGACCCCCGAGGCAATTTGGGCCGCGATCGCTTCGAAGTACTCCTTGGCCGTGCCGAACCGAACGGTCGGATAGATCGGCCAGTCGCGCATCTCGAGGTACCGCTCGATTTCCGCCCGGGTCGGGCCGCCCCCGTGGTTGCCCACGCCGTAGACGTTGAGCCACGTTCGCAGGCCCGTAGCCGAGGCGAACGCGAACAGCGGGGCCGAGACGTCGTCGCCGATGTTGACGTCGCTGTTGTACCAAGTGGTCTCGTGGTGGACCAGCACCCGCGAGCCATCGGTGCCCTGCCACCAGAACACAGGCGGTCGGGGCTCGCCGGTCCGCAGATGCCCGTGACCCCCTCCGGTGCGGCACGAATAGTAGTACTTGGCGCCGCCCTGAACCAGCACATTGGGGATGCTGTCCGCGTGGCCGAACGTGTCCGGCTCCCAATCCACGGGGAGGTCTTCGGGGCCCAGCCCAAACTTATCTTCGAAGTACCGACGCGTGTAAAGCATATGGTGGGCGAGCGACTCTCCGCTGGCCAGGTTCTTGTCGCCTTCGACCCAATGGCAAGCGGTGATCTCCCAGCGCCCTTCGCGCACCCGCTCCTTGATGGCCTCGAACATCGCCGGGTGGTACTTTTCCATCAGCGCGTAGACGCTGGCCTGGCTCTGACTGTAGGTGAAGTCGGGGACCTGGTCCATGAACGACAGCACCGACGCGAACGTGTCGTGCGTCGCGGAGACGGTCTCCTGCCACGACCACATCCAGTTCATGTCGATGTGGCCGTGCCCCACGCAAAGGACCGTGTATCGCTTTGCGATGGGCCCCAAAGTCGCGAGCAAGGACTCCACCTGAGCCACCAACTGCGTCAGTGCGCCAAGCCCGCCCTCGAATCCGTTCGCCAAGCCCTTGGCTTCGTTGAGAAGCCGCCGCCCCTCGCCCGAGTCGTCCAGCAGCGGAACCAAGCCCTCGGCGCAAGCCAATTGGCAGCGCAAGCGTCGCAGCAAGCGTTTGGCTTCGAGGGCGGGCACGTCCGAGACAGCGCGCAACACACGCGAGACGATCAGGGGATCCACGCGTCTAGGTTCGCGCCCAAGGGCCGGTTTCCTCTAGCGGTTGCCGCCCGCGTATCCGTTTCCGACCAGATATCGATAGCTGTCTTCGACGGCCTGCACCATGTCGGTGGCGCACTCGTCGAGTTCGACCACCACCCACTTCAATACCTCTCGGTTGCGCGCCTTCATCACGGCGCCTACGTCGAGCTTGCCCGAGCCGACAGCCACGTGGGGCTCGCCCTTGACGAACGGGCCGTCCTTCATGTGCATCAGCGGGACCTTGTCGGCGAATCGAGCCATCATCTCGGCGGGATCGTTCGCGCCGAACGCGGAACACCAATAGACGTCCAGCTCGAGTTCGAGGGCCGGGCATAACTCCAGAAGGTGCTCGATGGCCAGACGGCCCTCGCGTTGCTCGAACTCCATTTAATGGTTGTGCAGGGCGAACGTCAAACCCGCCGCGTGAAGGGTCGGCAACACGGCGTTCAGACGGTCGGCGGTGGCGCGGATGGCGTCCACGGTCTCGAATTCGGGGATCCAGAATCCGGAGACGGTCAGGTTCGTCCCGAGTTCGCCAGCCGTGTCGATGAACTCTTGGACCGTCTCGGGCGTCGGCGTGGGGCCGAAGTAGGAGGAGACCACCATGCCCATGTCTTCGACGACCTTGCGGAACTCGGCCGGCGTCAATCCGTAGCCATAGCCCTCCACGCCCTTGTATCCAATGTCGGCGAGTTTCTGCAGGATGGGAAGATGGTTGCCGTTGGCCATCTCGTTGCGCAGAGTGTAGAGCTGAATGGAAAGTGGGGGAGGCACGACGCGACGTTACCCGAGCCTCGAAGCCGTTGTGCGAACCATGGACTTTCGATCCGTGTTATGATGGTCGCAACTCAGGACTCCGCCCTATGAAGAACTGGACCCGCTCTCTGATCTCTCTGGCCCTCGCGGCCACCCTTGTCTGCGGTGCGTGGGCGCAAGCCGACCCGCAACAAGTGCTCAAGGACATCCAAGCGGCCCGCACCAAGGCCGTCAACGACGCGCGGGCGTCGGGTTCGCTCGACGTGGACGCACTCAACAAAATCGTCGAGGACAAGGCCAAGGCCGCCATCGAGGGTGTCGATCCCGCTACTGTTCCGGCCAAAGACGCCTATGCTTGGGCTCAAGTGTTCAGCATGGCGGGCAAGCACAAGGAGACCTGCGACCTCTGCGCCAAGTTCCTGACCACCAACCCCGACCCCCAGCAGACGTTCGACGCCAAGATGCTGATGCTCAGCTCGTGCAACGCGCTCGAAGAAGGCCACATGCTGACCATGATGGTGCCGACGGTCCAGCCGCCCACCCCGATGGCCAGCCAGCAGTTCCTTTCATCCGTGGTGTACGAGTTCACCGAGACGGTGGCCAAGCACATGTCGGTGGACGAGGCACTCAAGATGCTCGATAGCGCGGAGCGTGCGATGAAGTACGAAGACCCCGAGGAGTACGCCAAGCGCATGGTCGAGGCCCAACTCAAGCGGACCCCCGATGCCGACGCCGAGAAACTCAAGGCCCAGTACCTGACCACCGCCAAAACGCAACGAGGCAGCCTGGAATTCGCCATCGCGGAACGACGTGTCGAGTTGCTGACCGAGGGTGGACGGAAGGCCGAGGGCAAGGCGATCCTCGAAGCGTTCATCGCGAAAACGGATCCCTCGGACGCGACCTACCGCCGCGCCAAAGGAACGCTGACGCGGATGAGCATGGTCGGTGAGAAGGCTCCGGCCCTGACCTCGGAGCGCGGATATGGCACGTTCGAAGGGCTGGAGAGCCTCAAGGGCAAAGTCGTATTGCTTGACTTCTTCGCCCACTGGTGCGGTCCGTGCATCAACTCGTTCCCAGATATGAAGCAACTGTACGCCGACCTCAAGCCGAAGGGCCTCGAGATCGTCGGGTTCACCACGTACTACGGCTACTACAAGACCGAGCGGAATCTGGAGAAGGACGCCGAGTTCGCCAAGATGAAGGACTTCATCGCCGACCACCAACTCCCCTGGCCTGTGGTCTATGGGGAGCGGACGAATTTCGACGCCTATGGCGTGACGGGCATTCCGCACGTCACGGTCATCGGGCGGGACGGCACGGTGCATTCGGTGAAGATCGGCTACAGCCCGGCGACGTTCAAGAAGTTCCGCGAAGAGATCGAGAAGCTCCTGGGCTGAGTCCTAGGACGTTGAAGGGCGTTTGCGATGCCCGACACCAAAGTGGACCCGACAGCATCGGGTCCACCAAACACCCGCGTCGTGACCTGTTTCACGTCGGGAACCATGGCACCCGTAGGTTTCCAGCCCGACATCGGCCAAAGTCGGGGGTCCATAGACCCGTTTTGCCTGGAAACATGGAACCGGGAACATAATGTCGCTGCATTCGCGTAACACTGGTACGGAATCCATAGGAACCGGGGACCGGGTGGAATTGGCAACCATGATCGGAGCCATCGTCAGACAGAAAACAGCAATTTCGGAACGGGACATCGCCCTGTTCGAGAAGCTCTTCAAAGAGTCGCACAAGCAGGCTTTCGGGCTCGCTTGCCGCATGACCGGCAACAGCAGCGAGGCCGAGGACCTCCTTCAGGAAGCCTACGTGCGCGCCTACCGGTTCTTCGACCGGTACGACCGCGCCCTGCCGTTCGCGAGCTGGCTGTACCGCATCATGACGAACGCTTACATCGACAGCGTGCGTAAGAAGAATCGGCTCCGCATGCTCAGCTTCAGTCAAAGCACCCACGAGGCGCCCGCCGGGTTCGATTTCGCCGACCCCGAGGCGTCGCCGGAATATGCCTTGATGCGCAACGCCCTGGACGACACCGTTCAGGCCGGACTGCTCTCCCTGCCTGTCGAGTTCCGATTGGCGGTGTTGCTCGCCGACGTCGAGGGCCTTGCCTACGAAGAAATCTCCGAGATCATGCAAACGTCGATCGGCACGGTACGGTCCCGCATCCACCGCGGTCGGCAGCGGTTGCGCGAGTATCTCGTGAAGAAAAATCCCAACAAGTACGCGGAGATGATGTCGTGAACTGCCGAAAGATTCGAACGATGATGTCGGCCTACGTGGACGAGGAGCTCACCGGTGCCGAAATGTTGGAAGTCCGATCGCACGCCCGCTCCTGCCGAGGCTGCGGCCACGAACTCGAAGAAATGGCCCGCCTGAAGCGACTGTTGTCCGAGCTGCCCTCGCCCGAGCCTTCCGAATTTCTGGCCGAAAGGATCATGGACACGGTGCGAGGAAGCGAGAACGTCGTGCATCCCCGCGTTCAAGTACGGTGGACCGTGCTTGCTGGTGGCGTCGCGGCAATCGCCGCCGGATATGCCATCGCGATGGTTTACCGAACGACCGCAGACCCCATGCAAACCGTCGATCGGATGGAACCAACCATCGACCTGCGCCAAGACCGCGCCTACGCCGTAGGCGGCGATCCCTTCGCCGGAGCGCCGATGGTTATCCCTGTGAGTCGTTGACGCTCTATGAAGACTTGGCTTCGATTCGCGTGCCTTGGCCTGTCGGTGGGCGTCGCCGCCCTCGCGGCCGCCAGCGACGACGCATTGAGTCTGTTGCGGCGCGCCCTCGATGCCACGTACCGAGTCAATGCGCGCAAGATCGTCGTCTACACGTCGGATACCTACGAGAACGGGACGCTTTCGGTCAGCGTGTTGCAGTCGCGCTCCGGCGAGGTGCTCACCACAGTCGTCCAGCCGCTGAGCATGCAGGGCCTGAAGACGATGGACGATGGCAAGGTCCTCAAGAGCTACTGTCCCGATCAGAAGAAAGTCTGGCACCAGGAGTCGCCTCGCGCACACCAGCCGGACACCGATTATAGGCTGGCGATCGCCCAACGCAACTACGCCTTCGTCGAAGAACGCACCGACCAGACCGTGGCAGGGCGACGCATCCGCCTCGTGGTGGCCCGACCCAAAAACCGCGAGTTGCCCACGCGCAACTACTTCATCGACCGCGAGAATCCCGTGATCCTGCGCATCGAAACCGTGGACCGCGCCGGGCAGGTGGCCCGAGTCATGGATACGCGCAGCGTGGAGTACCCAGAAGAAGTGTCCCGCGTGGCCTTTCGCGCCCTGCCGGAAAGCATCAAGCCCGAGCCCGTCGGGGTTCCCATGCGCACCACCGCGGCGCAAGTGAGCAACAAAGTCGACTTTCAGCCGCACATCCCGCCGCGCCTTGCTCTTGGATTCCAAATCGAAGGTGTGGACGTGATCCGCGAAAAGGGCCAAAACCTCGTGGCCTTGCGCATCACCGACGGCCTGACGACGGGCACCATCTACCTGTGGGACCCCAAGGAGAAAGCCAACGTGCTCAACACGCCCGGCTCTTTGGAGCGTCAAGTGGACGGCATGATGGTTCGCGTGATCGGCGACCTGCCGACGGTGGCGAAGGAACGGCTTCTTCAAGCGTTCTCGGCCAAGGCCTGGGACTCTTTCCTCCACCGGGAACCGAAAATCGAACCGACGGCGTTGGCTAATGCATACGGGGCAGCCAGAGCCGCCGGAGTGTTGCCGAACGGACCCGTCATTCGTCCAATCGAAGTGACGATCCAAATCGATCTCACCGGCGGCGGCAACTGACCTCCGCACAGCGCACTCGGAAGAAGACAGCCATGAAATCCGTATTCACGAAGCCAGCCGTTTGGATCGCCGCAGGCATCGCCGTCGGCGCCCTCTCCATTGCGGCCGCCCTGCGCACCGATTCGGGACGGCCTTCGCTCAACTTCAGCTCGGCGCCCGTGGTGACCATGCCCGCCCGCGAGCTGACGAAGGAGAACATCAGCCTCCTCCGCGAACTCGACGAGTCGTTCGCCAGCATCGCGGACACCGTCAACCCCTCCGTCGTCCATATCCGCGCCGATGGCGGGATCACCCGGGACGAAGGCAGCGGTCGGTTCATGCGCGCCGCACCCGAAGGGTCGGGCGTCATCTACCGCGCCGATGGTTACATCATCACCAACGACCACGTCGTCTCGGGCCAGAAGGAGGTCACCGTCACTCTGACCAACGGTAAGCAGTACAAGGGTCGAGTGATCGGCTCCAACGACCGCCAAGCCGATATCGCCGTCGTCAAGATCGATGCCAACAACCTTCCGGCCGCGAAGTTCGCCAACAGCAGCGTCGTCCGAGTCGGACAGTTCGCCATCGCCGTCGGCTCCCCGTTCGGGTTGGAGCACACGGTCACGGTCGGCCACGTCAGCGCCCTCGGCCGCAACAGCGTGGCGGGCGACCCGACGATGCGCGATCAGCGAGGCTATTCCGACCTGATCCAGACCGATGCGCCCATCAACCAGGGCAACTCGGGCGGCCCGCTGGTGAACATCGAGGGCGAAGTGATCGGCATCAACTCCACGATCGTCGCGAACTTCGGTGGCGGAAGCACGGGCATCGGGTTCGCCATCCCCTCGAACCAGGCCGCCCTGATCGCAGACATCCTCATCGAAAAGGGCAAACTGGACCGCGCCTACCTCGGCGTGTTCCCCGTTAGCCTCAAGGCGTATCAGAAAGAGGAGTTGAAGCTGAACGGCGGCGCGATCCTGGAAGAAGTCCCGAATGAGGGTCCGGCCTATGAAGCCGGCATCCGCAAGGGCGACGTCGTGGTCCGCATCGGCGATCTGACCGTCAACGCCGAGCAAGACCTGCGCAACGCGATGCTCAAGTACTCCGCGGGAAGCAAGGTGCCGATCGAAGTCGTTCGCGACGGCCAAAGGAAGACCTACCAGGTCACCCTCGGCAAGAGCCAGCCCCTCGGGCAACCTGAAGCCCAGATGCCTTCCCAGCGCAACGGCCAGCCGTTCCAGTTCGGCACGCCCGACGAGATGCGCAAGTTCCTCGAGCGGTTCAACTCCCCGGACCGTGGCGACGACTTCGTCCCGCCGTTGCGAGAGGGTCGACCCCGCCTGGGCGTAACCGCCGAAAACCTGAGCGACAGCTTGCGCAAGCAGTTCAATATTCCGGCGGACACCAAGGGCGTGGTCGTCAAGGTAGTCGAGCCGGGCTCCATCGCCGAAGCCAACGGCCTCAAGGTGGGCGACGTGATCGAGAGCATCGACGGCGCCAAGATCGGCTCGGTCGACGAGCTCCGCAAGGCCATGGCGGACAAGAAGTGGGGCGACGGCCTGACGGTCAAGGCGCTCGCCTTCGAAGATGGGGCCAAGGTCAGCAAGACCTTCTCCATCGAGATGAAGTAAGCCATCCCCAAGCCCTCCGAGTCGGACTTAGCCGCTCGGGGGGCTTTCTCATGCCAAAGGACGACCGGGGAATCAATGTTGCGGCTTGGGGTGCAACGGTCTGCGCGGGTCGAAGCGCCTCGCCGTTGGCCCCCGCCAGACCGTGTCCCCTGAGACCATCCAAGCACGACCTAGAGTGTGTAAAACCTGGGGTGCAACGGTCTGCGCGGGTCGAAGCCCCTCGCCGCCAGCCGCCTGTGGTCCCCGCCAGACCGTGTTCA
>JBDHZD010000062.1:0-20144 GCA_039811705.1 Fimbriimonadaceae bacterium | reverse complement strand
CCGAGCGATGTCACACCAATCATCGGGTCGGGTGGCAGGGGCGTCCGGCCCGTGCCCACGATCAGTCTCGCGCCGACGGCATCCGCCAGCCGAAACACCGAGCCCACGTTGTAGGCGTCCTCGAAGTCTTGCAGCAGGAATGCGATTTCGGCACGTCGCTCCGGTCCGCTGCGAAACACCCTCCTGATGGCTGCCTTCCTGCGGACCTGTCGCCCTTCCATGGCTTTACTCCTTGGTCTCGGTCTTCAACTTCTGCTCGCGCTCTTGGTCGACTTTCCATACGGGCCAAAACTCGGCTCGGACCACGCGCTTGTCGTCCCCGAGCCAAAGCCTGATTTGGTCGTCCTTGTAACGCTCGTTGTCAGTCCAGGCATAGGCCAGATCTGCGCCACCGGATTCCGGAGCGGGTTCATACACGCCGAGTCGCTCGCGCACTTGTTGCTCGGTCAGGCCGACCAGGCCAGGTGCCTGCAACGCGAACGCCTTGCGGGGAGTGGTCGGCATCCGCGTGACGACGCCCAACGCGACGACCGCCGCCAGGGCCAGAGCAATGTGCCAGCGGCGGAAGCCGATGAGCGTGACGGCCAGCATCGTCATCACTCCGAGCGCCGCGTAGAGCAAAAAGAACCCGATGGGCCACTGGCCAGCCATCGCCATATCGGCAATGTAGCCCACATAGAACCAGACGCCGCCCGTAAGCACCGTCAGCACCGTTGCGACCGGGGTGAGCGAACGCGACTTGCTCAGTTCGGTTTCTGGCTGATCAGCGATCGCACCACCTCCGCGACGTTCTGGGGCGTGAAGCCAAACTCTTCGAACAGACGTTCAGCGGGAGCCGATGCGCCGAAACGATCGAGCGCCACGTGGGCCTGAGCGTAACGGCTCCAGCCAAAGGAGCTACCGGCTTCGACGCTTATCGTCGGCACACCGGCTGGCAGGACGCTTTGGCGATACTCCTTGGTCTGGCGTTCGAACAAGAACCAGCTCGGCATACTCACCACTCGGACCCGGATATCCACGGCATCGAGCAACGAGCGGGCTTCAAGGGCAAGCGACACTTCCGATCCCGTTGCCACGATCACGGCGTGTGGTTCGGATGCGTCGGCCAGAATGTACGCCCCTAACCGAGCCGGGTGGTTTGTCAGATCAGGGGATGTTACGGGCGGGACGTTCTGCCGGGTGAGTGCAAGCGCCGTCGGCGTACGATTGAGTTCCAGGGCGGCGAGCCAACACGCGGCCGTTTCGTTGCCGTCCGCCGGTCTCATGACGTTGAAGTTCGGGATGGCTCGCAACGCCGCGAGATGCTCCACGGGTTGGTGGGTCGGACCGTCTTCGCCCAAGCCGATCGAATCGTGCGTGAACACGAAGATCGAGGGGCACTCCATGAGAGCCGCCAATCGAAGCGATGGGCGGCAGTAGTCGCTGAAGATCAGGAACGTGCCCCCGAAGGCCTTGACGCCGCCGTGGAGGTTCATGCCGTTCAGTGCGGCGGCCATGGCGTGCTCGCGCACACCGAAGCAAAGCACCCGACCCTCGGGCGCCGTTTGTTGACACGTTGGCGAGTCTTTGATGGTCGTGTTGTTGCTGCCTGCGAGGTCCGCGCTGCCACCGACCAGCGTGGGGAGTTGGTTTGCCAGAGCGTTGATCACGTCGCCGCTGGCCGCGCGGGTCGCGATGGGCTTCTCGAACCTGGGCAACGCGTCGGCATCCACGCTCCAATCGCCCTCCAGGGCCTTGTCCAAGATGGCTGCCTCGGCGGGATGCTCCTTGGCATAGGCTTGCCACTTGGCTTGCCAAGCGCCTTCGAGTGCTGCGCCTTTGGCTCGCGCGTCCATGGCCTTCCGCACGTCGTCGGGGACCCAGAACGCCTCGGGCGGCAAGCCCAAGCCCTCCTTGGCGCGCAAGACTTCGTCAGGGCCGAGCGGCGAGCCATGACTTTTCGACGAGCCCGCCTTGGCGGGGCTGCCGTAGCCGATCACGGTGCGGCACGCGATGAGCGACGGGCGTTCGGTTTCCCGCTTGGCGCGGACGATGGCGGCGTCCACGGCATCCACGTCCATCCCTTGTTCCACACGCTCGGTATGCCAGCCAAGCGCGACGAACTTGGCCAGGATATCTTCAGTAAACGCGAGGTCGGTCGCGCCGTCGATGGTGATCTGGTTGTCGTCGTAGAGCACGATCAGCTTGCCAAGGCCCTGATGTCCGGCCAGCGATGCGGCTTCGTTGGCGACACCCTCCATCAGGTCGCCATCCGAGGCGAGCACATAGGTGAAGTGGTCCACGACCGTGTGGGTCGGGGTGTTGAACTTGGTGGCGAGGAACCGTTCGGCGAGCGCCATGCCGACGGCGGTCGAGATGCCCTGCCCGAGCGGGCCGGTCGCCATCTCGACGCCCGGAGTCAGGTGGTTTTCGGGATGTCCCGGCGTTCGGCTTCCCCACTGGCGGAAGTCGAGCAATTCCTGCATCGGGAGGTCGTAGCCCGTAAGGTGCAACAGCGCGTAGAGGAGCATCGAGCCGTGTCCGGCGCTGAGGATGAATCGGTCGCGGTCGAACCACGAGGGGTTGGCGGGGTTGTGGCGCAGGTGTCGCGACCACACGGCGTAGGCCATGGGCGCCGCGCCCATCGGCATTCCGGGGTGTCCGGAATTGGCCTTCTGGACGGCGTCCATCGCCAGGCCTCGGATGACGTTGACGCACAACTCGTCGAGCGTCGAGCGGGAGGTGGAGGGCACAGCCGAGTCTACCCGTGGGCTGATGCGGGTTCCGGGGCTTGTGCCATGCTCAACGCATGACCAACACGTTCACTCTGCCCCTCGGAGCGGATGCGCCCGATTTCGACCTGATCGGCACGGATGGCAGGCGTCACACCCTCGCCGAGTTCGACGGGAGCGACGTGCTCGTGGTGTTCTTCACGTGTAACCACTGCCCCTACGTGCTGGGCAGCGACGAGGACACGAGGCGCATCGCCTTGGCGTACGCCGACCGCTCGGTGGCGTTTGTGGCGATCAATGCCAACAGCCCGAACACCTACGCCCACGACTCGTACGACCACATGGTCGAGCGCATGAAGGAGCACGCGTTCCCATGGCCTTACCTGCACGACGCGACTCAGGACGTGGCTCGCGCGTATGGCGCCATGCGAACACCGCACTTCTACGTGTTCGACCGCTCGCGCAAGCTGGTTTACACCGGGCGGGCCATTGACTTCCCCCGCGACCACACGCAAGCGACCACGCACGAACTGGTGGACGCCCTGGAGGACGTGCTCGCCGGTCGACCCGTGGCGGTTCCCTTGACGAACCCGATCGGCTGCAACGTGAAGTGGGAAGGCAGGGATGCTGGCTGGATGCCCCCCGAGGCCTGCGATCTCGTGCCTCGGTAGACATCCAGCCCATTGCGGACGCGTTAGCTCAGCCGACCCGCCAGCTTGCCGAACGCTTTCGCGCCGCCATAGACCGCCGCGCCTTCCAGCATCTCTTCGATGCGGAGCAGCTGGTTGTACTTGGACACGCGGTCGGTGCGGTTGGGTGCGCCCGTCTTGATCTGGCCGCAGTTGGTCGCCACGGCGAGGTCAGCGATCGTGGTGTCCTCGGTTTCACCCGAGCGGTGGCTCATCACCGACGTGAATCCGGCCCGGTGCGCCATATCGACGGCGGCGAGCGTCTCGGTCAGAGTGCCGATCTGGTTCACCTTGATGAGGATCGAGTTGGTGGTGCCGGTGGCGATACCTCGGCTGAGTCGTTCGACATTGGTCACAAACAAATCGTCGCCGACGACCTGCACACGGTCGCCGATCGCGTCCGTCAGGGCCTTCCATGTGTCCCAGTCATCCTCGGAGCAGCCGTCCTCGACGCTGATGATCGGGTACTTCTCGCAGAGCCTGGCCAGATCGTCGACCTGCTCCGGGCCGGTCCGTTCGCGCTTCTCGCCGCTTTTGTAGATGTATTTGCCGTCCTCGAAGAACTCGCTTGCGGCGGGATCGATGCCGAGCCAAATCTGCTTGCCGGGTGCGAAACCCGCCCTCTCGATGGCTTGGATGAGGAAGTCGAACGCATGGTCCTGCGATTCGAGGTTGGGCGCAAAGCCGCCCTCGTCACCGACAGCAGTGTTGAGGCCGGCCTTCTTCAATACGCCTTTGAGCGCGTGGAACACCTCGGAGCCCCATTGCAGCGCTTCGGCGAAGGTCGAAGCTCCTACGGGCAGGATCATGAACTCCTGGAAGTCGACGTTGGAGTCGGCGTGCTTGCCGCCGTTCATGATGTTGAGCATCGGGACCGGCAGAACACGAGCCGATGTGCCACCGACATAGCGGTAGAGCGGCAGACCCGCTTCCCGGGCCGAGGCCTTGGCGCACGCCAGCGACACGCCGAGCATCGCATTTGCACCGAGTTTGGCCTTGTTGGGGGTGCCATCGAGTTCGATCAAGAAGGCATCGAGCGCGACCTGGTCGGAGGCGTCGAAGTCGATGATCTCGGGGGCGATCACGTCGGTGACGTTGGCCACGGCATTGAGGACTCCCTTGCCGCCGTAGCGGGAGGGGTCGCCATCGCGCAGTTCGACGGCTTCGAATTGGCCCGTGCTTGCTCCGCTGGGGACGGCGGCTCGGCCGACATGGCCCCCTTCGAGCAAGACATCGACTTCAAGGGTGGGGTTGCCTCGGGAGTCGAGGATTTCGCGTGCGGCGACTTCGATGATGGCGGACATATCGCATTGATGATATCCGTCTGAACAAGCTTCTCCGTGGGGCTGGCCTGCAAGCCGAGGACATCCTGCGCCAAGATGGAAGTGCCGATGGCGCAGTTCCTTGCCGAGCAACCACTCATGTTGCTGTTTCTGGTTCTGGGCTTGGGCTACCCGTTGGGTCGGCTCCGCCTCTTCGGAACTCGTTTGGGCGTCGGTGCCGTGTTGTTCGTGGGACTTGCGTTCGGTGCCCTGGGACCGGAAGTCGCCGCGCCCGAAGTGCTCGTCCAGTTGGGTCTGGTGCTCTTCATCTACACCTTGGGGCTTTCGAGCGCACCGTCGTTCTTCGCTTCCCTGCGCCGGTCTTGGTTGCCCAACGTCCTCGTTGTGGGGGTCATCGTGTTGGTGGGACTCGGGCTGCTTGTCCTGTCGCGCAGTCGGTTGCTGGATCGCGACGCTGCGGTGGGCTTGTTCGCGGGCGCGCTCACCAACACGCCCGCGATGGCTGCCGCTCTGGACCTCGGAGCGACGAGCCGAACGCCGGTCGCCTATGCGATCGCCTATCCGATGGGCATCCTGGTGCCGATCGTCGTCCTTTCGTTGTGGGGCCGGAAGCGAGGCACCGCGCAGGCCACGGGTGTGGTCTCGCGCGCCATCCGGATCGAACAGCTCGATGCGCCGATCACCATCGCAGAGTTTCAGCAACGCCATGGATTGAGGATCGTCTTTGGGCGCATCGTGCACGACGGTGTAACGCGTGTAGCCGGCGCCGACTCGCTGTTGCGGTCGGGCGATTCTTGCACGGTGGTCGGCCTGCGCGATGCCGTGGCACGCGCCGAATCGCTCCTCGGCTCACAGGTCGAGATGCCCGACAGTCAGAGCGATCTGACTCCACGGCGCTTGCTCGTTTCCAGCCGCGCGATCGCAGGGCGGACGCTTCGTGAACTCGCCTTCCCCAGCCGCCACAACGTGATCGTCACGCGGATCAGCCGTGGCGACGTCGAGTGGCCCGCCACGGGCGATTCCGTTCTCTTGCTTGGCGACCGCATCCTCGTGCTCGGCGCGCAGCAGGACCAAGAGACGTTGGCTCAGGAGGTTGGCGACTCGGTGCGGCAGCTGCACGAACTCGACGTCTTGGCGTTGGGCGTGGGTCTTGCGTTGGGCTTGATGCTGGGTCAGGTTCCCGTGCCCTTGCCACAAGGGACATTCAAGCTGGGTCTCGCCGGAGGTCCACTGATCGCTGCGTTGCTTCTCGGACACGTTCACCGGACCGGCAACATCGTTTGGAACCTCTCATTCGGGGCGAACCGCACGCTGCGTCAGTTCGGTCTTGTGCTGTTCCTCGCCGGAGTCGGCACGCGTTCAGGGCATACGTTTTGGGCAACCTTGGGCACAGAAGAAGGACCGCGGCTGCTGGCGATCGGTGCGGGAGCGAGCCTGGTCTCTGCGATGGCTCTCGTCTGGGGCTTGCGCCTCGTCCGGTTGCTTCCGGGCTACGCCGACGGCATCGTCGCGGGAGCCCACACTCAACCTGCAGTACTGGGATTCGCCGTCGAGAGGCACGGGAACGAAGACCCAAACGTGGGCTACTCCATGGTGTTTCCAGTCGCGACGATCGCCAAGGTCCTGTTGGCCCAGTTCCTGGTGCTCTTCGGCTAAGGCGAGACGGCAATAGAGCAGAACGTGTTCTCGGCTCGCTCGGCATAGCCTGTTCGTTGCGCGGCGTCAAGCGTCCTCCACGTGAGGAACTGCTTGCGGATGTCGCGCAGGAACCGCCGATTCACGTTGACCCAATTCTCGCTCTCGCCGCTCAACCTCACGATGTGCAGCCTCAACTCGACGACTCCGGCGACAGGCGTCGGCTCGGCGCGCAGGTCGAGAGTCTGGCTAACGCCAAGGTCGTAGGGAGCAAGCCAGGCCGTTGTGCGGATACCGAGAACCTCGCCGAATGGGCCTTCTTCGCAGAGGTACGACGTGTCGCTTGTCACGAACGAACCGATGGTGTACTCCTCGTATCCTTTGAACCATTCGCCCAGGAACTCGACGAGCGGGCGAGCCTCGGCTTGCGTGATGCTGAAGGGCAGTTGCAGGGACCAATCGTCGCCTTCGGGCTCGGTATCCCACATGCGTTCGTCGAGGGCAGGCGCGGCGATGCGGGCCGCCACCCGGGCAGGATAGATCGTGCTGAGCAGCACCACCGACATCACAACGCCCGCCGACATCACTGCCGAGGTCGAACTGAAGTTGAGGTACAGCCCCTGGAATGTTCCCGTGGCAATGATCGCCTTGGCCAGGCACTGAGCTCCAAAGTAGCCGAAAACCGAACCCAAGACACCATACACCAGCGATTCGGCAAAGAACAGCATGCCGATGTGGTTGGGCGCCAAACCGATGGAACTGAAGATGGAGATTTCCCGACGGCGCTCAAAAACACTCGCCACCATGGTGTTGAACACGAAGACCGTGGCGATGAGCATCTGGACCAGGACCAGTCCCAATCCGGACCCGCGCGTCTTATGGAATGCGCTGAATCGCTTGACCTCGAGTTCCCCGTTCCGTTCGTTGGGCACGGAGGCGTAGAGGTTCAGGTTGAGTCGCGGCATGAGACGGTCAAGGGCTTCTCGCGTTTGTTCAGGCGCTGAGAACGCGACGGCGACAGAACGGATGTCGGCCCCGAGACTCAGTGCGCGGTTTGCACTGGTGAACACACACTGGGATGGGTCGAGCCGAACGAACTCGCGGAAGTCCTGCGTTCCTGATTGAGTCTCCGTCTGGAGCTGACGCGAGAGGTTGAAGTCGGCTGGCAGGAATGGTTCGCCATCCAGATCTCTCGTCGCTTGAAGAAGTCCCGTATCGAAGATGCCGATCACGCGGTAGCTCACGCCTGCGAAGCGAACAAACGTGAATCCCACGTCTTCCGGGGCGATCTTGAGTTGGTTAGCGACGGGCTGCGGCAGGATCATGGCGTCGTCCTCACCGGGCTTGAACCACCGTCCTCCGGACAAAAGCGCCTCTTGCGGCCTTGCGGCAAGCGCCTCCTGTGGGTCAAGGCCGACCAGCGCCCGGGCTTCGAAGCTGCGGTCTGACCGGGAGACGGTGAGATTGCCTTGGTCGCCGATATCGGCTCCGTAGTACCACAGTCGTCGCGCCACCGTCCCTTCGCCCCGGAACTCGTTGTCCAGCAGGCGGTGGACGGATGATTCCAGCGGCTCAAGTCCGGGGTTGCGAACGAGAATGCCGGCATAGCGTCCTTCGGTGTCGGTCGAAACCTCGTTGAAGGCGAGTTCGGGCACCAGCGAGGTGAAACTCAATACGATGAACGTCATCACGACCAATGTGGCCGTGGTCAGAAAAGTCCGGGCCTTGCGTCGCCTCATGTTCCCGACCCCTAGGTTGAAGGCTGCAATGGCCACGGACGTGCGCCCGATGTCCACCTCGTGGACACCGCTTTCGATCTGGCGGATTGTTCGGAGCGACGTCTCGAATTTCCCCAAGATGAACGCGATCACGATCAAGCTGAGCACGCCCATGATGAAGGCGACAAAGATCATGAACGGGTTCTCGACGATTTCGAACGCCGGGTGAATGAACCTTAGAATCAAGAACGAGACGAGGAAGATGGCGATGGACGTCAGCAACTGGCGGACCAGAGTGCGCGAACCGAATGCGAGGCGCTCCAAGAAGTAGCTGAACGGGATGAGCAAGAACAGATAGAACAGGACCCCGTTCACCACATCGGCGGCCGTCTTCTGCAGGACGGGGTGGGCGCGCAATGCGAGGCCCCATGCAGCACGAGCATGACGCTTTGCATCCGACCATTGGAGATTGCCTTCCGCCCGCTCGGCAAGCGCGGCTTCCTCGCGGGCCTGAGTCTGGAGAGCGTCAACTCCTGGGCTGATGATCCGGTAGCGCGCGAACTTGTCGATGCGCGCCTGATTGAGCTGGACCAAGTCTCGCGCGGCCTGCAACGGGGTGTTGGGAAACGTCCCCCCAATGGCGATGTTCGCCCGACCGGGACGTTGCGTTGGGTCTGCTCCTGCTCCCATGTAGCCGTAACCGTCCGGATCGTCGGGGGTGGAGTTGAGCAACATGAGCGTCGGGCTGTAGTCCGAGCCCATGATCAGTTTCCAGCGGAGATCGGGGGGCGCGTACAGGACCGCCGTGTCCTCGACGTCGCTCGAGAGCAGATCCTGCTTCCATGCCTTGAAGAACCCAAAGTTCTGGGGTGGCCCATCGTCCTTGGCGTCCATCACATTGGGAAACACCTGTGCGACCATACGTCTGGGATCGATGAGTTCGAAGAGATCGATTCCCCTCGCAGGAACCAGGACGAGCGGAGTGGACTTGTAGGCGGTCTTCAGACGGAACCACGTGTCGTACTCGCCAGCAAAGATGCCTCGTTGGATCGAGTGGTCGACCTCGCCCGTCTCGCGGTCCAGATGAAAGGCCGTAATCTCGATGCGGTCCCGGAGCCAGGTGGGGTAGGCGTTGATGGGCACGAGACCGGTCAGGCGGTATTCCGCGTTGTCACCCGTGGTCAAGTTTGCGATGTTTCCCCTCACGCCCATGTAGGAGGGCAACTTGCCGATCTTGACGGCGATCGAATCGGGAACGGGGATATCGGGAATGAAACTCTGGTTAGGATCGAACCTGACAACGCGACCTTCGATCGTGGCGAATCCCCCGGTAAGGGACATCGCCGAGGGCCTTAGCGATCGTAGCGCGACCCTGAACCGCGAGTCTCCCCGGGGCGCCGTCGTATCGGTTGTCAAGTGCCAGAGCATCACGCGAAGCGTCTGCGCTTGACGCACGACGTTGGCCAAGTTGACTCGATCAAGCGTATCGAGAGGCGTATCGACGCGGTCACGGCCGTCTTCGATGGTGGCGAACGTCAGGGCGTTGTATCCCGCCATAGTGAAAGGCTCGCAGTCGTAGGCGAACCGTCCCGGGGTGTTGTTCTTCCACGTTCGATTGTCCGAGTTGTTCACCGCGTCGGTCAGGATGAGGCGCGGATGAGCCGCTTGGTCGATCTTGATCAGATGGTCGGCGTGTTGGCGCAGCGTTCGGGAGATGTTGCGCACGGGGTCCATCGCCTCCCATCGGTAGTCATAGAAGTACCCCTGTGCGTAACTGCCGAGCGATCTGCTTCCGCTCGAGATATCGAGGGTCACGGTCAGGAGTTGCTCTCGACGGTCGGTTTGGAGCCTCCTGTAGAGGTATTCCCTTGCGCCCTGCAACGCCAGTCCATGCCCGGAGGACACCACCAGTTCGACCGTCCGGAGCGGACGCTCAACCGACATCAAACGCGCCATTTCGAGCAGAAGAACCAGCCCTCCCAGGCCCTCGGCGCTTGGTGCGAGACCTGGGACCACGGACATGCCGTCGAGATAAGCGAAGAGGACGATTCGCTCTTTGCCCAGCACCGGATCAGACCCAGGGATTTCAGCGATCAGATTCGCAGTAGGTTTGGCAAGCCAATCCTGGCGACAGCGCAGATGCACGGATTCTCCCCGCTTGGCGGCTCTGAGGGCTTGGCCCGCGTGCCGGATGGGAAGCCAGAATCTGGGCGTCCGGATCGGCACGTTGAGAAACTTGCGTTCCGCCTCGGCGCGCGTCGTCGTTTCGGGTTCAATGAACACGATGGCGCCGGCGCCAAGCATGGCGGCGTTCTTCCAGTTGGAGCCCCCCGCAAACTCGAGAAGGACCACGCTTCCTGAAACGTTCAGGCCGTCGAGTTCTTCTAGCGACCCTGTTCCCCCATAGACGATAGGCCCGTGGACGTCGCATGTCGACGTGCGCACCAGATTGGGCCATAGCGGCCAGACCGCAATCGAACCTGTGGATGTCGTCAGGGTACCGATGGCCTCCGGATCGGGAACGGTGGCCGTGAATGGCTCGCGCGCCACCTCGAAGCCCATCGTTCGCAGGCTTCGCTCCGCCTTGTCCATCGCGGCGGCTTCACCGCGCGAACCTGTAAGCCTTGAGCCCAGGGCGGCGAAGTCGCGGTATGTTTGGGCGATGCGTGCACCGTCCACCTGCGCCCGCAGTGTCCGGTAAGTCTCCAGCGCTTCGGCGTCTGTGGGCTGGGCCGTTGCCATTCCAACGGCCAGTGCGAACCCCGCCACCAGCCAGCAACGCCCGTGGATGCGCATGTCCCCTAGTTTCGGCGATCTATGGTTATTTTCCTGCAAATCCACACATCAGTTGCTGATGATATGATGAATCTCGCGTAGACCTTGGTGTGCCCGGTCGGGCGCATCAAGGATCAACGACATGCATCTCGGAAAACTCTTCGTCGCCACCATTCTCGCTGCTCTTATCGGCACTTCCGCCACCGCCTCCGCTCCTGACAAGGACATCGTGGACACCGCCGTCGGTGCTGGCAAGTTCAAGACCCTCGTGACGCTGGTCAAGGAAGCCGGACTTGTCGAGACCCTCAAGGGCAAGGGCCCCTTCACGGTCTTCGCTCCCACGGACGAGGCGTTCGCCAAGCTTCCGAAGTCCACCGTCGATGCCTTGTTGGCCGACAAGGAAGCTCTCAAGCGCGTCCTGCTCTATCATGTGGTGCCCGGCACCGTCAAGGCCGCCGACGTGGTGAAGGTCAAGTCGGCCAAGTCCGCCAACAACCTCACGATCCCGGTCGTTGTCGATGGCAAGACGGTGACGGTTGCCAAGGCGAAGGTTGTGACGACCGACGTGATGGCGAGCAACGGCGTGATCCACATCGTGGATACGGTGATGATTCCGCCCGCCAAGTAACCGATTTCGCTCGGCCCTTCTGAACGCTCACGCCCGCTTGGTCGCTTGACCGGCGGGCGTCACCTTATGCCTCACGGCAATATGGCGGCGCGCTCGAGAAGCCACAGAGCGCATTCAAGTTTGGAGCGTTTGCCGCTCGACGACTCGCCGTCCGGTCCGATCCACGCGAGTTCGTTGTCGACTGTGCCAAACCCGACGTCCAAACGACTGACATCGTTGACGACGATGGCATCAACTCCCTTCTGGACCCGCTTCGTGCGGGCAATCTCAAGCCCATCGCTGGGTTCGGCGGCGAATGCAACGAACCGAGTTGGCCATCCGGCCCCTCTCGAGCGCGCGACGAGCGTGCCCAGAACGTCCGGGTTTCTAACGAGCGTGAGCTCGATCCTGTCGTGGGTCCGCCGCATCTTTCCGCTCTGCTTCTCGATGGGACGGTAGTCCGCCACCGCTGCAGCGCCAATGACCAAGTCTGCGCCGGCTAACTCCTCGAGCGCAGCGTCCAGCATCGCCTGGGCAGTTTGAACCCGCAAGACGCGCGCGCCCGCCGGATACTGCACGGCGACAGGGCCGCTCACCACCGTCACCTCGGCGCCCATCATTCGCCCTGCGCGAGCCAACGCTTCGCCCATCCTGCCAGATGATCGATTGCCCACGAACCGCACGTCGTCGATGGGTTCGTAGGTGGGACCTGCGGTAATGAGAATGCGCTTGCCCGACCAGAGAGAGGATCGGTGTGCCGCAGACAGAGCAGCACGCACGATGGCGGCCGACGATGCGAGCTTCCCTTGTCCGTTTTCGCCGCACGCGACATCGCCTTCGGCCGGATCGACGATGGTTGCGCCATGTTTGCGCAAGCGTTCCAAGGCATCGACCACGTGGGCATTCGTAAACATGGTCGGGTTCATGGCCGGCGCCACGACGAGCGGTCGTTCGCTGGCCAGAACCAACGTGGTGAGCATATCGTCGCCCAGGCCAAAACCGAGTTTGACCAGCGTGTTGGCCGTTGCCGGAGCGACGACGACCACGCTGGCTTGCCGAGCCCAGTCGATGTGCGCCATGCGGCCGCGTTCCGGCTCCTCGAAAACGTCCTGCAGACACGGGTGGCCTGTGAGTGCTTCGAAGAGTTCTGGCGTGACGAACCTCTCGGCTGCATCCGTTAGGCACGTACGCACCGTGAATCCTGCCCGCATGAGGTCGCGGGCAAGATCGGCTGCCCGGTATGCGGCCACCGAGCCACTGACGCCGAGGACGATCGAAGGCTGATTCACGACGTCACCCACGCATCGATGGATCTGACGCACCTATCCAGATCGTCGTTCACGATGCGGAACGCGTAGTGGTGCGAAAGGGCGATTTCGTCGCGCGCGTTCCTGAGACGTCTCTCGATGGCTTCCGGCGAGTCCGTTCTGCGCGAGCGGATCCGTCGTTCGAGTTCTTCGTCAGAGGGCGGTAGGAGAAAGACCGATTTCGCGTCCGGCCTAAGCCGCATGGTATCGAGAGCGCCTTGAACGTCGATTTTCAAGACGGCGATCAGATCTTCGGCAAGCATCGCCTCCATGTCGCGGAGCGGCGTCGCATACCAGTTGTCATGCACCTGCTTGTGTTCCAGAAACTCGCCTCGCCGAGCCATCTCCTGAAACCTCTGGACCGACACGAAGCGATAATCCTCGCCATCGACTTCACCAGACCGAGGCGCTCGCGTCGTGTAGGCGACCACGCGGCGAACGCGAGGGTTGGCTGTTCTCCACGCATTGAGTACGGTGTCTTTGCCGACCCCGCTGGGTCCTGAAAGAATGACAAGAATCCCGTTCATTGATTGAGCAACTCCAAGGCGGCCGCAGCGGCTTTCATGGGATCGTGGCGCACCACGTCGGACTCACTGATGAGATCGGTCGCGATAACGGTGAACCCCATCGCGCGAAGCCGATCCGTGTCGGCTTCGACCAGAAACTGGCCAGACTCGGCGTATCGATCCGCGATGGTTTGATTCGGCACCCCGATGTTCACCATGACGTAATCGAAGATTCTGTAATCCACGTTGAGAAGGATGGTGCTGACGTGCTCGCTGGCTGAAAAGCTGTCGCTCTCGCCTCGCTGGGTCATGACGTTGCAGACGTACACCTTGACGGCGGGCGAGTCGCGCAACGCTTCGGCGATCCCAGGGACAAGCAGGTTTGGGATGACGCTGGTGTAGACGCTGCCTGGTCCTATGCAGACCAGGTCGGCCGTACGAATGGCCTCCAATGCCTCGGGATGCGCGGCGCAATCCGGAGGGTCCAGGTAAACGCGCCGAATGGGCTGTTTGGCCTCGACGATTTTCGTCTCGCCGCAGATCGTGCGTCCGTCTTCGAAGATGGCGCACAGGCCGACATGGTCGAGCGTCGACGGAACGACGCGTCCGCGGATGGCAAGGACGGACGAGGCGCTCTGGACGGCCTTTTCGAAGTCGCCACCGCTCTGATCGACCAGTGCCGCAAGCAATAGGTTGCCCACGGAGTGTCCGCTGAGTGCCCCCGAATCTTGCTTGAACCTGTGCTGAAACAGGTTGGTCATCGACGCCTCGGCGTCGGCGAGGGCCACCAGGCAGTTGCGGATGTCGCCTGGCGGGATCATGCCCTTTTCCTGAATCAGCATGCCTGAACTTCCACCGTCGTCCGTCACTGTGACGATAGCCGTGATGTTGCTCGTGTGGTGTTTCAGGCCCCGCAACAAGGTGCTGAGTCCGGTGCCACCGCCCAACGCCACGACTCTTGGCCCGTACGCCAACTGCTGGCGCCGCAGGTAGAGGTCCGTCATGCTGGTGGACCGCACAGACGGGTTGATCGTCTTCATGACGTGGCGAATCACGGCTCGAACGCCGATGTACGAAAGGTAGATGCCGGCCAACAGGAAGACACCGCCCAGCACATGACGCGCGACTGCGGCGTCCTCAAGGGTGAACAGGACTCGGAACGGTTGCTCGCCTAAAGCCGAAATGGCCTCGAGGAACGGCAAGATGACGACCTTGAAGCTGAGCGCGATGCCGAAGAAGAACAGGCACAGGCCCAGCACAGTGGTGACCGTGGCGGTTCGCAAGCCGGCTGCCGGGGCCAACAACCGCCTGAGGCGGTGTCGGCTAATCATCGTCTTTGGCTGCGGGCACGAGGTTCTTGAGGAGTGCGTTGAACACCGCGATCAGCAAACTGCCGACCAACGCTCCCATGAAATTGTCCACCTCGAACCATGGGACCAGGTTCGCGGCGAGCATCAAGACCAAGGCATTGATGACCAGCGACACCAAGCCAAAGGTCAGGCATCGCAAAGGGGCCGTGACCAAACGCAGGACCGAACCCACGGTGGCGTTGATCAACGCCAAAACCGCCGCTCCCAGCATCAGGTAGAGAAAATCAACCGGCTCCTTGGCTTTGGCATGGAATCCCACGTTCAGCATTTGTGCGATGGCGGAGGCCGCAACGATCGCGACCGTGAACAGCACCCAACGCACAAGGAGTTTGGACATCCGCTGAGCGATTGTATCGCATCTGCGCCGACGGTCCCGAGTCTGGGTAGTATCCAGGCTCCCCATGCGTGTCCGCCGAGTCCGTGTCTTCAAGTTCGACGTCCCGCTCAAGGAGCCGTTCCGCATTGCAACCATGGTCACGCAACATGCGGAAAACGTCCTGGTCAGCATCGAGACCGACGAGGGCATCGTGGGCTGGGGCGAGGGCTCCCCGTTGCGGAGCATCGTCGGCGAGACGCAGTCCACCTGCTTGGCGGCGTGCCGGGCGCTGGGAGACTGGCTTGTGGGTCAGGATCCCTTGGCGATCGGTCACCTCTCGCAGGAAATGGCGCGCTTTCTGCCGCACAACACGACGGCGGCATGCGCCATCGACATGGCGTTGCACGACATCGCGGCCAAAGTGGCTCGTCTCCCGTTGTATGCGTTCCTTGGCGGGCTCAACCGACCGATGGAGACCGCCGTCACGATTCCGTTGCTGCCACCCGGGGACGTCGGAAAGCAGGCGGAGGCCATCATCGACGCCGACTTCGATATCGTGAAAATCAAGCTGGGCGGATCAACCGAGGACGATGTGGCCCGCGTGGAAGCGGTTCGCGACGCCATAGGTCCCAGTTTCAGGCTTCGTGTCGACGCCAATCAGGGGTGGAACCGAATTCAGGCCGCCACCGTGCTTCAGAACATCGAGGAACTGGACGTGGAGTTCTGCGAGCAACCTTTGGTCGCTCACGACTATGAAGGCATGAAGTGGCTCGGAACTCAGACGGGTATCCCGATCATGGCGGACGAATCTCTCTTCGGACCGGAGTCGGCGCTGAAGCTGGCGGAGATGCACGCCGCCCCCTACTTCAACATCAAGCTGTCCAAGTCGCGGGGGATGCACTATGGCAAGCAGATTGCGGGAATCGCCGAAGCTGCGGGGATCCGATGCATGGTCGGGGCGATGGTGGAGTCGCCGATCGGGCTTGCCGGGATTGCTCACTTCGGCACGGCCAGCCCATGTTTCGACTTCTGGGACCTCGACACGACGGTGGGTCAATCGGTCAATCCGGCCCTAGGCGGGGTGGCCATTCAAGACGGTCGCGTCGTGCTGCCGAGCGGGCATGGTTTAGGCGTCGAGCCCGATCCAACGTTCCTGGCTTCGTGCCCAGAAGGATGATCGACCTGCGTTTGCCTTTGCGTCAACGCGACGTACGTCCTGCCTACGACCTGAAGATCTTTTGAGCAAACTCGGCCAAATTGCGCCGCCACAGCATCCAAACGTGGCCGCCCGAAGTCTCAGAGGTCTCGACCTTGGCACCCTTCTCGCGAAGCCAGTTGGCGAAGCCGCGTTGGAAGCCGATGAGACCATCCTCCGTGCCGCAGACCATCCAGAACGCCGCAAGCATGTTCACCGCCGGCACGTCGAGTTTGGCGAACACGTCCTCGGGTTGGGTGGCGGGCAGACCACCCGAGCTGAACGCCCCGATCGCCGAGAACTTGTCGAGGTTCGTGAGACCGACGAAGAGGCTCTCCGCCCCGCCCATCGAGAGGCCCGCGATGGCCCGATGCTCGCGCTTGTTCGAAACCCGGTAGCTCTTCTCCACCGAAGGCAGCACCTCGGTCAGCAACGCTTCGCCGAACTTGTCGAAGTTTTGGCGGGTGAGGCTCCGGTCGCGGAATGCCGCGCTGCCGGGGCGGGCGAATCCTTCGACGCCGTAGCCCAGCGGCATGACAACCACCATCGGTTTGATCTTGCCCTCTGCCAGCAAGTTGTCCAGGATCACGTGCGCGCGACCGATCTCGGTCCAGCCGTTCGCCATATCTGAAAAGCCGTGCAACAAGTAGAGAACGGGGAGTCGATCGCGACCGCCGTCGTATGCGGGCGGCGTGTAGACGAAGAACTCACGTTGGTCGCCGACCACTTTGGACCTGTAGAAGTGGCGATGCACTCGTCCGCGCGGCACATCCCGCTCCTCCCAGTATCCGTCCTTGGCACCCGGAACCAGCACCATATTCGAGGGCCAGATAAGGTTCGGCTTGGTGACTGGATTCAAGGGGTCGAGTTGGGTGACGCCGTCGACGAGGAAACTGTAGCCATACAAGTCCGGCTTCATAGGCTCGGTGGTGGCAGTCCAGATTCCGCCGGCGCCTTTCGTCATGGGGATCGCCGACGCGCCCTCGACGGCCACCTCGACCTTCTGCGCGTTGGCGGCTACGTAGCGGAACGTGATGCGGCCCGAGGCGTCGACCTCGTGCGAGCGCAGGGGTTGGGCTTCAGCGGCCACGACCAAACAGGCCAACCCGACGACGAGCAAAGCGGTCCAGAGGGTCACGCCCAAAGTATACGGCTCAGTCCTCGACGATGTAGTTCTCTCGGACCTTGTTGATCTCGGTCTGCATGGCGACGAGTTTGGCGAAGATGCCGTTTTCGCGCTTGAGCAACTCGTCGTGCGTCCCGATTTCGGCGACCTTGCCCTGATCCAGCACGACCAAGCGGTCTGCGCTGCGCAGGGTAGAGAGTCGGTGGGCGATGGCGAAAACCGTCCGTCCCTCGATCAGCCGCTCCAAGGCCTCCTGGATCATGCGCTCGGTCTCGGTGTCCACGCTGGCCGTGGCCTCGTCGAGGATGAGGATGCGAGGGTTGTGGAGGATGGCGCGCGCGATGGCGATGCGTTGCCGCTCGCCCCCCGAGAGGCGTTGGCCCCGCTCGCCCACATAAGCGTCGTACCCGTCCGGGAAGTTCACGATGAAGTCGTGCGCGTTGGCGGCCTTGGCGGCCGCGATCACTTCTTCCAGCGTGGCATCGGGCCGACCGTATGCGATGTTCTGCCCGACGGTGCCGGGGAACAGGTACGACTCCTGCATGACGACGCCCACCTGTCGGCGGAAGTCGTCCACTTTGATCTGCTTCAGATCCACGCCATCGACCAGGATACGCCCATCGGTCGGGTCGTAGAAGCGCATGAGCAAGTTGATGAGCGTGGACTTCCCCGCTCCCGAGTGGCCGACCAAGCCGATCATCTCGCCAGCGGTGACTTCCAGGCTGATACCCTTGACGATCTCGCGCGACTTCTCGTAGCCGAACCGAACGTCTTCGAACGTGACGTTGCCCTCGATGCGGGGCATGGCGACGGCGTCGGGGCTGTCGGGCACGTCGAGCGGCGTGTCCAGCACCTCGAACACGCGTTCCGCGGCGGTCAGCGATCGGCTGGTCCAATCGATGATGCGCTGGAGCATCATCAGCGGATGGTTGAGCATGAGCGCATAGCCGACGAAGGCCGTCAGGTCGCCGATGGTCGTTTCGCCTCGCAGGACCGCTTGCCCGCCGACCCACCAGATCATGACCGTGCTGAGGCCCATGGTGAACATGACCATGGGAAACAGGGTGGACCAGCTGACTTCGGCCTGGTAGCCCGTTTGCGCAACGTCGGTGATGCGCTTGTCGAACCGAGTGACTTCGCGGCTCTCTCCGTGGAACGCCTTGACCACGCGCATGCCCTGCAGCACGCCGTTCAGCGACCCGCTGAGGCGCGACCAGTTGTGCCAGAACCGGCTCCACACGCGCTCCATTTTCTTGCGAAAGATGTGGACGGCAATGAGGATGATCGGCATGGGCGCCAGCACCCAGATCGCCACCTTCCAGTCCATGATCAACATCACGACCGGGATACCGATGAGCATTGCGCCTTGGTTGATGGTGATCGGCACGCCGTCGATAAGCACGTCGTAGAGAGCGCCCGTATCGTTCGTCACGCGGGACATCAACGAACCGACCGAGCGTTTGTCGTAAAAGCCCAGGGACAGTTGCTGCAGTTTCCGGAATAACGCGCCTCGGATATCGATGGCGATGTTGCGCCCCAGAAGGGCCACATTGCGGCCACGCGCCATCTGGATGAGCGAGAGTACGAGACGCGAGAGCACGAGACCGCCAATCAGCCAGCCGAACATCCACACCTTCTCTCCCGTGAGGACGTCGTCCACGAGCAGTTTGGAGAGGTACGGAGGAACGAGTTCGACCACCGTGCCGGCCAAGATGAGAAACGTGCCCCACAGCAATCGGATCTTGTACGGCTTGGTGAACCCGAACAGGCGCAGGAGTGTCTTCCCACGGCTGACGCAGTGTTCGCAAACGTCCGAATTCTCCGGGAGGGGACGGCTGCACTTTGGGCAAACCCTTCGGACGTCCTCCAGGTCGGGCAGAGGTTCCCGGGCCACCAACGCTTCGATCCGCTTCTGAGCGTTGTTGATCGGGTTTTGAAGGGCCGTCGTCACACGAAGCAATTCGACCGAACTGCTCTTGTGGTCGGCAATCAGGGCGTACGCGTCGACCAAATCCTCGATTCGCGGATTCAGGAGTTCCGCAACGGGCCATTGGGCGACCAAAGACGTGCCAAGAGGGGTTTGGTCGTACCGGTAGAGATGGGTTTCGGTGGCGACAAGCAAGGAACGCCCCAGCGAGCCAACGCTCGTGAGGTCGCCTTCCAACGTGAAGCGAACGGTCTCCGCTTCCGGGATGCGGATGTCTGCGGGCAACAAATTCGGCACCAAGGGTCCTCCTGCCGAAACAAGATCGAGAGACGAAGAGTGTGAAGCGGCGCGGAGTGTTCCAGTCCACCTCGCCGCGAGCCGGTGCGCCTTTGCACACCGCCACCACCTGCGCATTCTACGCTACCAGAGACGATCCTGCCATACTCAAAGTCGTGGTCTCCGCATCCAATCTCGGCAAAAGGTATGGCCGCAGGTGGATCTTCAGGGGGATCGACTTCAGCCTTGAGACCGGTGAGATCCTCGTGGTGACGGGAGGCAACGGCGTTGGCAAATCCACCCTGCTCAAGACGCTCGTCGGACTCATTCCGGCCTCGGAGGGCCACATCACCCTTCCCGTTCGCGATGAGCGTGTATCGTTGGGCTACGCGAGCGTCGAACAAAATTGCTACGTTCATCTCACGGGCCGCGAGCACCTGAGCCTTTTTGCCCAGATGCGCGGGTGCGACTCAGACGTGGACAGCCTGTTGGAAGAGGTGGGACTGACCCGTGCGGGCGACCAATTGGTGCAAGAGTATTCGACGGGGATGCGGGGCCGCCTAAGGCTCGCCTTGGCGCGCATTCATCAGCCTCAGGTTCTGGTTCTCGACGAGCCCAGCGCGGGACTGGACGGTCCAGGCGTTGAACTCGTGCGCGAAATGGCGGTCAAGCAGCGGGAACGGGGTGTGGCGATCTTGGCCAC
>JBDHZD010000061.1:0-20316 GCA_039811705.1 Fimbriimonadaceae bacterium | reverse complement strand
GAACAACTCGGCATCCGTGACCAAGGCGAATCCCAGGTCGGGTGCGACAAATCCACCCGAGAGGTTGCCCTGAATCAGTTGCGGCAAGGGCTGTTCGAACTCGAAGCGGTCTTCGATGGGAAACACCTCGACCTGAGCCAACACGGACTTCGCGCGATGCGGCTGCTCGGTGGAGACAAAGAGAGCCAATCCTTGTTGCTTCCAGTTCCCCATCGCGAGCGTCAAGGCTTCCGAGCGGCCCCGATAGGGTTCCAACGTGCTTGCGTTCAGATCGAACTGGTCGCCCAGCGCGAGCCAATCCGGCAGGGCGTTCATCGCGCTCAGCGAGACCGTGCTCTCGTGGAGGCCGAACCGCTCGACCGTAAGCATGAAGTCGCCGGCCGTCGAATAGAGAATCTCTCCCCGACGGTGCCGGGCGTCCAGCGCCGACGCCAACTCCTCGAAGGCCCGATTGCCGATCGTCTCGAGCTCCAAGGGCTCGTCCAACACCAACAACCCGTCCCCCAACAGGTCCACCGCACAACCGCTGTCCGGGTGAAGCAGCGGGCGATACAGATCGAGTCGATCGAAAAAGACCTTGTCATCCAAGGCACGCGCATCGCCAGCGACAAGTTCCTCCAGGCGTTGCGCGGCCGCAGGGTCCAACGCAGCACCTTCGTGCCGGGCGGAATTGTCCAGCATTTCGACGAACGAGGTCGCGCCGCTAGGAAAGACAGTCTCCCGAGAAGGGGCCAACCGCAGTTCACCTACCGATTCCACCGACCGCTGGCTGACCGGGTCAAAGGCGCGGATGCTCTCGACTTCGTCGCCGAAGAACTCGATCCTGAGCGGGAAGTCGCGGCCCATCGCGAACACGTCGAGGATGCCCCCCCGGCGGCTGAATTGGCCCGGCTCGCGCACGGGTTCCTGCCGCTCGTAGCCGAGCTCGGCCAGCCGGTCCATCAGGTCATCCGAAGACACCTCGTCTCCTGCCTTCACATGGATGAAGTGCGATTCCAGCACGTCGGCGGGAAGCGTGCGCTCCAGCGCCGAAGAGGCCGTCGCGATGATCACTTTGGGCTCGTTTTCGACCAAGGCCCTCAGCGCGCCGATGCGGTCGGAGAGCGCCGTGTGCTCGGGAGCAGCGTCTTCGAACAGGGCCGACAGGCCGGAAGGAAGCTGCACGATGTGTTCGCGAGGCACACCGCAGAGTTCAAGTCTGGCCTGCCAGTGGAGGGCGCGCTCGTGGCTGGCGCACACGATCAGGGTCTTGCGCGGCCGCTCCAGATGGCACGTCGCCACCACGACCGGGCGGACTTCGGTCGGGACCGAGAGGTACTCGCACGGGTTCGACCAGTGGTCGAGGACGGGGGTGAAACGCGGCGTGCGCGCAAGGGCGCGGGTCCAATCTTGGACGCGCATGTGGTGGCGAGTCTACCTAGGAACCGTGCCCGTCAAGCACGCTCCGTGGCGGCCAGATGGACCTTGACGATCTCGTCGGCCATCTGCACCACCGTGCTCTCTTCGGTCTTCCGCAGCTTTTCGAGCAGGGCATCGATCCCCGCCTCGTCGACGGGCCCGATGTACTGGTCCCCAACCTGAAGCACCGGGGCGCGATCGCACGCGTCCAGACACTCGACCTCCTCCAGCGTGAACACGCCGTCCGGGGTCGTTTGGCCGTGCCCGACGCCGAGTTTGGACTTGAGGTACTCCCAGATGCGATAGCCGCCGCAGACGCTGCACGTGAGGCACGTACACACCTCGATCTTGTGGCG
Organism: Fimbriimonadaceae bacterium; assembly: GCA_039811705.1. Taxonomy (GTDB): domain Bacteria; phylum Armatimonadota; class Fimbriimonadia; order Fimbriimonadales; family Fimbriimonadaceae; genus UBA2387. The sequence goes on along the minus strand of JBDHZD010000061.1, from coordinate 18,562 downwards.
ACCCGGCTTGTGGGCCACGTTGTACATCGAATAAAAGGTGGCGACGCCTTCGATCTCGGCGTAGCTGCGCTTGAGCCGGAAGGCGACCTCGGCGATGGCCTCGCCGCTCAGGTGGCCGCCGTACTCGCGTTGCGCGATCCAGAGCGTGGGCAGGATGCACGACTTGAGGTCGGGATAATGGGTTTTGAGCGCTTCCAGCTCGGCGATGGCCCGATCCGAGAATCGGAGGGCGAGTTCATCCGGCTTGGGCGGTGCGGGGCGTTCGTGCGCTCGGCCGACTTGCAAGAGTTCGCTCATGGCTTGGTTGGATGTTACCGTGACCACCGGGCCGATTGCAGGTCTTGGGGACGGAGCGCGAGACCCAAGGGCGGGTAAAACTCAGGAGTGAGTCTCCCCTACGGACGCGCCTACAACTTCTCCGCCGGACCCAGTTGCTTGCCCATCGAGGTGCTCGAAGAGGCCAAAGAGCAACTGCTCAACTACAAAGGCACGGGCGTCAGCGTGATGGAGATGAGCCACCGCTCCAAGCCTTACGAGCAAATCATCGGCGAAGCCGAGCAAGACCTGCGCACGCTGCTTGGCGTCCCGGAGGGCTACAAAGTCCTGTTTCTACAGGGTGGAGCGAGCCTCCAGTTCTCGATGATCCCCATGAGCTTCCTTCCCGAGGGATCGTCCACCGACTACATCGTGACCGGCAGCTGGGGCAAGAAGGCCGTCGAAGCCGCCAAGATGGTCGGCTCGGCCAAGGTGGTGTACGACGCCAAGGCCACCAATTACGACCGCACGCCCAAACTCGCCGAGGTCCAAACGACGCCCGGCGCGGCCTACATCCACTTCACCAGCAACGAGACCATTCAGGGCGTGGACTTCTTCGAGGACCCCTCGACGCAAGGCGACTGGGTGTGCGACATGTCGTCCGACATCCTCTCGCGGCCCGTCGACGTCTCTCGCTACGCGATGATCTACGCCGGAGCGCAAAAGAACATGGGCCCTGCAGGCGCCGTAGCGGTCATCGTCTCGGACGAGTTCCTCGCCAAGGCCCCTGAGAAGACCCATCCCATGCTCGACTACCGCCTGCAGGCCGAGAACGGCTCGATGTACAACACCCCGCCATGCTGGACCGTCTACATCTGCGGCCTGGTCTACAAGTGGCTGCTGAAGACGGGCGGGCTGGAAGCGCGCGCCGAGATCAACCGCCGCAAGGCCCAGATCGTCTACGACGCGATCGACGGTTCGGGAGGCTTCTACAAGGGCCACGCCCAGCCCGAGAACCGCTCGTGGATGAACATCACGTTCACGCTCCCCGACGACGAACTCACCGCTCGATTCATCGCAGAAGCCAAGGCCAACGGCATGGCCGAACTCAAAGGCCATCGCTCGGTCGGCGGATGTCGGGCCAGCGTGTACAACGCGTTCCCTGAAGAAGGTTGCCACGCGTTGGCTGCGTTCATGACCGAGTTCGCGCAACGCGCCTGAGCCGATGATCCAGCCCGCCCGAGACGAGTACCTTCGCCAGACAGGCGGGACACCAGTGGTGCGCGAGCGGTCCGCTGACCTGGAGACCCCTCTGAGCGCCTATTGGAAGCTTTCGCAAGGCGAAACCTACAGCTTCCTGCTCGAAAGCGTGACGGGCGGCGAGCAACTCGCCCGCTATTCGATCCTGGGCGCCCGGCCCCGGCGCGTGCTCAAAACCCGCGAACGGCAAGGACGCTGGATCGAGCGAGACGGCACCGAAACCACGTTCGCGTTAGAGGGGGACCCGTTGCACGAGATCGAACGCGAACTCGACCGGCCCAGCCCCGTGGACGTCCCTGGATTGCCTTCTTTCGTGGGCGGCGCGATCGGCATGTTGGGCTACGATCTGGTCCGGTTCGTCGAGCGCTTGCCCGAGGCGCCGACCGACGACGTGGGGTTCGACGACGTCGCCATGATGTTCGTGGACACCGTTGTGGTGTTCGACCATGCGCGCAGCCGGTTGAAAGTCATCGTGCTGGCCGATGGTTCCGCCGAGGATTACGACCGGGCCTGTGCCGAGATCGACCGGGTCATGGATGTGCTGAGCGGTCCTTTGCCGCCCTTGCCTTACGGTTCTTACGACGCCGTCGAACCGGTTTCGAACACGACGCGCGAGGCGTTCGAGGACCGTGTGCGCAGCGTTGTCGACTACACGGCCGCCGGCGATTGCATCCAAGTCGTGGTCTCGCAACGGTTCTCGCGACCCATCGACGCGCACCCTGTGACGGTTTACCGCGCGCTTCGCTCCCTCAACCCCTCGCCCTATATGTTCTTGGTGCGCTTTGGCGACTTGGACTTGGTGGGCGCCTCGCCCGAGCTGCTGGTCAGCCTACAGCATGGGATGGCACGCGTGAGGCCCATCGCCGGCACGCGCTGGCGCGGCGCGACTCCCGAGGAAGACGCCCGGCTTGCCACCGAGTTGCTCAACGACGAGAAGGAACGCGCCGAGCACGTGATGCTCGTGGATTTGGGCCGCAACGATTTGGGCCGAGTTTGCGATTACGGCAGCGTGACCGTCAACGAACTCATGGTGATCGAGCGCTACAGCCACGTCATGCACATCGTCAGCGACGTGACGGGCCGATTGCGCAAAGGCATGACGGCCTGCGATCTCGTGCGCGCCACGTTTCCAGCGGGAACGGTGAGCGGTGCGCCCAAAGTGCGGGCGATGCAGATCATCGACGAACTGGAAACCTCGCGCCGAGGCCCCTACGCGGGTGCTGTCGGCCACTTCAGCGCCAGCGGCGACATGGACCTGTGCATCGCCATCCGCACCATCGCGATCAAGAACGGGATCGCCTACGTGCAAGCGGGGGGCGGCATCGTGAACGACTCCGACCCTGGCTTCGAGTTCAACGAAACGTGCAACAAGGCGAAAGCCTGCCTGCGTGCGCTGGAAATCGCCCAGGCTGGGTTGGAGGTCTGAGCAAGCAGTCGCTGCTCCGTTGTCGGCTTCGAGACGCTCGGCCTTCAAACGCCTACCGCCGCGCCCTCAGCCTGACGCCAGACCGAACAATAGTCGTCCCACGTCAGCCAGAGGTTCGGTCGTCCAATCCGATGTTGTGCCAATTGCCCACATGGCCACGGTCGAAGTCTCGAAGGGGACTCGAGGGAAACAGTGGTCAGGGTCTGGCGAGGGCCAAGACGGAAGCGGCACCCTTGCGAGTCCGGACTTCACGCTGCCAACGTCACGGATCGTGGGCCCTTGGCTGACGATCCGAACCGCCATCCTATATCCTTGAGCTCAAGCTCATCCAAGGAGATGGAACGTTGGACCAGTTCTTCGTCACCCTGTTCTGCACGTTCGGAGTCGTCTGGGTGTTTCTTTACCTTTTCGGTGGGATCTATCTGGTCGAAGACGTGATCAAGATCGTGCGGTGGTTTCGCGGGCTGGACCAACCACCCAGTCCTACGACGGACCTGACCACGGGAATCGTCACGGTTGAGACCCACGACGACCACCTCCTCGAAGAGAAGGACATGATCGAAGGGGACTATTTGGACGACGACGAGCTGAACCCCTAAGGCGGAATCGCGTCGGGGCGGGTGTTGGGCACAACATAGGTCTCGCCGCGCCAGATCTTCGAATCGTGCCGGATGCACCACACCTCGTCCCCGCGCCGAACCGAGGCTTCCCACAGGTTGCCGGTCGTCTGCACGCGAACCTCGGTCCCTAGCAGGGCCGACAGCCCTAGCGCTTCCAGCGATTCGGCTGCCCTGCCGTGTGCCTCTTTGTGTCGCCTTTGAGCATAGTACAACGCACCCAAAAAGTCGTGCAGGTCCTGATGTGGCGGGCAGATCGCATCGTGCGTGCCCGCACCATCGGAAAACCGCAGCCACCCCCACCGCTCGGGGCGGTGCATATCGATCACGCCCGGCGGCGACCAGACCCAGTTGTGCTCCGGCTGGTCCCGCTTGACGTACCGACCATCCACGACGTCGGCGTCCCAATGCACCCGCGACATGTTGAACCTCCACCAATCGCCTAAGAGGGGGGGGCAAGGCACGAACGCCACGTCTTTCATCGCCGACCATGGGATCGCCGCCTCCAAGGTCCACGCATCATCGGTGTCGGCCGGGTTGTTGAGCGTGCCAAGGACGGCCACCCTCGATACGATGCCGTGCAACTCGAAGCCCGAAACCGGCGGGCCGCCATCGCGGTACGGCGTGCCCATGAGCAGGTCCCATGTGGTGCCGAGCGCGTTGATCTCCCATTCGACGTACAGGTGGTTGTCGGCGTCGGGGTCGAGGAAGAGTTCGAAGTCGTTGTCCTGAAAAATCATCGAGTCGTGGCGCGTCAGTGTGGCCCACACGTGCGGCTCCTCCAGCCTCGCGGCGATATAGAGCGCATCGTCGTCCCAGAGCAACTTGGCGCGTGTGCGGTGGGCGGGCGCGGGCCTGTCAAGCCCTTCGATGTCGGCGAAGTCGTCGGTCCACGGAGCCTCGGCCCACACGGGGTCACTCAGGTCGCCTCGGATTTCGGGCGGGCGGCTGGCTCGTCGGCAGACATACACGCGCGGCATGGTCCGAGTATGGCGCGGCCCGACAGTTGGTTGACTTCTCCGTCCGACCGAAACTACCTATCCGCATGCTCCGCCTCTTCAGCCGCCGCTCTTCGCCTCCCAAGGCCTCGCCCGTGCCCCAGTTCACCGCCGCCGAGCGAGCACTGTACGCCTACCCCGCTTCCCCGCCTCCGGCGCTCGGCTATGAAGCCTATGACCAGATGCAGGGTGACACGATGGTGCAGGCGGCGCTGCGGATCAAGAAGCTCGGAGTCCTTTCAGCACCGTGGCGATTGGAGGGCGATTTGGATCGCGTGGCCTTTGTCAGCGACGCGTTGGCCGAAGTGCCGGGACTCGTCGAGGCAGCCCTTTGGGCTGCTATGGATGCGTTCGCCAAGGGCTGGTCCATCCAAGAACTCGTCTGGGAGCGCCGCGACGATCATTGGCTGATCGCCGCCCTACGCCCCAAGGATCCCTCCCGCTTCGGCATCGAGTTCGACGCCTACGGCCACATCGCATCCCTACAACTCCACCAGCCGGGAGAGCCGGCGCAAAGCCTGCCCCGCGACAAGTTCGTGCTCTACATTCACCAGCCGACCTACGCCCGGCCCAAGGGGCAGAGCGACCTCGACCCCGCCTACCGCCATTGGCAAGCCAAGACCACCTTGCTCACGGCTTGGCGCACTCATCTGGAGCAGTTCGCTTCTCCGACCGTCTTGGGCAAATACCAGAGGGGATTGCCGAGCGCCGAGCAAAGCGCCATCCTCGCCGCGCTCCGCGATCTGAGCCAAAGCTCGGCCATCGTGTACCCGGAAGAAATCGACATCTCCACATTGGGTGGCAACAAGGAGCCATCCAGCAACTTTCAGACCGCCATCGATTACCACAACGCGGAGATCGCGCGCGCCATTCTGGGGCAAACGTTGACCACGGACGAAGGGCGCAGGCTGGGATCGTTCGCGTTGGGAAAAGTGCACCTGCAAGTGTTGCGCATGCAACTAGCGGCCTTGCGAACCACGTTGACGCAACGCGTGCTCAACGAGCAAATCGTCCGTCCGCTGATTCAACTGAACTTCGGAGACGGCCCAATCCCGGTCATCCGCTTCGAAGAAACCCCTCTCGACTTTCCCGAGCTGGGCTAGGCGCTGGCCAGCTCGATCTGGCCCCCGCCGCCCTGACGGTAACGGACAGCGGCGGATCGGGCCTCGCGGCTGTGTCTCAGCAAGTCCACAACCTCCGTGCGCGATGACGCGAGGACGCCGTGCAGTCGGTCGTCTGCGGCGAGCACGGGCGCCAAATCGGCGGACGTCACGTCTGGGTCGTCGAACACGGCCTCCAAGGCGTCGGCTCGCGCTTGAAACAGGCTGTCCGCCTCGGCCCAGGACTCGCCCCGCAAAGCCTCTTCGAGGGCAAGGGTCAGGACGACCAGCCGTTCGATCACGGGCTTACGCGGCGACTCGCTCATCCATCACCACCTCTCGTCGGCTCGCCTCGAGACTGGCCCAGCTGTCTCGCAGATCGCTGATGATCTTGATGCTGCGATCCAGCGGTTCCGGCTTGTCCGTAAGGTTTGCTTCGACGAGTTCGTTCAGCACATAGCTGTAGATGCCGAACAGGTTCTTGGCCAGCTCGCCGCCGCGCTGCATGTCCAAGCTCGCCATCAGCTCCGTCACGATGCGTTGGGCGCGTTGAAGCTTGTCGTTCTGAGCCTCCAAATCCTTGCGGACCATGGCGAAGCGGCCCGCCTCCATGAAGCGGAGCGCGCCATCGTACAGCATGACGACGAGTTGAAGGGGGGACGCGCCGGTGACGGCGTTCTTCCTGTATTCCTGGGCGTAGTTGCTTGGGACCAACGCGATAGACCTCGAATGCTCAATGAGATTCTCGGTTCACACGGGTGCCGCTCACAGGGGATGCGGGCATTCGAGCAAGAAGTTGCGCTAGTTCGTTGCGGATCGCCGCCGGACGCCCCATGTGCTGCGTCATCAACACGCCCGAACGACCCAACTGGGGGTGGAACCAGAACGACGTACCGAACGCGCCTTCGTGCCCAACCACACCCGCGATCGGCGACGGCGCAACGTGGATGTTGAACCCCAGTCCCCAACGCGACGCGCCCTCCTGGCCCAGGACCTCGGGCTTCACCTGCACGCGCACCATTTCGGCGACGGTCTCGCGCTTGAGCCACCTCATGCCGCGAAAGGTTCCACCACCTGCGAAGGCTTCGACGAAGTCGGCCATGTCGTCGGCGGTCGAGTACAGCCCGCCCGCAGGGTTCGCCAGGCGAGCACCGGGACGTTCCGGGTTCTCGCCGAGCGCCACCCACTTGCCTTCCTCCCGATAGACGGGCTGTGCCAGACGCCCTCGCCATTCGGGACGGAAGAAGAACGAAGTCTCGTCCATTCCAAGCGGCAAGAAGACCTCGTCGTAAAGCGCACGCTCAAGATCCTTACCCGCAACCACCTCGACAATACGCCCCAACACGGTGGTGCCCGTGCCGCTGTAACGGACACGCGTCCCCGGTTGCGCGGCCAAGGGCTCTCGGGCGATGAGTTCTGTGTACTCGGCCAGCGTCATCGAGCGTTTCTGCTCGTCGCTCAATCCTCCCGGGTTGTCGGGATGGATGCCCGACGTGTGGGTCATCAATTCACGCACCGTAGGGGGCCGGCTCGTGCCTCTAGCATCACCCTCCAGAACGCTCATCGTGGCGAAGGAGGGCAAGTAGCGGGAAATCGGTGCGTCGAGATCGAGGAGCCCCCGTTCGACCAACCGCATCGCCGCCGCGACCACGATCGGCTTGGTCATGGACATGGCTTGGTACACGGTGTTGCGCAAGATCGGGCGTTGCTTGGCGAGGTCGGCCCAGCCCCGCGCCACAAACACGATCTCCTCATCGCCTTGTCGCGCCAAAAACGCCGCGCCCGGGTAATCGTTCCTCGTCAAACCGGATTCGACAAGGATGGTGGCTTCCTCCTGCACGTCGGGGGTCGTCATGGCGATGGCCAACAGAAATGGAATCATAGCGCGTCCTCCGGGCGGAAAAGGGAATCGATGACCGTGCCATCGACCCACGTCACAAGTCCGAACACTGCGTCGGTCAGCACCGGATCGTCTGGCTTGCCGCACAGCGCCTCTGCCTCCGCCATCAAGGCGTCGAGCGTCGTCAATGGGAACGCAGCGGCGTCCGCGGCCTGAATCAGGTCGGTGCGGCGCGGATTCACGGCGACGCCCCGTTCGGTCACCACGACGTCCACCATCTCGCCGGGAGCGCACAAGGTCGTCACACGGTCGCGCACGACGGGCAATCGGTTCCTGAACGAAGGCACGGCGAGGATCGAGCATCCCGCGAACAAGGCGTCCTGCCAGCCGCCGATACCGTGCTGAAGTCGGCCATCGGAATGGGTCACGACGTTGGCGTTGAAGTCGAGGTCCACTTCGGTCGCTCCCAGCACGGCAACATCCACCATGGAGGCGAACTTGCCCCGCCCGTGGTGGTTGTAGCTCGTGAACGGACTGGTTGCCACGTGCCTCGGATCGGTGGACATCGAGCGCACGGCCGCGAGGTCGAAGCATTGACCGTCGAGAATGCACGGTGTCAGGCCCTCCTGAAGCATGCCCACCAAAACTTCGGTGCCTCCGCCGCGCACAAAGCCCGCCGTCACTCCTGCGGCGCGCATATGGTCGGCGAGATAGGTGGCGAACGCCAGACTGGTCCCTCCCGCGCCCGCCTGAAACGAGAATCCCTGCCGCATGATGCCCGTCGCCGCGACGAACTTGGCAGCCAGTTCCGCGATCCGCAGTCGGTCCGGCGAGCGCGTTACCCGTGTTGTGCCGCTGACGATCTTCGCCGGGTCGCCAATGCGGTCCAAAACGACGACCTGATCGACCCAGTTGCCCTGGATGTGCCACGGCAGGCATGGGAACGGCACAAGGTGGTCGGTGGCCACGATGACGTGGTCGGCGTATTGGGCGTCTCCCGCCGCGAAGCCCAGGGGACCGCAGGCTGCAGGACCCGATAGGCCGTTGGCATTGCCGAAAGCATCGGCGCACGGAGCGGCGATGACCGCCACATCCACCCGAACGTCGCCGTCCTGCAAGGCGCGGTATCGTCCCCCGTGCGAACGCAACACCGCAGGCCCGCGCATGTTGCCCTGCGTCGCGTAATCGCCGAGAGGGCCGTTGAGGCTTCCCTCGATCGAGCGGATCACGCCGCGCTCAAGATAAGGAATCAGTCGGGCGTGACTGGGGAAGACCGCCGAAGGGAACCAAACCAGATCGCGCACGCCGAGTCTGTCGGCGGCATCGAACAGTTGCTCGGCGGTCAGGTCTCCGTCGCGGAAGTGGTGGTGGGTCGAAACCCGCATGCCATCGCGCAATCCGGCTCGACGCAACGCTTCCATCAGCGTAGCCACCCTCTTGTCCCCGTTGCAGGCGTAGTCGCTGCTGGATACGATGGGCTTGCCGTGCATCCTCCCGGTCGGAGCGATGCCTCGAACGTCCTCGAACGGCCGCCAAGACCTGCCATCGAGTTCGGTCGGCACGAGCCGCCCGGCCGCATTCTTGGTCAGGTTCATCGCATTGCCTCCGCCCGTTTCAGAACGGCGCGTGCGCGTGCCACAACGGGAAGGTCCACCATCGCCCCGTCCACCAGAACCACACCACCCTGAGCAGCGTCGTATGCCTCGCAAATCCGCCTGGCCCGCTCGATCTCGCTGTCGCTCGGCGCAAACGCAAGATTGACGATGGACACCTGACGCGGATGCACGCAACCCACGCCGTCGAACCCCATGGCGCGGCACCGACGGACATAGTCCCGCAACCCGGCATCGTCGTCCACACGGGAGTAGACGGAAGCCGACACCGAAACCCCGGCCGCCTTTGCGGCGAGCACGACGGCGCTTTGCGCCCAATGCGTTTCTGCGCCAGCCTCGGTGCGATCGACGCCCAGGTCGCGGCATAGATCCTCCAACCCGATGGCCAGGCCGGCGATGTTGGGAGCGCAAGTGGCAAGGTCGAACGCCCGAACGACTCCGAGCGCGGTTTCCACGAGCGCGGTCACGGGTGTCGACCCGACAGCAAACGCAAACTCGGACACGGCCTCGGGTTCCTCGCTCTTTGGCAAGATGAATCCATCGACGCAACCGACAAGCGCGTGGGCTTCCTCGATCGCTCGATCCGCGTTGAGCCGCACCCATCGCTGGGACTCGCCAAAGTCCATCACCTCAAGCGTGCGGCGTACCATGATCAAGGCTTGGTCCTTATCCTTTGCCGCAACGGCGTCTTCGAGATCCAGGATCAAGGCGTCCGCACCAAACAGCTTGGCATTCGGAAACAGCTTGGGCGTATCGCCCGGGAGGTAGAGCCTTGAAACAACCGGCGCCCCCGGGTCCGTCTTGAAAGGCGGTACGTGCCGAGCCGACTGTTCAACCTCGACACCCGCCCGCAACAGAGCCGCCTCGATGCGCGCCACGAGCACATGGTCGAACGCCCCCGAATCCTCGATGTCCAACGAGGCATCGGGCACGCCGAAATACGCCAAGGTCCGCTGCGCGACCTCGCGCATCCGCCGACCGTACATCGGGGCGACAGGGCTGCGCAGGCAAAACTCCCCGCGACCGTCAAGGGTGACACGAACCAGGCAATCCGACCGCACGCTTTCACCAGCGTGGCCCGCCAATCCAAACGGTGCGCTCACTGCCACACCACCGGTACCCACGTGATGCGCCAACGGTCGGGGCGTTGCAGACCCGAGTCCCGGTACGGCTTGAAGGCGATGGGGTCGTGGCCTGGAGCGGAAAGCACCAATCCGTCGCCGTCCGGCTGAATGTACGAACCGGGAAACAGCACAGGAAGGCGAATCGTGGCCTCGTACTGGAACCCGTCGAGCGGCTCCATGGCATAGACGGTCGAGCCGCGACGCAGCGCGAAGAACTCGCGATGGAACACGGCGTGTTCGTGATGCGCCAGGTGTTCCGCTGCTCTCAGAACCTGGACTTCGCCCCCCGGCCCTGATGCCTCCGCGAAATGCACCGCCGCCTCCTCCAGCCCCCACGCCCCGCTCGACTTGCAGCACGCCCAGTCGTAGGCCACCGAGCGCGGGCCGTTTGGCATCGAGAAGTAGCTCCAGTCCAGCCCATTCGGAAACGCGGCGCCGAGCAGCTGGTTCATCGCTGTCACCTCGGCCGCCTCGCGATACTTGGAGGCACGCTGCGCGTCGCCATGCCTTGTCAACCGATCGAGTTCGAGGCTAAGCCGCATCCAGGCCAGCGACGAACACGTCTCGACGAGCCCGCACGGATTGAAGTAGCCCTGCGGGTTGAAGACCTCCTTGTGGGTCGCGATCCCGCCCCAAGGGCCTCCAAGGGGCGTGAGGTGGTGCTCCGCCACGTTGTCCCAAAACCGCTCGGCGGCGCGAAGCATGCGACTGTCCCCAACGAACTCGCTCATCAACGCCAGCCCGTGGTAGACCCAGCACAACTGGTAAATCTTGCCCGTCCCGATCCGCGCGGCGTCCACGCCCTCGAGCGGTGCCGAGACCAAGCGAACGGCTTCGGCGCTCTCCAGGCGGTCCACGATCCACTCCGCCGTTTGCGCCGCTTCTGTGCTTCCCAGTGACGCTAACCGCGCGAGTGGCTCCAAGATCGCGCACGACGACAGCCCGGCGTGGTTACCCAGCAAGACGGGGTCCATCCCGCGATCGAAGATCTCGCCATGGATGAGCGAGGCGATGCCGTTCGCGGCATCCAACCAGCGCTGCCGATCGAAGTGTTGCGAGGCCACAGTCAGGCCAAGCATTGTGCAGGCGGCGTTCCAGAGGTCCCACGTCCGCTCGCCTTGCGCACGCGTCCTGTCGAAGCGCGCCGGGCTGCCCACGTCGTAAGTGCCCAAGTAGCCATTGTCGTCCTGCTGGTCGCACAACCACTCAGCCACCAACGCCACCCGCGAAGAGAGTTCGTCGTCCCGGGCACGGCTGGCGGCCAGGCTCGCGGCGATCAGCCACTTGCCGGCATGCTCGCCATACCAATCACCGGGCGAACAGCGGCGCAAACGGTCGAAGAGACGAACCGGTTCGCTGTCGGCTCCTGTTACGAAGGTCCGCAAACGACCCCTTCGACTCCGTTCGGCGGCCTCGATCAGCGCGTTCATCGGCTCGGCAGAGGAGAGACCCGGACTTCGTCTTCAACGCCCATCGCGCCGCTTTCCACCAGCAACGCGACAGCACCGTGAAGCAACGGCCGATCGGTGTCGATATGTTCTAGGACGAGCGCACCATCCAGGTATCCGCGAAGGTGCGGACCGTCGAGTTCGACCGCGAAGTCGTAGCCTCGATACAACTCAAAAGGCGCCACGGTCTCGCACAACGTCGTTTCGCCGTACAGTTGCTTGATCAAACGCAACCGCCCTTCTTCGTCCAGAACCAGAGCATAGTAGCGGCGCAGTCCCTGTACAGCGAACGCGATCCCCACCTGCCGGGCCAAGTGCGGCGTAGCGCGGGCTTCGAAGCGATAGCGCTCCCATTCCGATCCGCCCTGGATCAACAATCCGCGACCCTCGTCCTGCACCAAATGACCGTAGCCGTCTCGTTCGTGCTGGAACCTGTCCAAGCAAGGCGCCCATGCCCGGCCCCACATACGGCCCCGCCGAGGGCGGAGCGTGACGTTGGGGGTGCCGTCCCAGTCGAGCCACTCCATGGTCACGGTGTGATCGACATCGGGCGCGCAAGACGTCTCGAAACCGACCTCCGCCACGGGGTAGCCGTCGCAATCCGGAACGACCCAAGCGACGTCCCGCGACTCGCCGGGCTGCAAAGCCACCGATTCGCCGCGCATGCGCTCGAGCGCATCGTTCTCGCGGTAGCGGTCGGCGTAGAGGTTGATCAGCACCTCGCCCGGATTGTCGGCAGGGGCCTTGAATCGTGCGCGCACGCACTGGCTCGAATACAGCGTCGGCGAACCGATGAGTTGGTAGCCCGATACGAAGTCGATGTGCCCAGGCGGGATGAACGTCCATGTTCCCGCCTCGGCAGAAGTGCGGAATGCAAGTTCGAGCCCTCCCCCCGGGTTGGACAGCGTCGCCGAGGCGGTGGGCGACACGAATCCCTGCACGCTGCCCGGAAGACTGAAATGAAACCGTGCGCTATCCTTTGGAGCCACCGGATGCAGGCCGCGGAGTCGCCGGGCCGTGTTCACCACCTCGTACGCTTCACGCAGCGCATCCGAGATGCAGCGCCCCGGATCGGCGGACGGGATCAGCACTTTGTCGGCAACCGGCCCACGCCAGTCCTGGGCATCGAACGCTTCCAAGCCACCCATCACGCCGAGCACGCACCCCACGTTGCCCGAGTTGCAGTCCGTGTCCCAACCGCTGGTGTTGACGATCTTCATACCCTCGTCGAAGGACCCTCGGCTGTGCAAAACCGCCAGCAACACCAGACCGTGGTTGGGAATGATCGGACAGGCTCCGGCATAGTGGGCGTAGCCGAAGGCGTGGTCCAGCCGCGACCTCGCCTCCCTCCACGGCATCCCGGACCGGAAGTCCTGGAGGACGTACTCGGCCACACGCCGGATTTCGCACGCCTCGGGCACGACGTCCAGCGCTTTGCGAACCAAGACTTCGACGTCCCGCTCCCCAAAAGCCAGCGCCACCATTGCCGCCACCACTTGCGCTCCGTAGATGGCTTCCCCATCGTGGCTGACGCATGCTGCGATGCGGGCGAATTCGGCGGCGGCGCTCGCATCTCCCGGACACAGCAATCCCCATCCGTCGATGAAAATCTGACCGCCGATCTGCTCGGAGACCACCTTGCCGTTCAGGGCACGCGATCCGCTCGCGGGAGGCATCGCGCCCTGTTTCATCCGCAAGTAGGCGGTATGTTCGGTCGAGTTCCCCAGTCCTCCCCACCAAAGCGTCGTCTTGCGTTCGATGAGGTAGTTCATCCACGTCTCGCCCACCATCCACGGCTCGACCTGCGCGGGGTAATCGAAGTCTTGGACGGCTCGAAGGAACGTGAACGTGCCCGAAATGTCGTCGTCGGTCACGATCAGGCGGCGGTCCCGCTTTTCGTGGATGTAATAGGTCACGTCGCCAAACGTGCGCTGAATGTCCTCGTACCGCCAGTTCTCGATGGGACGACCGAGATAGACGCCGATGACCTTCCCCAGCACGCCCGCGTAGACGCGCTCGGCATAGTCGGTCGGGAGCTCGGAGGATTTCGATTCAAGAGGCTGGGTGATCATGGTGATTACGATCGACGCAACAGAAAATAGGCGATGGGCTTGGAGCCTGTCTTGACGCGGACGTTGGCCGTGACTTTGTGACCGTTGGCCAGAGCCGTATCGACGAGCTCGCGGATGACCGGGTCCACCGTGTCCAAGGCGATGCGGGCATCGAAGCCTCGCTTCAGCGGTGCAACGCGCAAGGCTGGTGCCGCGGATTCGCCGTCGCCGGCCTCCAGCTTCACCACCGCGTGCGCATCGAGCAGGTCCCCAATGACGACGCTGGCGCCAGCTTCGACCGAATCGACCGTGATCTCCCGTCCCACCAGTCGTTCCTTCAACGTTGCGCGCAAGGAGTCCTGCACTTGGGGCGGCAGGTCGCCTAATTGGGCCTGCATCGTGTGTTTTCCGCTGACCACCTTGCCGGTCGCCTTGCGGTCGCGGTCGGGGTCGAGCTGCTCGCCTGGTTCCGATGACGGATTGGCCGAGACCTTCGCGTCGATCTCGATGCTCTGGATTCCGGTCACTTTCAACGGAATATCCTCCCGCGCTTGAACGGTCTGGCCCACCAACGCCTCGGTGAGAACGTTGCGAGCCGAGGACGCCAAAAGACGGCTGGTGTAACCTGTCTCAGCAACCGCACCGGAGGTGGTCAACCGCAGAATCGTGTCGTCGTCGCCTTGCACGCGAAAGTTGGCCAGCTCGGCATACTGGCCCGATTGCGCCTTCGCCACCGACTTCCCAGCCAAACTGGCCTCCACAAACAATTGACCGTCCTGCGAGGTCACTTCGACGCCATCGGCCGTGATCCACTCGTCCACTTGGTAAAAGAAGCAACCGACGAACGCGGCAAGCAGGATCGCGGTGATGGTGTAGCCGATGCGCTCCAACCACGTCATGTAGATCGCATAGAAGCGGCGTTTGCGCCGGGATTGGGTGCGCCATTCTTGGCGGAAGATGGATCGACTCACGCTGCTGCCTCCTCTCGCTCTGCGCCGCGTTCGTACTCGACCACCAATCGCGCATACACCTCGCCCCGAGCGAGCAGGGCCTGATGCGTGCCGACTTCGACCAGCACGCCACCAACCAAGACACCGATCTGGTCCGCGTGTGCCGCGGTATGGAGTCGGTGGGTCACCAAGACGATTGTCTTGCCAGAAAAGACGGTCTCGAGGGTCGCCATGACCGACGCCTCGGTGGGGCCGTCCAAGGCCGATGTGGGTTCGTCGAGAATCACCATCCCAGGGTCTCCGATGAGCGCCCGCGCGATGCCGATCCTTTGCCGCTGACCTGCAGACAAGCCGTGGCCGCTCTTGAGGTCTTGATCCAAGCCGTCGGGCAAGGCGTCCAGCCAAGGCCCCAAGCCCACCTGACCCAAGACGGCGCGCAATTCGTCGTCCGTGGCGTCCGGCTTGCCGAATCGGATGTTGTTGGCCAAGGTCCCTCCAAAGATGAACGTCTCCTGTTGAACCACGGCGATCCGCCGCAGGTAGGTGTCCAGATGCAGGTCGCGAAGGTCATGGCCGTCCACTGTGACCCGCCCTGTCTCGGGGTCGTGCAGCCTCAGCAACAATGCGACAAGCGTGCTTTTGCCCGAGCCGCTGGGCCCGACGATGGCGGTCGTCGTGCCGGGGGCGATGGTCAGTGCCACCTCATCCAGAACCCGCCCGCGCCCGGGTCGCGAGAACGATACGTTCTCAAACGCCACATCCCCTCTCACCTCGCGCAACCGCATGGCACCGGGCCGGTCCACCACGTCGGGTTCGACGCGAAGGAACGCCATCAACCGCTCGGTGCTGACCATGGTTTGCCGCACCCAGTTGTAGAAGTTGGCGATCCGTTCCAAGGGGAAGTTCAGCCGCCCAAGGTAGGCGATCATCGGTGCCGTCATGCCAAGGGTCATCTCGCCGAACACGACCTTCCGCATAAAGTAGAGGTAGACCGTGGTCGTCTTCAGGTAAGGGATCAGCCGTTGCGTCGCGAACTCGAACCACACCAGAATCAGGTAGTTTTGGTTCCCCAGTCGCTGAACCGCCGTGGCCCTGGATCCGTGTTTGAATCGCTCGTGGCGCTCGCGGCCGAACGTCTTGGTGATCGCAAACGATGAGGCCGCCTGTTGGATCGTCGCATCGCGCATCTCGCAACAGAACAGCCGGCGACGGTCGATTTCCCGCCCGACCGTAGTCACCCAGTGGAACAGGATCGTCCATGGGACCAAGAACGCAACCACGATGGCGGTGATCAGCGGGTCGATGTAGCTGACGTATGCGAACAGCAACGCAAACTGCACCACCATCAGAAACGTTGGGATGATGCGGTAGATCGTGTGGCCGACGCGGTCCGAATCAATGAGCACGCGGTCTACCATCTGGCCGACCGGTCGCGCGTCGAGCGTCCGCATGCTCAGGCGCTGGATCTGGCGGTACATGCGGTTGCGGATATCGAGTTGGATCTTCAACTCGATGTACAAGTACAGATAGTCGCGCGCGACCTGGAGCAACTGCATCCACAGACCGAGACCTACGGCCATCAACGCGATCCGCCAGACAAGGTCCCAGTCCTTGTTCGGCAACGCCGAATCCAGCATGAACGTGGTGAACCAGGGCGGAATGAACGCCAGACCGAGCAGCGCGATGTCGGCCATCGTGACCAGGATCAGCTTCCGCACATAGGGCCGAAGCCAGGGAAGGCAGAACTTCAGGGCCTCCCACGCTCCGAGCCCGGAATCGGCGGCGTCTCGGGCAAGCGCCTCCTCCTCGGTCATCGTGAACAGCTTCTGCGGCTCACGCATCGCGGCCTCCCGAGATCAGCGCGTGCGCCGTCTGCTCGCGCCACATGTCTTGGTAGCACCCCGGTGTGGCGACCAACTCCTCGTGGGTTCCCTGTTGCACCACGGTTCCCGCCTGCAGCACGACGATGTGGTCGCAGCGGCGAACGGCCTTCAGGCGGTGGGCGATCGAGATGGCCGTCCGCTCCCGGACCAGTTCGTGAAGGCTGTCCAAGATCGACGACTCGGTCTCGGCGTCCAAGCTGGCGGTCGCTTCGTCGAAGACCATGAATTTGGGGTTGCGGATCAACGCCCGCGCGATGCAGATGCGCTGCTTCTCGCCGCCCGAAAGCATGGTGCCCTCGCCGATCCACGTGTCGATGCCCTCGGGGAACCTCTCGGCGAAGTCTGCGACGCCTGACTCATCCAAAGCGCGCTCCAGGTCCTCCTCGCTCGCCCTTGGGTTTCCGTACATCACGTTCTCGCGGATGGTGCCTTCGTAGAGGAAGGCTGTCTGGGGCACGATCGCGCACTGGTCGATAAGCGTGGCGAGTTGCGCCTCTTGGAGGTCGATGCCGCCTACGGTGATACGTCCCGAATCGGGTGCGTAAAGGCGGAGGAAGAGCCCCATCAAGCTGCTCTTCCCCGCCCCGCTCGGGCCGACGATACCAACGTGGGTGCCCGCCGGAACCGTGAACGACACATCGCGCAACACGGGAACCTCGGGGTCGTACCCGAACGTCACGTTCTCGAAGGCGATGACGGGGTCGCAACCCGCGAGCGACTGAGCGCCGGGGCGGTCGTCCAAGTCCGGCTCGACGTCCAGAGTCTCTTGGACGCGTTGCGCCGGCACCATCAGGATGCGGATCTGCTGGACGACCTGCACGGCCTTCTCGAGCGGAGTCTGCGCCTCGTTGACCAGCAGGAACGTCACCACCCAGTCTCCGACTGTCGCTTGACCGTTCAGGACCCGCATGGAGATGTACACCATGACGATGCCGTTGAAGACCGTTCTGAAACCGACGATGAGGCCCTGCGTGGTCAGGACCGTCTGAAAGCTGAGCTGGTTCTGGAAGCGTTTCGTATCGCTCGCGCTGCGCCCATAGATCCGTCTCTGGAGCAGGTTGCGGCCCATGCTCTTGATCGTCTTCAGTCCGGCGATGCTGTCGCGCAGCACGGCCTGTTCATAGGCCGCCGCCTCGCGGGCCGCAAACGCCGAAAGCCGCATCTTGTCGTACATCCAGTGGGCCGAAAGCGTGAACGGGACGATGTACGCGGCGAGCATCCACGCGAGCATCGGATCCACCAGGCTCAGCAACGCCACGCCCCAACAAACGCCGTACACGGCCTCGAAGAGTTGGGGCCCTTGGCGACAGATCATGCCCATCAATCCGGGGGCGTAGCCATCGCCGTCGCGCGGGCCGATGTCCTCGGTGGCGCGGTAGATGTGCTCGCCAGGAGGCCGCTGCAAGAGGAACGCGAGAGGCAAACGGTACAAGTGCCGATAGAAGGCCAGTCTCAAATCGTAGGTGCTGCGCATCGAGACGTACCATTCGAGCACTTCGCGAGCCGTGGCCAGAAGACTTCCCACCAGCCAAAAGGCTGCCTGCAGACCCACCAGCGCCAGTACCGCGCCCCAGCGCTGGTCGAGCGGTTCGGCGGTCGCGTTCAGGATGCGGTTCGTGACGTCGCGCGTCAGGAACACGGAGAACTGGGTGAGCGGAACCGCGACCAGGATCAGGAGCAACCCGAGGACGAACTTGCCCCGATAGCGCGCCGCAAACGGCCAAAAGCGCCTCAACACGGCAACAAACGCCCGCATGGTCAGACGCGGATGGCGTGCGTGGGTCTGTGGAGCGCTCATGGGTTCGGCATGAAGGCGGACAAGGACCTGCCCACTCGGAGCAGGCCCTCATCTTGACGGGTCAGGAACCGCCTACTGAGGCGGGTCGGTGATGCGTTCTCGATAACCCGGCTGGCCGCGCTTGGGCGGATCCGCGTCCTCGAGTTCTTCCTTCGTGACTTTCGTGAGGTCGACCTGCTGAGGCGCCGCGTCGGTCGAT
>JBDHZD010000060.1:0-20955 GCA_039811705.1 Fimbriimonadaceae bacterium | reverse complement strand
TCCCCGCCAGACCGTGTTACTCTCTTTGGGCCGAGCACGGCCTGCCGGGCAGAGATGTTCGCGAGTGGGCCGAAGTGGCGGAGCCCGGTCAGGCCGTGGCACCCCTGGTTTGGGATATGGGTTGGCACCCTTGGGAATGGAATGTGGGCAGGTAAGGTCGTCGGTGTGAGAAGGAAGATGCTCCGGCGTTTCGAAGACGGCTCGGTTCGCTTCCTCACGTTTTCGTGTTACGGGCGTGCGCCGTTGCTCTCTTCCCGCGCGGCGCGGGACATCGTTCAGGACCAACTCGGACGGCACGTCCTTCGCGGACAGTGCAACCTGCACGCGTACGTCTTGATGCCAAGCCACGTCCACCTGCTGCTGACGCCGAGTGAGGGCATCAAGGTCTCTGCGTTGTTGTCGGGATTGAAGACCACGACGGCCAGGAGAGTGAACGAGCTACTCGGTACAGCCGGTGCTCCCTTTTGGTTGCCGGGGGGCGGTTATGATCGGAACATCCTCACGCGGGACGAGTACCTGGAGAAACTGGTCTACATCCACAACAATCCGGTTGCATCTGGGCTGGTCGAGACGGATGCCGAGTGGGGCCATTCGTCTGCCGCCGCCTACGCGGGCATGCCTTACAATGGGCCCAGGCTCTCGTTCCTAAACATCGACTTCCGATGGTGAGGAAGGTTCGGTTTCGGGGTGCCACGGTCTGTGCGGGTCGGGGTTTGTGGCTGGTTGTCGGTTGATCTCCCCGCCAGACCGTGTTCCCCTTTGGGCCGAGCACGGCCTGCCGGGCAGAGGCGTTGGCGCCGATTGAAGTGTGGTGCAGCCCGGTCAGGCCGTGGCACCCCTGGCTGGGATGTGGTTCTGGTTTCGGGGTGCCACGGTCTGTGCGGGTCGGGGTTTGTGGCCTGTTGTCGGTTGATGTCCCCGCCGGACCGTGTTACTCTCTTTGGGACTAGCACGGCCTGCCGGGCAGAGGCGTTGGCGCCGATTGAAGTGTGGTGCAGCCCGGTCAGGCCGTGGCACCCCTGGTTGGGATGTGGTTCTGGTTTCGGGGTGCCACGGTCTGTGCGGGTCGGGGTTTGTGGCTGGTTGTCGGTTGATGTCCCCGCCAGACCGTGCCCCTTGAATGGAAACAAACACGGCCTGCCGGGCAGAGATGTTCGCGAGTGGGCCGAAGTGGGTGAGTCCGGTCAGGCCGTGGCACCCCTGGGCGGGATGTGGTTCTGGTTTCGGGGTGCCACGGTCTGTGCGGGTTTGTGGCCTGTCGTCCGTTGTGGTCCCCGCCAGACCGTGTTCCCCTTTGGGACTTGCACGGCCTGCCGGGCAGAGGCGTCGTCAGCGGGCCGAAGTGGCGGAGCCCGGTCAGGCCGTGGTGGCAAATGGTTTTGGCTCCGGGGTGCCTGGGTCTGACCGATCAGTTCTGAGTGAGTGTCGAGAACTCCCGAAACTGCGGCAGATAGAAGCGCCACTCGTCGTTGTTTTGGGCTTTCAGGTACAGCGGCAAGGAAAGGTAGGGGACGAACTGCGGTCGGCGCGGCGTTCTTGCCAGCCGCATGCCCGCCTGTTGGGGCGTCTTGTCTCCCTTCTTGAGGTTGCATCGGCGGCAACAGGCCACCAGATTGTCCCACGTGTCGGGTCCGCCCGCCCAGCGAGGGACAACGTGGTCGATAGTGAGGTCGCGGCCCTTGATCCCGCAGTATTGGCAGGTGTACTGGTCGCGTGCGAGCACCGAGTGGCGCGAGAGCCGCAGTTGGGGCAGCGGTCGGCGGACCTGATACTTCATCCGCAGGATGGAGGGGGCTTCGTACACACCGCGCACCGTCGCGACAGGCCGTTCCCGGCGATGCAAGACATCGGCCTTGCCGAGCAAGACCAGGGACATGGCTCGGCGGATCGTGGTGACGTTCAGAGGCTCATAGTTGGCATTGAGAACAAGGACTTCGTGGCTGGCCATGGCGGAACTCCGAATGGGGACTTGGCGCGGCGCCGAATGAGGCGCAAGGCAGGACAGCGAACCGAGCCGGACTCAACGCAAGAGGCCCGCAGGCGTCGTGCATGCGGGCCTCCGTCAGGGTGGTCGAGACACGCACGTATGATCGAATCCGCCCACGCGGGCGGCCGATGAAAGTACGCGGACAAAACCACAATGAGACGAGCCATGCTCATCTACTAGGACGTTGCCAAGTGCCCGGACGCTTCACGTCTTGGGCCTCGGGTCGAGATCTCTCGTGCCGAAAACCGTCAGGGCGAGGGCCTAGTGGTGCGGGGCGTGCCAGAAGAGTGGTGCGGCGTTCGCTGCGATGACGACGGCGGCAACCACCCACATCACGGCGATGTTCATGCGGCGCAAGGCCCGCTCTTGATCGCCCCGTTGGTGGGTTCCGTGGTGGGCGTGGCAACACTGACCGACGGGCTTGTACACCGATCTGAATCCCCAGGCCAACTGGACGCCCGCGACGGCCCACAGCAGCGGCCTCCAGGGCTCCAACGCATGCGCCCAACCGGAAAAGGCCGCGCCCCCCAGCCCAATGGCCAGCGCGGGGAGCCAGCAACAAGCGTTGCACAGCAGGCCAGTGGCCAGCAGTCCAAGAACACCCATTGCTTGTGGACGCGAAACGGTCATCGCAACGCCGTCATTGTACCATTTATTGCAAGTTGATTGCATTTGCCTCGTCCTTCGCGGGACCGTTTCGTGGCATTCTAGGCACGCGGTGACGCGAGAACCTCGGCCCGAAGCATTTCCATCCATCCCTTATCTGGGCTACGTCTTGTTGCACCTCTTGCTGGCGCCGTTTCTGATGTTGCAGGGCATACGCCGCGCCAAGCGCCGTCAGTACGTGCGGGGGTGGCGCGAACGGTTGCTGGGTCCTCGAATACCGGTCGGTCCCGTCGACGTCGCCGTGATGAGCGTGGCGCTTGGGGAGACACGGACGGCGATCCGCGTTGCGCGCGAACTGGCCGGCCTTGGCGTGTCTGCCGCCGTGTGCCCTTTGGAGGACGGCAGCTTGGACTTCGTGCGCAAGGAGGAAGGCGTTGCGTGCGCCCAATCTCCATTCAACAGCCCTCTGTCTTCTGCGCTGTTTCTGCGCCGCGTGGCTCCCAGAGAGATTTGGTTTGTGGAGTGGGCCGACCAAACCCACCTCCTGGCGCTTTGCCGCCTTCGCGGCGTCCGGACGCGGATCGTGAACGCCTATTTCACCGAGCGGGACGCGCAGCGTGCATCCAGACATCCGTGGCGGCTGTCCTTGGTCGATCGTTGGAGCGTCCAGAGCGAAGGGGCCCGTGAACGGTTGGTCGCCCTTGGCGTTGGTCGGGACCGGATCGCCGTTCGGGGGCCATCGATCGGACTGACGCCTTACGCGAAGTCGATCCAAGACGCCTTGCGGCTCAAGTGGCGCGACCTGTTGCGGATCGAAGAAGGGCAGGCTGTGTTGGTGGCGGGCAGCACCTACGACGAAGAGGAGCGCCTGTTGGAGGCTGCCTTCGGTCTGTGGCTCCGGGTGCGGCCCGATGCCCGTCTGGTCGTCGCTCCCCGGCATCTCGACCGTCGTCTGGGCCTCGCCGGCCCGTTTGCGCGCCGAAGCGAGGGGCCGACGGATGCGCCCATCGTCGTCATCGACACCCTTGGCGAGTTGCGGGAACTGTACACCGTGGCCGCAGTGGCGCACTTGGGCGGCACGTTCGACGCGGGGGTGGGGGGACACACTCCTGTGGAGGCTTTGGCCGCGGGCGTACCGGTGACGCACGGACCGTGCTACGGCCAGCAGACCGCCTGGATCGAGAGGCTTGCGCAAGCGGGCCTGGCCTTCGAGGCATCGGACGCGGCCAGCTTGGCGGACGCCTGGGAGGCTTGTGCTCGAACCGACCCGGTGCCCCTTCGTTCGCTGGCGGAGCGACTCGTCAAGAGTCAATCGAGCGTGTTTGCCGACGAATGGACCGGTAAGCTCGATCCATGAGCGGTCGCCTCGTCCTCGTCGGAACGCCCATCGGCAACTTGGGCGACCTGAGTCCGCGGGCGAGGGAGGCCCTCGAGGCAGCAGAGGGATGGATCGTGGAGGACACCCGTGTCAGCGGCAAGCTCCAGTCGGCGATGGGCCTCCGCATACCGATGCGGGTCCTCAACGAGCACACGAGCGAAGCAAAGATCGAAGCCTACGTCCGCGAGATCGCCGGAGGCGCATCGCTCGCGTTGCTCACCGATGCTGGAATGCCCGCGATCAGCGATCCGGGAGCGCTCATCGTGGATGCGTGCCGCAACCAGGGGCTGGACGTGGATGTTGTCCCCGGTCCGAGCGCGGTGAGCACGGCTCTGGCCCTGAGCGGTTTCTTCGCTCAAAGGTATGCGTTTCTTGGGTTCCCACCGCGCAAGGCATCGGCGGCTCAAGCGTTGTTCGCCGACTTCTCGGACTCGCCGCTGACCTTGGTGTGTTTCGAGTCGTGCCATCGCATCGAGCCAACGATGATGGCGGCGGCCCAGACCCTCGGGGCGCGACGCTACGCGGTTTGTCGCGAACTCACCAAGTTGCATCAGCAAGTCGTTCGCGGCGTGCTTCCCACTGTTCCCGACGAAGCGGGAATGCCGAGGCGTGGCGAATTCACTCTCGTGATCGAGGGCTTGCGTCGAACCAAAATCCCCCAAGATGGCGTCCAATGCGATGAAGGTGGCATGGATTCCTTCAGGTAACATCCGACGGACGCGTCCTGAGTGGCGGGTCTCGGCGTTGCCGAACTAGAGGATTGGACGATGTTGAAAGGATTCTTCTTGGCGCTGATCGCCCTCGTCACGCTCGTCGCAGGTGCGTTTGGCCAAACCCGGGACGGCAGTTACCGGTTGCGTAGCGACGATGTGTTGCTTGTGTTGGTCTACGGGGAAACGCCGGCCAACGTCCAGATTCCGGTCGGCCCCGATGGCAACATCAGCGCCCCCTATGTGGGAACGATCCGAGCGGCGGGCAAGACGACCAAGGAACTCGAAGAGGAACTCACCGACCTCTACCGGGTCAAGCTCAAGTTGCGCGACCCCGTCGTGTCGGTTTCTGTTGTGTTGTATCGATCCATTCGCGCCTCGGTCACGGGCTTCGTGAACCGTCCCGGAGTCGTGGATGGGTTGAAGCCTGGCGATACACTGCTGACGTTGTTGGCCGCCGGTGGTGGCCCTGTGGTGGATCGTTCAGATATGCGCCACGCCACGTTGCGACGCCAGAATTCTCCCGAACTCATCCCCGTCGATCTCTATTCGCTGTTGCGCCTGGGCGACACGAGCCAGAACTACGAACTGCAGGATGGCGACGAGCTGATCGTCCCCGAAGACGTCAAGAACCGCATTCTCGTTCTTGGCGCCGTGGGACGACCGGGCACGTTCCCCTACAAAGAGCCGATGACCGTCATGGATGCCGTGGCCGCTGCAGGTGGGACGATCCGCTATGTTTCGAAACTCAGCGACGCGACGATCATCCGCGAGATGGATGGCGCCCCTGGCCAGTTCATGAGGATTCGCGCCAACATGGCCAACTTCATCGCCAAGGGCGACAGCACCCAGAACATCGCTCTCGAGCCGGGCGACCTGATCTACATCCCCGAGACGGCCACGCCGGACGTGCAACGCATCGGCACCATCGCCAGCACGTTCTACTTCCTCGACCAGTTCTTCCGCAACCAGAGCTTCCTGCGGTTGCTGGGCGGCTAGCCGCTGACCCTCAGAACGAGACCCCTGCGCCGACCAAAGTCGGCGCAGGGGTCTTCTTGTTTCCGGAGGCCTTGTGTTTCCATGGGTTGATGGCTCGGAGGCCAGCCAGGCGACGAGCGCGGAGTCTACTGCTCGAACGTCACGAAGGCGCGCTCCAGTTTGACTTGGGCGGCCAGTTTGGGCGACTTGGCCATGGCCTCTTTGGCCGCCTCGCTTGGAGTCCAATCCGGCAAGCGCACGCCCTCGAAGCCTGGTGCCAGATGCCGTTGAGAGCCCATGAACAGGTTCTGTCCCGGCAAGAAGCCATAGGCCACGGCGTTGCGGGCGAACGTCTTGAGCTGTTGATAACTGAATCCGTAGGTGCGTACGGCTCGGACATATTCGTTGGTGAGGTTGCTGCGGCTGACGCCCTCATCGTCCGTGTTGAGCGTGACCGGGATCTCGTTCTCCAGGTAGAGATGGATGGGGTGTCGGTCGCCCTCGACCTTGAGAATCGTGGCATTGCTGGACAGGCAGACCTCGACGGCGACCTGACGCTCGCGCATCATGGTGAGAAGTCCCGGGAGGTCGTCTTCCCAGGCGACCGAGACGCCATGGCCGATGCGCCGCGCGTGTCCCTTCTCGATGGTCTGTCGGATGCGGTTGCGCATCGTCTCGAATGGGGAGATGTCCAGGGTGAGTTCGCCCGCGTGCAATGTCATGGGCGGGTTGCCGTGCCGACGCCACAAGAAGTCGATCATCTCCATCTGCCGCTCGAAGTTGAGACGACTCGTGACGAAGTCCTCGGGGGCGACGATGTTGACCGAGACCACGCGGCGCGATGCCTGCGCGATGGCCATGCCCGCCATGATCTGTGCGAAGAACGCGTCGTTGTCTGCGAGGCGGTTGGCCGAGAACACGTAGCGGACCGTGATCGGGCTGGTGGGGTCGTGCACGTCGAAGCCCAATCGCCTGGATAGCTCGGCGTCGCGCTCGTCGAGGAACTTGACCGCCGCGTCGACCAAAGCCGGGAGCCTTTCGGAGAGCGTGCGGTGGGCGGACTCCAAGTCGGTCGTCGAAGGCGGGTTGGTGGAGAACGCCGCGTATGCCGCCCCGGGAGCGACCGACGTCATCAGCTCCAGATATTGAATGTTCTGGGCGCGGGCGCGATCCACCACCTCGAACAGGATGTCCGCCGAGGAACGGCCACTGTTCGCGGGTCCGATGAACTGGAACGTGTCGAAGAAGTGGTCGTGACCGTTCTTGATCGCCGGGTTCAAGCCAGCCAGACTCACGGCGTACATGAACTGGCGGTAGTAGAGCCAGTTTTCTTGCAGTTGGCGGGCTGGGACAGTCGTATCACCCGGTTCGCGCTGGAAGAGGGTGGTTTGGAGGTTGAAGTGCAGTCCTGCGGCCACGGCGTGGTCGAGCATGAAGTCCGAGTAGATCGCGCCCGTGACGTGGTTGTGCAGGTCGCCACCCTTGGGCATCTGCTTGAGGAAAGCGATCAGTTCCGGCTCGCTGCGTTTGGCCTTCTCGAACCTCTCGGCGGTTGATTGTTCGTCGGCCAGCAACGACCCGACCATGACGACGAGGGCCGCGAACAAGGCGAGTCGGGCGAGCTTCATGACCCAGCATAGACCACCCGCCTTGCTTCAGGCAACATCGGGATGCGTCGATTCAGATCAGCTCGTAACGCGTGTTCCGTCTGCGGGGGGTGTAGCCTGCGTCTTCGATCAGCCGTTCGAACTCCTCGGCGTTGAGGATGAACTTGTTGCCCGCAGCCGAGACGACGTTTTCCTCGATCATCACCGAGCCGAAGTCGTTCGCCCCGTAGCCCAGCGCGATCTGGGCGATTTTGGGACCTTGCGTCAGGATCGAGACCTGCAGGTTCGGGATGTTGTCGAGGAAGATGCGTGCGACGGCAACGGTCCGCAGATAGTCGAACCCGCTGGCCTTGCGCGGGATGGGCAACTGCGTGTCCTCGGGCTGGAAGTTCCAGGCGATGAACGCGCGGAAGGGGTTGCACTCGTCCTGCAGGTCGCGGATGCGCGTGAGGTGCTCCACGCGGTCTTCCAGAGTCTCCACGTGCCCGAACATCATCGAGGCCGTGCTGCGGATGCCGAGTTCGGTGGCGGTTCGCATGCAGCGGAGCCATTCGTCGGTGGTGTCTTTGTACGGCGCGATGATCTTGCGGACCCGGTCCACCAGGATCTCGCCGCCTGCGCCGGGGATCGAATGGAGACCCGCGTCCTTGAGTCGCGCCAGGCAATCGCGCAGACTGAGCTTGGAGATATGGGCGATGTAGATGATCTCGGCTGGGCTGAGGGCGTGCAGGATCACGTTCGGATAGGCCGCCATGATCTTGCGGAAGATGCCCTCGTAATAGTCCACCTTCAGCTTCGGGTTCAGTCCGCCTTGGAACAGAATCTCGACGCCGCCCTTGTCCACGGTGTCGCCGACCTTGGCCAAGATCTCCTCGTCGCTGAGCAGGTAGCCCTCGTCGTGGCCCGGCGTGCGGTAGAACGCACAGAACTTGCACCTCACCCAGCACACGTTGGTGTAGTTCAGGATGCGCCCGACGATGTAGGTGACGTTGCGGTCCGGCACGGCGCGCTGTCGCCGGTGATCGGCCAAGGCTGCGAGTTCCAGCATGTTGGGATGTTGGAACAGGAACAGCGCGTCTTCGGGGGTGATGCGCTGATCGGCGTACACCTTTTCGGCGATGGTTTCGATGCTGATGCCGTCCAGCCTCTCGGGTGCAAGGGTGGCCATTGCTGCATGGATTGTACCGTTCGCGGGACTCGGGCCCTGGGTGCCCGGGCGGATCGGCCAATGCGTGCCGACACCTGATCGGCCGGTCCCGTTGCCCGCCCGTGAACGTGCGACGTTTCGACTCGCTCACTGTGTTCGCTCGTCGAATCGTATGTGCAGAGTACAATCAGTGCTTCGCGTATGGATGCGAATGAGCGCCTGATTCGGGCCGTTCAGCACGCCACAAGGAAGCTGGCTGGGTCGGGCCCTTTCGACTCGCTGCTCAGGGATGTTCTCTCGATTTGCGTGGAGGCCGTCGGAGCCGCGGGAGGCACCATCTATACCCACGACCCCGCGACGCGCACCCTTCGCTTTCAACACGTGTTGCCGGAGGACGTCGGCGACCGGTTGCCGTTCCGCATTCTTCCCGACGACTTCGGCGTTGTGGGCCGTGTGTTTCACAACCGCCAAGCCGAAACCACGCAGGCGCAACACGACGAACCGCACCGAGTCATCGCCAAGGCGACCGGTGTGGTCGTCGACAACATGGTCACCGTGCCACTGATGGTCCCCGACGAGGACCCGATCGGCGTCGTGCAACTGATCAACAAAGCCAGCGGCAACTTCACCGAGAACGACGTGGCCGTCCTCGAGATCGTCTCGAACGTGTCGGCGCTGGCGTTCATGAACCATGCGCTCAGCGAGCAGTCCGCGCGCGCCCTGCAACTGCTTGGCATGGGACGCGTGGCGCACGACATCAAGAACATGGCTGCGGCACAAAAGTCCATGGTCGATTACGTCGAGTTGCCACTTTCGATCCTCAACGGCGAACTCGGCGATCTCAATCCCGACGCCGAGACGCGTCGTCTCGCCAACGAGGCCAACGAGATGCTGGGACGTCTGCGCCGCTCGCTCGAACTGACGATGGACTACACCAAACTCATGAGCGATCTGTCGTCGGGCATTCCTCTTCGGCCCGAACTTCGCTACGAGCCTATGGCGGACACCATCGCCACGAGCGTCAGCTATTACGAGCCTCAATGCCGTCAAAGCGGCGTGTCGCTGGTGTATCAAATCCAAACCGAGGCACCGCCGGCATGCCACGATCGGCTCTACATGTTCCGCATTTGCCAGAACCTGGTGAGCAACGCGATCAAGGCCGTGTTGGAGAAATCGGGTCCGGAAGGCAAGCCGGGTTCGATCACGGTGCGCTATCGCGCCTTGGAGGGACAACCTCACATCGTCGAAGTCGAAGACACCGGTCCCGGCATGTCTCGCGAGATCATCGAGCGCGTTCTGGCCGGTCGGGCGGGATCGATGTGGGAAAAGGCCAAAGGATCCGGTTGGGGAACCAAGATCGTCTTGAACCTTGTTGAAGCTCAACGAGGCTCGCTGGAGATCGACAGCGAAGTCGGAGTGGGTACCACTTTTCGAGTGCTCCTTCCGGCAGGGGACTGTCCCGGCGAGTCGTCGGACGCCGTGACATAATCGCGCTCAACCACCAAGAAAGGTCCGATGGCAAAGAAAGCCGCTCCCAAACCATTATGGAAAAAGGTGCTTGCAGGCACCGGCTACGTCTTGTTTTGCGCGTTCGCGTTGAGCATCGGCACGATCGCGGGTTGGATCGCCAAGAGCCCTGTGCTGAGCGCGGGCCTGAAGCAGACCATCACCAATCGCCCACCGCGCGAGGTTTTCGGCAAAGACGCGTTCACGATGCTCATTCTGGGTTGCGATGAGAATCGCGCACCGGGAGGCGCCAAGGTCACCACGGTTGCGGCGCGCAGCGACATGATGCTTGCCGTCCGCGTCGACCTCGTCAACGGCGAAGTGACGGGCATCTCGATTCCTCGAGATACGCTTTGGCGCGTGCCCGGCTACAGCGAACAGAAGATCAACGCCTATCACTCGATCGGAGGCAAGGAGCTGGCCAAGCGAGCGGTTGAAGGACTTTTGGGCGTGCCGATCGACCGTGTGGCCGTGATCAACTACGAGTCCTTCCAGCACATGGTGGACATGGTTGGCGGCATCGAGCTGGACGTCGAGAAGCGCATGAAGAAAACCGACCGTCGTGGCGACTTGTACATCGATCTTCAACCCGGCCTTCAGAGGCTCAATGGGTACGACGCGATGTGCTATGTCCGGTACCGAGGCGACAGCGATTTCCATCGGCAGGAGCGTCAGCGCGCGTTCGTTCTCAAGTTCAAGGAAGCCGTGCTGAGCCGCCCGCAGATGATCAATGAGATCGCCACCGAGAGCGTCAACCTCTTGGGCGGCGAACTCTCTCCGGACGAGATGGCCGCGTTGGCGCGATTCGCCCAGAGCGTGCAGAACGAGGACATTCGAATGGGTATGGTGCCCGTGAACGAAGCGTCCAATTACAACCTTCGCGTGGATGAAAGCAAGTTGCCCGACGTTCTAGCCGAGTTTCACTTCGTACCCCAACACTACACGTCGCGGCTGGTCCGTTCGTGAGCTTCGTACTGGCTGCGTACGACGCCGACGAGCCCGAAGGGAGTCAGGCGAACCCCACACACCTGCAGCGCAAGGACCTGCGCAACATTCTCCTCGTCGTCGCCTTGCTGATCGCGTTGTCCATTCCTGTCTACAATCAGATGAAGGCGCAGGCATACCAGCACACATGCCGGACCAACCTGAAGGAGATCGGCCAGGCGATGGCGCTCTACCGGGAAGAGAACAACGACCGGTTTCCGCCCACCCATGTGCGCGAACCCGGCAGCATGGCGCCGATGCTGTTCGCGGGCCGTCCATCCACCTGGGCCACGCAGGTCCAGCCCTACATGGTGGCCAGAGCGTCGTTCGTTTGTCCTGCGGCATCCCCGTCCGAAGGTGTGATGACCGAGCACTTGATGGAGGCGGACAAGTCCTTTTTGAGCCACTACGGGATGTTCGAACCGCGTGGGGGCGTGCCCCTCAACGCCTTGACCAACCCCGATACCGCGGTGGTCTTGGGTGAAACGTCGAACCATGGGGCGAACGAAACATACAATCCGCTGCCGCTGAAGTCGGCCTCGGGCGATGTCGTGGGCATCGACGGATTCCTCATCGGTTTCGACGTCGACGATCGGGACGGCGTGGGCGCGAAGTTCGTGACGCGATTGGCCCTTCCCGGTACGAAGGATGGCGAGTTCAAGGAGGACGGACGCACGCGCCATCCCAGCGGTACGCAAGTGCTCTTCGCCAGCGGTTCGACGGCGTTTTTGCCTCCGACGGCGGCGCGGATCGAGCGGTTGGGGCGCAACTCCGACGAGATCGTCCGGTTCTGGAAAGTCGACCGCTGAGCCCGCCGCGTCAGAATGAGCGAAAAGAATGCGCTCGCCTGTCACCCCCGCGCCCTTGCCGCTAGAGACCGTGCTCGACCGCCGGTTCCGTGTGGTCGGCGTGTTGGGTCAGGGCCCTCTCGGTGTGGTTTACGAGGCGGTCGACGCCCAAGGCGATGTTCCGGTTGTCGTCAAGGAACTGGCTCCTTTCGGAACGTCGCGGGCCGAGTCGGGCCATGTGGTCTGGGGCGCGACGGATGAAACCGCCCGCCAGGCGGCGCGGCTCTTCGTCGAAGACGCCGAACGCGTCCGTCGCGCGCATCCGCCGCGCGTGCCCCCGGTCCGCAGCACGTTCCACGAGAGGTCCACGGCCTATGTCGTCAGACCCTACCATGCCGAGGCATTGCCCCTTCAGACGTTGCTGGACCGCGGCGAGCCGCTCGGACTCGACGCCGCGCTCGACATCTTGATGCAGCTCATCGAGACGATGGAGCGGGCTCATCTCCGACGCCTGTTGCACCGAGGACTCAAGCCGTCCAATGTGCTGATGGGGCCGAAGGGCGACGCATGGGTGGTGGATTTCGGTCTCACGAGGGATTGGCTGTTGGATCGTCAGGTGTTGCGCTTGAGTCAGCCGCTGTTCGCAGCTCCCGAACAAGGGGTGCCGCTCCAACTGCGCGGCGCGGCCACGGATGTGTATGGACTGGCGGCGATCGCATACGCCGTCGCCTTTGGGATCCCGCCGCACTTGGATTCGGTGCAAGGAGGACGCGCACCGGTCGCGGCTGCGCTGCTGCCGGAAAGCCATCGGCGGCTGGTACGGGCGATCGAGGCGGGCCTGCAGCCCGCTATTTCCGAGCGCCCGTCCACGGTGGCTGCGCTGCGGTCGCTCCTGGTCGAGGGAGTTTTCGACCGGCCCGAACCTGGCGGAGTGACCGCTCTCGATGCCACCCTTGTGCGTGTTCAGCGGTTGAAGGTCGCGCCGAACGAGTCGCCCGGGGGCGGGGTGATGGAGCGGCCCAAGCCGCTGAGACCAAGGGTGTGTCCCGTCTGCACGGCGGGCTCCATTGTGAGACGCACGATTCACGAGCGTTTGTGTCCGGAATGCCGTGTGGGCGTGTTGCACCCCCGAAAGCACGTTCTGGGGCACGGGCCTTGTCCCGTGTGCCGTCTCGGTACGCTCAAGGCTGCCGACAAGAACCCCTTTCGGAAGAAGCGTTGGGCGTGCGTGTGCGGTGCGAAGTTCGAGGGCACGGCCCAGCTCTTGATCCAGGCCGCGCCTGAGGATGCGCGTCTCGGCCAGGTGCTCTCGTATCACGAGTGGCTGTCCCGTGCAGAGCGGGGAACGGCGGCCATGGTCTGCGATGGATGCGCGGCCACCTTCGACGTGGAAGGCGACCGTTGGCGGCACATTGGGATCGAGCACGAAATCAGCCGCTACCC
Source organism: Fimbriimonadaceae bacterium (assembly GCA_039811705.1). Classification (GTDB taxonomy): domain Bacteria; phylum Armatimonadota; class Fimbriimonadia; order Fimbriimonadales; family Fimbriimonadaceae; genus UBA2387. The sequence goes on along the minus strand of JBDHZD010000060.1, from coordinate 7,821 downwards.
AGACGAGTGGGCCAGATTGGCGGCGGGTCTGCCGACCGATTGCGGCAACGCCATGTGCAATGCCTGCGGAGCGGACTGCTTTGTCGAAGACGACACGGTCACCGTGCTTGACGCCGAACGCGACCCGTTTGGGTTTCTGGAGCGTCACGTAGGGAGGCCCTTCACATGGGACGCCCTGCGTTGGGTCGGTGCTGGAAAGGAGTCGGGCCATGCTGGGTGGGTCTGTCTGGCCACAGGAACGGAGTTCGATGAAGAGAGCGGACTGCTGAGGTTGGTGAGAACGCGTCTCCCGGCGTTGAGCAGGTTTGTCGGGCGGCTCGAAACTCTGGACGATTGGCATCGTCTGGCGCACGGCCTGCCGCTGGCACGAGACGAGGAGACTTTGCGGGCGCAGCTCCGCGAGGCGCTCAGGCAAGGGTTCCGCAGCGGAATCCTCGACGTCGATGGGCGCGACTGGTCCGGACCTGCGGCTCGGGTCCTGGCGGATCGGGACGAGGTCCGCGAGGTCGAATCTCAACTTGTGATTGGAGAGGGTCAGTTGGTGTTTGGCGGGCTGTTGCGCAAGTTCAAAATGCCCATCGATGCCGCGCATGCGTGGTGTTCGAGAGGTCACTCGCTGGTGGCCGAACTCAAGGACGGCGGTACGGAGGAATGGGTCGTCGAACCTCTGCAGTGGGTCGTGCCCCTCGAGTCGGGAAAGCACACGGTGACGCTCACGGCCGAAGATCTGGCCGTCCGCCTCTCGCTTGTTTCGGAATCAAGATCGACGGTTTGAATGCGGCAAGAGGCCGGTTGCCCGCGCAAACCGACCTCTTGCGAGGCTGCCGGGGTTCAACCGCCGCGGACGACAGCGTCGCCGCGCAACACCAGGCCATCGCATTCACGGACCATGGCGCCATCGCGCGACACGAACCTCACAGACAACCGGTCCTTCGGGTCTTCGTTGCTGGCGGGGACGCCGTTATCGTGCACGATGACCCGCACCGCGCCCGGCACCGTCTGGAATCCGCGCGGCGTGCGCACGCGCATGACCGCTGGTCCCTGGAACATGGCCTCGTTGCCCGCGACGCGCAACTGCGCGATCTCGCGCGCGATGATCGAGAACCCCTCTGCATCGCCCCGACCGGCCTGCGATTCGAGGCTGAAGTGCCCCCTGACCAGTTCGCGTCCTTCGCGGACGATTTTGCCGACCTCGAAGCCGAACTGGACCATCCGGCGGACTTCCGTTGCGGGATCGAACGTGCCGAGAACGCCGCGACCGTGCGTCGCGACCCCTGTCGCTTGGGCCAAGCCCATCGCCGCCCCGCAGACCAAGAGCAGGCCTGCGAGGCCTTTCGTCATCATCTTCATTGTCTTGCGTACCTCCAAGGCTCCGACCGCCCAGGGAGAGACTCTGCTATCCGGCTATGACACGCCTTGGTTGGACGTTGTTCAGAAGCTAACCTGAATTCTCGTCGGCCTTCGGGGAGAAGGCTTGGGCCACCTGATCCAGGTCGGCACCCAGCAACTTCGTCGCGAGCGCCTGCAACGCTGCCCGATCGCCCCGGAAGTGGAACGTTCGGCTGTGGTGCGTGTAGGCTTCGCCCGGCTTGAGGGCCAACGCGGGGGACGATGTTTCCAACTCGTAGAACGGTCCAAGCGGCTTGCCGCCATCCACGGGGCCGTCGTTGTAGCTGTTCACGACGTCGCCGCCGAAGGGCTTGTCCTGAATCTCCCACATCGAGTTCACGTAGTCCGTCGCACCCTCGGGCAAGGTGTACTGCACGATGGTCAGCAAGTTGCGGCCAGGATCGTAGGAGCCGATGATCGGTTTGCTGCGTTGAGGGTTGACGCCGATCTTGCTGCGGTACTGGCCATCGCCCTTGAAGTAGATCAGTCCGTCGGCGACTTTGAGTCGATCCGCAGGGACCTTGCCAAAGTACGTGTCGTTGACGATCGGACCCATCTCGGATTCCGGACCGGTCTTGTAGGGAAGCACGACCGTGGTTGTGGGCGAGTGCTTGAACATGCCCAGAATCCAGATGGACAGCAGTCCCTTGTCCTTGGTCCATGCCTCCTGACCGGCGTTTTTCACCGTGTTGCTGGTCTCGTATCCGACCATCTTCACGCCCTCGCCCGGGCGGACGCCGAGGTGTTTCTCGGCCGCGTCGGCACCGAGCAACGTGACGCCTCGCGTGATGTGCAGGTCGAACTTGGTGCCCGAGTAGTTCTCGATGGAGGTCGTGTGTTCGCAGACGACCTCGGTTTTGGATTGTTTGACGACCTTGTACTTGTCGGTGTCGATGAATGCCGGGGTCTGCCAGTCTTCGAACACGAACTTGGTGCCCGGCTTGAAGTAGATCGCGAACTGACCACCTTCGGGACCCATCCAGAAGCGGTCTTCGCCGCCGAAGGCGTTGATGTGCGCGTTCGTCTTGCCCGAGCCGATGAGTTCGTGGTTGATCCAGCCGTTCCCGTCGCCGGACTTGGCGTCGTGGGAGCTGGTCATGACGCGCCCTTGGTATGCGGGCACGACCACCAGGCTCGGGCCCTCGTCCTCGCCAAGCACGATGGCGTCGGTATGCTTCTTGAGGAACTCGGCGTCTTGGGCGTAAGTCATGGGTACTGCGGGCGTTTCGTTGGAGGCTTCAGCGGGTGCATTGGACGTTTTTCCTCCGCAACCGACGAGGGCGAGGGTCGAGACTAGGCACGTGGACCAGAAGATGCTCTTCATCGCAGACACTTCCATCCCGGTGTATACCCGCGCCGCGCCTATACTTCACCCATGATCTCGGTTCGCGGACTGACAAAGCGGTTTGGCGAACGCGTCGTCCTGAACGACGTGTCTCTCGAGGTGCCCAAGGGGCACATCGTGGCCGTGATGGGCAGCAGCGGCGGCGGAAAGACGACCCTGCTGAAGTGCATCGCCGGCTTGATCCCTTTCGAGGTCGGCACCGTCGAGGTCGATGGCGTAGACGTCCGTCGAACGTCTGACGAAGCGAGGAGGCATCTGGGCTTGGTCTTCCAGTCCGCTGCGCTGTTCGACTATATGAACGTGATGGACAATGTGCTGTTCGGTTATCGACGCCGCCACCCAAGGTCCTCGGTCAAAGAGCAGCGCGCGGCAGCGGAGGCGATTCTGGAGCAGGTGGGCCTGAAAGGAACCGGCCATCTGATGCCGAGCGAACTCAGCGGCGGCATGCGCAAGCGGGTCGGCGTGGCGCGGGCCCTGATCCTCCAGCCGGCGGTGATGCTCTATGACGAGCCGACGACGGGTTTGGACCCGGTCACCACCTATGCGTTGGACGCGTTGATGGTGGACGTTCGGGACAAGTCGGGCGCGACGTCGCTCATCGTGAGCCACGACCTCACCTCGGTGTTTCGCGTTGCGGACCGAATCGCCTTTCTCCACGCGGGCGAACTGGTGTTCGATGGCCCTCCCGAGGGCTTCCGGCAGGCCGACCACCCGGCCATCGCCGAGTTGGTGGGAAAGGCCCGCGCCGAAGCCTTCGCCGAGTGATCTCTGTGACGTATGCGTCAGCTTCCGAGCGCGGCGGCCACCGCATCGACCGCAGCGCGCTGCACCATTCCCTGGGGCTTGAGCTCGGACAGGGCCCCGATGTGTGACGCATGCTCGGCGGCTTGTGCCGCCATTCGGCCCGAGCGCAGCACCGTGGCGGCCATCACGCAGCGGAGCATGGGATCTTCGCCATGGCGCAACGCTTCGTCGATGAATCTGGCCGTCTGTTCGAGCTGGCCGGTCTCCAGCAACGTCGCCGCGCATACGGCGAGCAGCCCCGGTATCGCCGCCAATGGAGCCAACAGCGGGCTCGGCTCGCGATGGTTGGAGGGCTGCGAGAGAAACGCTTCTACCCGCAACATCGGCTCCAGCGGGGCGGCTTCGTGGGCCCCCACAAGGGCCCATCGATCGTCGTCCTGTTCGTCGAGGTTCGCCAAACGTCGCGAAAACGCCAGCGCCCACCATGCCAGATGGTCGTCCGATGCAAACCCTAGGGCCCCTTCAAACCAGCGGCTTGCTTCGGCAGGCTGGTCGTTGCGCAGTGCTTCGGTGCCCAGCAACGCATGGGCGAGTCCACGCAGACCCACTTCGGACAACCCGTACTTCAGCGCGGTGCGGTCGGTGCGTCCGTGACCGAACGCCTGCAGAGTATCGAGCCACCAAGGGGGCGGGGAAGTCGGAGTCGCACGCGGGGTTTGCGGATTCGGCGGACTCGGCCACTCGGCCAGCAACTGGCGTCTGTCGCCGACCACGGCCACGCGTTCGGTTCCAGGAGGCAGGTCGATGGCTAGAGTGCGCTCGGGGTAGGCCGTGAAGGGGGCCGACATCGGTTGGCCCTCGACCAGCAGGTCGATCCTGCCCTGAACCACGGGCGCAAACACGCGGAGGCACAACCGATCGCCCACGGCCATCGCCAAATGGGACGTCACCGTGTCCACACGAGGCAGGTCGGCAAGCGCCACCCATAGACACCGAAATCCGACCGACTGACGCGGAGCCAGCCTCCACCTGACCGGGTGTTTCCACAGGCCGTTGCCCTCGGTCCGAAACGCGAAATCGTCCTCTGCCAGCACGCCGATTCCCGAACGCGTCTCGGCGTCGTGCCGCCAGCAAGCCCCCGGCCCCATTCCATCCGAATCGGGCCAAGCCAGTCCAAGATCCGTCTCCAACGCTTCGGTGAGGGACCGGTTGTGCAGGGTTGCATCCACTTGGACTTTGGCCTCGGTGGGATGCAGGGTGAACGTTGCGGACAATCCGACCTCGCCGCAGATGGCCAGCATGCTCCATGCGCCCGCTTCCTCTTCGATAGCCCAAAGCGATGGCGCTGGGTGGACACCTTGAGCCGCAACGCGCAACCGCTCGGCCAGTTGGAGGTCGCTGTCCGAGCGTTTGTCGCGAACGCGCGTCACCGATCCTCCGGCATACGGGTCGAACTCCACCCGAATCGCCGAGTTCTCGAGAACGACCAATGGGTTGCCATCGCGAGTGGTTTCCAGACGTGCGGTCGCCGCCATCCGCGCCATTGTCCCACATCGCCCGAAGGGAACTTTAGCGGCCAGTCGGCGGGTTTGTCCGGTACAGTGGCAGAGGTTCCCCCATTTCGATGAAGCGCCGTTCCGCCGTCACTGGAATGACCCTGTTGCTCGTGGTCTTGCTTCTGGGCGCCTTGGTCGTCCAGCGGCGCGTGCGCCCGGTGATCGTGAGCGGCACCAGCATGGAGCCGACGTTCCACGACGGCCAGAAGGTGTGGATCAGCGACGCGTACTGGCTGGTGGGCCCGATCCATCGTAAAGACGTCGTCGTGCTGACGGGCGCCACCGAAGACGAGTACATCATCAAGAGGGTGTACTGGCTCGAGGGCGAAGAAGTGAAGCCCGACCACAAGTCCTTGGACATTCCGTTCCTTGAGCCTTACCGGGTTCCTCCGGGTCATATTTGGGTTCTGGGCGACAACCGGTCGCTGAGTTCGGACAGCCGAGAATTTGGCGCAGTGCCCCTGAACCGGGTGAAGGGCAAAGTGGTCAGGTATTGAGAGAAGACGTTTGAAGAAGTTTCCCAGCGGCAAATACGGTAGGCAGCGGCTCGAGTTCTTTCCTTCGCCGTACCGCCCGCCGTTGCGCCCTTTCGCGGTGCTCGTGTTCCCGTGGAAGGGGGACGAGGTGCTGCTGTGCAACATTTGCGACCGTGGATGGTGCATCCCCAGCGGGCGCGTGGAGCCGTTCGAAAACCCGTGCGACGCGGTGCGTCGCGAAGCGGACGAGGAAGCGGGCGCGATCCTGGAGCACGTCCAGTACCTGGGTGCTTACCGCATCACCGAGCGAAGCGAGGTGCGCTGGGCCGAAGTGTACGCGGCTGTGGTCGCGGACCTGAAGGAGATCGGGATGCAGGAGGAGTCGTTGGGACGCCAGTTTGTGGCCAAGGAGGACGTGCAGAGCGTCTACCATTCTTGGAACCCGCTCATCGAAGCGCTGTTCGAGCACTCGCACGGTTGCGTGCGGAGGCTCTTGGAGACGCCGGGATTGACGGAGGCTTGCGATGGACGCTGAATCAACCCAAGAAACGACGGATGCTGGCCAGAGTCTCGGCGCTGACGTGATGCTCGATGCCCTCGGCGTCGATCTCGGCGACCTCTTCTGGAACGCCCAGCTTCAGCAAGAAGGCCAGAACGAGTTCGTGTCGTTCGCGCGCTTGGCGGGCGACGTCCTGGCCCAACTCGGTTAGGAAGATGCTCCGGTAGGGTTTGACCGTGACATAGCCCTCGCGCTGCAGGCGTTGCACCGTCTTGGTCACGGTGACATGGCTCACGCCGAGCCTGCCCGCCAAGTCCACGGCCCGCGCCTCGCCCGATTCTTCGATGAGCGCCGCGATGAGTTCGACGTAGTCTTCCGCCGTCTCCTTGGCGTGATCGTTCCGCGTGCGGCGGAAGCGGTGTGCGCTCATGACGCACAAAGTGTAGCATAAGCTACAAGAGTTTTCCGCTCGCCGAGCTGCTCTGGGCCTTGGCGACCGGCGGCCGTCCTGCTACAATGGAGGTGGATCGAGGTCGCGCACGGGACCTTGGGATGGTCCGGACGAAAAAAGTCAAAAAAGTCTGGCATTCCTGAGAAACCTGTGCGATAATAGGTCCAAGTCGGAAACGGCGGAAGCCATTCCCGTTCGGAAGAGAGAACTCCGAATGGGCTCGCGAGAGAGAAGCGAGTGGTGGAATCCGGGACTGCTGGTTGGACACGAATCAATGGAGCGGGCGTCAGACCCGTGGCATTGGAGAGGATAGTGAAGACACACGTCTTTCACCTGTTGGTCGACGGCATTCTCGTTCCCCTTTGGCGTATTCGTCGGGCTCCGGCCCCTGAGTGCCTTGGATTCGTGGTTGGGTCCCAGGTCCAGTCGTAGAGAGGAACAGAGGAATCGAGATCGCCGTGGTTGGGCGAGTTTTCACTTGTTCTTCTCGCGCATGGCGCGGCTTGTTGGTTGTCCGCCCATGATCGGTGCGAAAGCACCCGCGGGAAGCGACGGTCTCCCTCTTCCTCCGTTTTGGTTGGTCAACGTGATGGCAACGATGCAGCAATGGAGGAAATCAGAGGTTAGGCTTAGGCCGACCGGTCTCCCTGCGTCCACCCGTCCCCGGTTTTGTTTCCTGTCTCCTACTCCTACTGTCCGGTCGAGTCGGCGCCTTGCCGCGGCTGGACGATCAAGTTGCGTTCTTGGCTCCGGATCGTTCCGTTCCGGAGCACCCTTCTTCAAGGGGCGCAGCGAGGGGTGGCGCGGTTTTCTGTCCCTGTTCTCCTTCTTGGTCGGTCGTGCGGGCCTTGAGTCCCGATCGGTCCGTGGTTGTGTTGGCTCTGGAGGGTTGCATCTCCAGGGCCGGCTCCTTTGCCGCGTGGAGATGCGGGTCAGTTAGAGGTTTCCGCCCTTCGGGGCGGGGAAGCGGGTCTGGTTGGCCCGTTCGGAAAAGCTGAATATCGAAGTCCGCCGATGGCGTAGGTGCTCGTGTTGGTTGGAGCCGCGTCGAGAGCAGGTCGAGGTGTCGTGGTTGGTGCCTTCGAGGTGCGAGGTGGGCGAACTGGTTGGTCAGAAGAGAGCCCGAGTGGCTGTTTGGTCGGCGTTTCCTGTGGAGCGTCCCGTTGCGGCACACCTCTGGTTCCGTCGGTTGGTTGGACGCAATGGAACGAAGAGAGAAGCGAATCGCGAGGTCGAGGTGGTTGTCCACCTGCGCTCGCCCGTTCGCGTCCCAGCCGAGTAAAGCGTCTTTCGAGTCGCTCTCCCGCCTCTTGGGAGAGTCTTCCATTCCTACTCCTACTCTGGTTGGTTACCGTGGTTTG
>JBDHZD010000059.1:0-21647 GCA_039811705.1 Fimbriimonadaceae bacterium | reverse complement strand
GACCAGCACGTTGGCGGACCCGCCACCACCCCCGCCCCCGCCGCCACACGCTGCGGCAAGGACCAGCGGGATCAACATCAGGAGCGTCCACCAGTTTTTCATCAGAAGTCACCCCGCACGGAGTAGTCGAACGTCATCTTGGGAGTGCGCGCCACGAACGAGAAACTCCCGCTCGGGTGAACGCGGTGGGTGCGTTTGGTCGCCGGGTCGTAGATCCAGAACCAGCCCACCGAGCCGTCGACGACCTGGAACGTGGTCGTGTACGTCTTGCCGACCTCCAGGTTCTCGTGGACCATGCGGTAAGTCTGCCACCCACTCAGGCTTCGCGTGTCGCGATACAGCGAGTTGGCGTTCAGCAAAAGGTAGGTTCGCGTGCCGCCGAGCGTCGGCGGCGTGGGCGTGTCGTGGGCTTCCACCCCGCCCTTGGCAAACTTCGACTGCGCGATGACAACCTCGGTCGCGGCACGCCCCGTACGCGTCGTCGCCTTCATGCTCCAGCGGTCGCGCACGGGGGCGGTGAGGGTCCCCATCGCAGCTCTTTCAAACAGCAAGGTGACCCCTTCGGGAGCGAGGACTCGGACGAACACGCCGACACCTGCCTCGAAGCTGGTGGCCGCGACCATGCTGCCTCCCTCGGGAGCGCCCGTGAACGGGTCGTTGTTGCCGGGCATGAACTTGAACACATCCGCACCCACCAACGGACCGCCGGTTTGGTTCGGGTTGGTGGCTTCGGCCCAGGAGCGTGGGAAGTCGGCGCCACGAACCACCCGTACGTTCGCAAACGCCGTCGAGATAGGCGATGGGTTGGAGATCAGGTTCCAGCCCGGCCGCAATGCAACGGCCACGGGCACGTTCGGGACGGTCCGCCCGGTCATGGCGAAACCCGGTTTCGCGGCATCGAGACGAACGAAGTAGCCGTGTCCCTGCTCCACGGGCGGTAGCGACGGGAACAGATCGTAGGCCGCGCGCGCCGGGTTGTAGCGCGCCAACTGCAACTGGTTCGCAGGAATCCCGAACAGGGCGGAGGCATCGGTCCGGAACGGGGCCACGGGCACGCCGATCAGTGAAACGCCCTTGGGCAACCCGGAGGCGAACGGAAACGTGGCCTCGGCATCCATGCGGATGTCGAGCGCAAGTGGCCCGGGTCCTTTGTTCACGCGGCGTGTGGCGAGCACCGCGTTGTCCGCGGCGCGGAGCACTTCGACGATCAGCCGCTGCGAGTTCTGGAAAGCCGCTGGAAACTTGCCGCCGAACGCGCCATCGGTCACGGTCAGTTCCCCAAACGTCGTCAGACCGTTGCCGATCCGCACCTTCAGGGGTGTCGAGGCGGGCGCACCGATCACCGTGCCAAACACGTGGTTGGGGTCGCCGCTGGTCGAAGCCGTGGCGATCGCTCCCGCGGGAAGCACCACGCGGGCGATGCGGTCCTGCACGGGCAGATCGATCGTCGCCGCGTAGGGCTTGCCAAGAGACAGGTTGGGTAGGTTCGGCGTCACCGAGCCATAGCTCTGGAAGAACGTCATGCGGTCGTCCTGCCCTGAAGAGGTAAACACGCGGTTGAAGAACGGATCCCAAACGATGGGGTAGGCCGTGCCGCTCAGCAACTGCTCGTTCCCCGCCAGATCGGACGAGAAGAACGTGGCTTCCAAGATGAAAACGCCAAAGTCGGCCCCACCCAGACCGTCTGCGATGGGAATGGGTTCCAAGAACAGCCGCGTGCCAAATGCCTGATGGGTGTCCAAGATGTGTTGCCGCGCGAACCAATCGGGGAATGGCAACCCTTCCACCGTCCCGCTTGGCCCGGCCAGCGCCTTGATCGCCTGGTCGGCCATCGCCACCAGCGCCGCCACGTCGCCCGAGGCGCCCTTGGAGCCGTAGTAGCGCGTGAGGAACTCCTTGGCGAAGCCGGGATGCTCGACCAGCACCTTTTGCCATGCCGCACCCGCCATGCGGTAGCGCTGCATGTACAAGCCGCCGAGGCTGCCGCCGATGGGCAGAGGCGTGGTCCGAAGGTTGGGCGCGATGAATGTCGGGCCGCTCAGAGCGGGCTGGTTGGTCCAGTCGTAGCGGGGTCCGGCGTCGTAGTTGAGATCGAGAACGTTTTCGACGAGCTCAAGGTCCAGCCCGCTGGGCATCACCCCAGGGGAGCGCGCTACCCGCATGGTCGCCGCACGGACCAAGCCCTCTTGGAACGCGTCGAACTCGAACGGAGCCGGGCCTAGATAAGCGAGCAACAGGCAGTGGATGAAGTTGACCGCTGCGCTGGGCATGTGCAGTTCGCCGCCGGACGTGTAGAGAGGGAACCGGATTTCAGGATCCCCCGATCCGTTGTCGGGAAGGTAGTAGCCTCCGGCGAGGTACTCGCGGTCGGCGATGTCCGCATCGTAATTGCGAACACGGACGGCTCCGCCCTGCGCGGGTGAACCGAACACCAGGTCCAGCGTCGGCTTCGCCTGATCGTACAGCTTGGTCAAGAACTGGCGGTACTCGGCGGGAAAGGCCCGCGGCCCCGAATCGTCGAAAACCAGCGTCAGCGGACCTGGCCCGCCGCGTGTCTTTCGCGGCGGCGTGGGGTTCACGCGCACCGTGACGGGCGTGAAATACAGGGGCTCTCGGGCCAGCGTGGGTCGACGGGCGGCACGCGCCTCGCGCGTCTGCAGAGCCAACGTCTTGGCGAAGTTGCGCACGACTTCGTCGGCGCGGGCCGCGATCTCGTCGCGGGTTCGCAAACGCTCGATATCCACCTGCAAAGCGGATCGCTGGGCGGCGGCGAATCCGGCAAGGGCCAGAACGGCCGCGATCGGGGCGAAACGGGTCAAAGTCATGGGCGCTGGGGTCTCCCTATTCTGACTCACAGGCCCGCCGGAAGCTTCGGACATTCGCCGGGGACCATGGCCTTGGGCGACGGCCCGAGGCGTCTATAATCGGTTGAAGAGTCAGTTCTAGGCCGCCAACGTCGCCGGTCGCTCCTCAGAGGCAAGCAACCATGAAAATCGGCGTACTCACCGGTGGAGGAGATGTCCCCGGTCTCAATCCCTGCATCAAAGCGCTCGTCGAGCGAGCCATTGACGAAGGCCACGAAGTGGTCGGCATCCGAAGAGGGTGGTGGGGGTTGCTTCACTTTGACCGCGAAGACCCCGAATCTCACGCGCGGTGCATGATCCCGCTGGACAAGGGCGTCGTGCGCACTGTGGACCGAACCGGCGGCACGTTCCTGCACACCAGCCGCACCAATCCCCAGAAGGTGCGCGCCAAGGACACACCCGAGTTCCTCAAGGACCCCGCGAACCCGCCCAAGAACGAGAACGAGATCCTCGACTTCACGCCCCACGTGCTCAAGAACCTCGAGTTCCTCGGCATCGACCGGCTGATCCCCATCGGCGGCGACGACACGCTCAGCTTCGGCGAGCGGCTCCACCGCGAAGGCTTCCCCGTGGTCGCCATCCCCAAGACCATGGACAACGACGTATACGGAACCGACTACTGCATCGGCTTCGGCACGGCCGTCACGCGAAGCGTCCAGTTCATCCACCAACTCCGTACGAGCACGGGCTCGCACGAGCGCATCGCGGTCGTCGAGTTGTTCGGGCGCAACAGCGGTGAGACCAGCCTCATCAGCTCCTACCTCGCCAGCGTGGACCGCGCCCTGATCTCCGAAGTGCCCTTCGACGTCGAAAAACTGGCCGAACTCGTCATGCGCGACAAGAAGGCCAACCCGAGCAACTACGCCATGGTCACCATCAGCGAGGGTGCCCACTTCCTCGGCGGTCAAGTCGTGGAATACGGCGAAGCCGACGCCTATGGCCATCGCAAACTGGGCGGCATCGGCGAGCTGACGGGCGAAGCCCTCAAGAAACTGACCGGCGAACACATCATCTACCAGCAGGTGTCCTACCTGATGCGGTCTGGCGCGCCCGACGCGTTGGACCTCATGGTCGGCGTGAACTACGCGAACCTGGCCGTGCAACTCATCACAAGCGGTTCGAGCGGACGAATGGTGGCCCTGCGCGACGGCGCGTACACCCACATCGCCATGAGCACCGTGACCAGCGGCGTCAAGCGAGTGGACGTTTCGGAGCTCTACGACCCCGAGGAATACCGTCCCAAGGTGCGCCACGTGCTCGGAAAGCCGATGTTCCTGTATTGATCGTCGCGTTCGTCCCGATAGAATCACCAGGATGATTCCAGGTGCCGTGAAAAACATCGGCGTCCTCACAAGCGGGGGCGACGCCCAGGGCATGAACGCCGCGTTGCGTGCCGTGGTGCGCGCAGGCTTGGACCGAGGCGCCAAGGTGTTCGCCATCCGCGAAGGCTACGAGGGCCTCATTCGTGGCGGAGACCAAATCCACCCCCTGGAGTGGAGCGACGTCGGCGGCATCCTCCAAGCAGGCGGAACGGCCATCGGCACGGCGCGGAGCGCCGAATTCCGCACACCGCAAGGCCGCATGGTCGCGGTCAAGCATCTGGTCCAAAACGACATCCAGGCTTTGGTGGTCATCGGCGGCGACGGCAGCCTCACGGGCGCGGATACGCTGCGCGCCGAATGGAACGACGCCTTGGCCGCATTGGTGGCTCAGGGCGAGTTGACGCCCGAGCAGGCGGCCGCCCATCCCCACTTGCTGATCGTCGGACTCGTCGGCTCGATCGACAACGACATGTGGGGCACGGACACCACCATCGGAGCGGACAGCGCCTTGCACCGCATCGTCTCGGCCGTGGACTGCATCAGCAGTACCGCCGCCAGTCACCAACGCGCGTTCGTTGTCGAGGTCATGGGCCGCAACTCGGGGTATCTGGCTCTGATGAGCGCTCTGGCCACAGGCGCCGACTGGGTGCTCATCCCCGAGAGCCCGCCCGACGTCGAGAACTGGGAAGCGAAGATGTGCGAGGTGCTGAGCAGTGGCCGCAAAGCGGGTCGGCGCGACAGTATCGTCATCGTCGCCGAAGGCGCCATCGACCGCTCCGGGCATCGCATCGCGGCCTCCTACGTGCGCCAGGTGATCTCGGACCACTTGAACGAAGAAGTTCGGCTGACCATTCTGGGCCATGTGCAGCGTGGCGGCGCACCGAGCGCGTACGACCGACTGATGAGCACTCTCGTCGGTGTGGCCGCAGTGGAAGAAGTTCTCAGCGCAGGGCGCGACTCGACGCCCCAGCTCATCGGAATGGACGCCAACCGCGTGACCAAGCGGCCCCTCATGGAATGCGTCAAGAAGACGCGAGAGATCAACGAGGCCATTGGCGCCCTTGACTTCGACCGCGCCCTCGACCTGCGGGGCAAGGCGTTTCAGGAGGACTTCCAGACGCTGCGCACTCTGGTACGCGCCTCCCCGCACAAGCCCTCCGAGGAGCGTCGACGGCTGAAGATCGCGGTGATGAACGCCTCCGCTCCCGCACCGGGGATGAACACGGCCGTCCGTGCGGCGGTCCGTCTGGGATTGGATCGGGGGCATACGATGCTGGGCGTCCACCACAGCTTCCAGGGACTCATCAACGACGATATGCGCGAGTTTGCCTGGATGGACGTAGATCATTGGGCATCCCGAGGCGGCGCAGATCTGGGCACCAACCGCAAGGCCCCGGCAGGCAAAGACTTCTACGCCATGGCGCGGACCATCGAGTCGAAGGGCATCGACGCGCTGCTGGTCATCGGCGGCTGGGCGGGCTACTCGACCGTCCTGCAGTTGGTCAAGGAGAGAGAAAACTATCCTGCCTTCAACTTGCCCATCATCTGCCTACCGGCCTCCATCAACAACAACCTGCCGGGCAGCGAATGGGCCGTCGGGTCGGATACGGCGCTCAACAACATCGTGGACGCCGTCAACAAGATCAAGCAGTCGGCCGTCGCCTCACGGCGGTGCTTCGTGGTCGAGGTCATGGGCAACACGTGCGGCTATCTGACCCTGATGAGCATGATCGCCACGGGTGCCGAGCGCGCCTACCTGCCCGAGGAGGGCGTCACGCTCAACGACCTGCACCGGGACGTGGACCTGCTGAACGAAGGGTTCGCGCACGGCAAGCGACTGGGCGTGATGGTGCGCGGCGAGAAGGCCCACCCCCTGTACACCACGCAGTTCATGGCGGACCTGTTCGAGGCCGAGGGACAAGAGCTGTACGAGGTCCGCATGTCGGTACTGGGACACCTGCAGCAGGGGGGCGACCCCAGCCCGTTCGACCGCATCTTGGCCACGAAGTTCTCCTTACGATGCATCGCTTGGCTGGAAGAACAGGCACACGCGCGCGAAGCGGGAGCGGCCTGCGTCGGCATCGAGGGAGACGCCACCCGCATCATCGATCTTGGCGACGCGCTGCGCGACTACGACGTCAAGAACCAGCGTCCCAAGAGGCAATGGTGGATGGGCCTGAGGGAGACCGCCAAAATGCTGGCCAAACCAGGCCCTGGACGCTGACGCGACGAGGCCACCGGCATACGGATGGCTGGTTGACGGGAGGAGTCCAGCCGTGTTCGGGGAATGGTACGGGCGTGATCCTCAGCGTCACTCTCAATCCATGCGTCGATTACGCGGCGTTCTGCAACGGCATCGTTCTGGGCGACGTCAACCGGGTCGTCCGGACCGAGACCGATGCCGGAGGCAAGGGCGTGAATCTCTCGCGCGTGGTGCGGGAGCTGGACGTGCCCACCGTCGCGACAGGCTGGCTCGGGGGAGAAGCGGGTGAGTTCGTCGCGAACGTGCTGGCGCATCAAGGCGTCACCGCGGACTTTGTGCCGATCGCTGGCGAAACCCGTGTGAATTTCAGCGTCGAGGACGGCACGGGCCGTCCGCCGACACAGTTCAATGCTCCTGGCCCGGAGGTCGGTACCGAAGATCTGGCCCGATTGGAAGCAAAGCTCGAGTGCGTCGCGCCCAATCACCGCTACGCAGCGATCGGAGGCTCCGCGCCTCCCGGCGTGCCAAACGACGTGTTCGCCACGCTGGTGGCCTTGCTCAAGCGATGCGGATGTATCGTGGCTTTGGATGCCGATGGCATCAGGATGTCCCTTGGATTGTCGGCTCGGCCCCATTTGATCAAGCCCAACACCGTCGAAGCCGAAGGTCTGCTGGGACGGAAGATCGCTGGGTTGGAGGATCATTGTCGTGCGGCGGGCGAGTTGGCCGCGATGGGCGCCGAGAGCGTTTTGTTGAGCATGGGGAAGGATGGCGCCGTGCTCTGCCGGCCTCACGGGATGTGGCACGCCACGCCGCCGAAAGTCGAGGTGCGAAGCACCATCGGCAGCGGCGACTCGCTCTTGGGGGGATATCTAGCTGGACTGGCCCAAGGTATGGACGACGGCGAGGCCCTGCGGCTGGGCACGGCTTGCGGTGCGGCCACGGCGACGACGGATGGTTCGCAGATCGCGCGGCGCGAGGTGATCGAAGGGCTGCTGGGGCAAGTGATCGTACGGCCCCTCTAAAACGACCCGGCCCCGCTCCGAAGAGCGAGGCCGGATGCGTTGTTCTTTGGCTTTGCGGGCTTTAGAACTTGGCGGAGAGCTGGCTCGTGACGAACGCACCCTTCGCGCGACCCTGGCCGGGGAACGGGTTGAAGTAACCCACGCCCTTGGCATCGACGTCGCTGATCTCGGCCAGAAGGCTGAGCTTCGCGTTGTCGCTGAGTCGGTAGCCGACGCCGGCGCGGAACCAGTTCTCGTTCGGCTTGACCGTCAGAGCGTTCATGTCCCACTCGACGCGCTCGTAGCCGAGCATCAGGTTCCAGTTCGGGCTGAAGTGCCAATCAAGACCAGCCTTGAAGCTGTTGATCTTGTCGTCCTTGCCCAGACCCGCGACCGCACCGCCGGGGGTAGCGACCGTCTTGCCGAGGCCCTTCAGGAACTCGCCGGAGGCGCTGAGGGTGATGTCATCGTTCAGCTTGAAGTGGCCGCCCACGTTCAGGCCCTCGATATCGGTGGGGTTCCACCACATACCGATGCGGCCCCAAGCGCCGGGAGCGCCGAAGTTCGGCCCGATGTTGCGGTAGCCCGCGTACAGGCCCCACTTGTCGTTGCCATACTTCGCCTTGGCGAAGACGGCGGCGTTGTCATTGTCGAACCGAGACTTGTTGAAGTTCTTCAGCACCGACTTCGAGTAGCCGCCCTCGACCGCGAGGCTGCCGAACTTGTAGTCGGCCGTCGCAGCCATGACGTCAACGGCGTTCATCTGGTTGGCCGTGCCGGCATAGAGCGTCGTGTTGCTGCGGTTCATGATGTAGGACAAGTTGATGTTGCCCTTGTCGCTGAGCGGAACGTTGACGTTCGCGCCGAGCACGCGGTCCACCATGAGGGTCGCCGCGCTGAAGCCACCGTAGCCGATCGGCCGAGCGCCACCCGCGAGGACGGAGCCAAGCTGACCTGCGATGACCGGCGAGATTTCAACGCCATTCACGCTCTGGTTGCCCGACGTGCGACCGAAGAACAGGTCAAGGTTGACGCCGCCGAACTTGAAGCCGGCCACGCCGCCCGTGAGGATGTGCTCGCCGCTGTCCCACCGATCGTTCTTGAAGTACGGGGTGTTGTCGCCGCGCTGGAACACGTAGGGGCTGATCTTGTAGCCGAGGCGACCGATCTTGACCGACGTGTTGTTGCCGAGGATGCTGGCATCGAAGGTCACGTTGAGGTCCTGGATGTACAGGTCGCCCGCGCCTTCCTGATACGCCGCACCAGCGGTGATCGTGCCCTGGGTGCCAAAGCCGTCGTGCAACAGGCCGTTGGTCACGGCCGGAGCCGAGAGCATGTTGCCGTACACGAACGTGCCCTGCCACTTGGGGCCTTCCTTGTTGGTGCCCTTCATGGTGATGGCGGCCTCGTGGAACGCCGTCGCGCCCGAGAACACGCCGGAGCGGTTGACCGGGAAGCCGGGGACCATGCCGGGGAGGCGACCATCGACCGTGATCGGCTGGTTGCCGCCGTCGCCCTTGCCGCCGATCGTCACGAAGTCGATCGTGCCGTTGACCTGGACGTTGAGTCTCTTCTCGAGCTCGTCCATGCGGCCACCGAGGCTGGACAGGTCCTTCTTCATCTGCTCGACGTCCACGCCAAGGCGGGACAGTTCGCGCTCGAAGGTGCTGGCCATTCGCTTCAGGTTGTCGATTTCCGGCTTCCACTTGGCCACTTCGTCGGCCTGGTTCTTCATCCGGGCGAGTTCGTCGCGGATGGCGCGGATATCGGCGGAGTTGTCGGTGCCACCCGTGCGGCCCTCAACACGACCGAGGCGGGCGATCAGATCGTCGATCTGGCGCTGCTGGCCGTTGTGGAGCTTCATCAGATAGTCGTACAGGCTGTGGAGCGCGTACGCCATCTCGTAGCGGGAGGCGGGGCGGGGGCCGCGGAACAGTCCGTCCGGATAGCCCTTGAGCAGGCCCTTGTTGAAGAGTTCCTTCAGTGCATCGTAAGCCCAGTGGGTCTCGCTGACGTCCGGCGGAACCGGGCGGCCCTGCGCGAGCACGGGGGCGACGACACCAAAGCAGAGGGTTGCGCTGAGCGCATACTTGAGCGTTCGCTTCATGATGTCCGTTCTAGCATCTCCTATCGAGATTCCGCTCTCGGGAGGCTCGGCGGACCTTAGAACCGCTCGGCTTGCACAACTTTCCTTCAGTTTCCTATGCTCGCCGCGCTATTCCTTAGCCTGCGTCGCTTCCTGCAAGCGGCTTGGCCGAACACATACTTTCAGCCACCTGCAGTTTAGCTCATTCCATCCGACAATGCAAGAGCCTGTTTGCAGGTTCATGCAAAATCCCGATCCGCAGGTTCGCACGAACCCGAACGCATTGGGCCAAAGGGCTCAAAATCGCAGGGCCAAGTTCAAAGACGTTCCCTGGTTGGCTCCCACCCGACCGTAAAGCGACGCCAGTTCCAGCGAGACTGTCTGGCCCCGGTCGAGGTAAACGCCCAACCGATCGGTCACCACGAGGTCGGTGCGCGACTCCTTCACGGTCCCATAGTCCACGGTCGTCCAAGCCACGCCCAACCCAAGACCGACATACGCCGACCCGAATCCCCAGACGTGCTCGTAACCCAAGGCGGCCACGCCGACCTCGGCGTCCCCGAAGTCGTCACGCCCTTTCGTCCCGAGGAACGCGAGGGAAAGGAAGTCCTCGTTCTGCCGCCGCGAACCCAGACTCTGCAAGGCGTACGCCATGCTGAGCGAGACGTTGTCTTTCTGCGTCTGCCGCAACGAGGTGTTGCTCAAGAAGTACGCGCCAACGGCGATCCGCAGCGGCGCTTTGCGTTGGGCTCCCGCCGAGGTTCGCGTCAGAGGTCGCTCCTCGCCCTTCGGTGGTGCGGGTTGGGCGACGGGTGGCACGTGAGGCGGGGGAGCCTGTCCACGCACGGGTAGCCCAACGTCGAAACGGACACCGCCGCTCGGCGGCGTCTCGATCGCGGGAGGTGGTTCGGCAACCTTGGCCGGGGGGGTCTCCGCGGGCGCTTCGCCGCGGTAGACCAGCGCTTCAGCGATCGCACCATCGATCTTGCGGATCGCCGCGATGAACATGGTTTGGCTGGAGTGCCGCGCCAAGAATGAACGGACGTCGGCCCAGGTGCGCGTTGGCGCGTATTCACCGCCCCGGATCTTGAGCGCGATGATCGTTTCTCCCGCCACAACCGACTCCTGTACACCCGATCCCCCGATGCGCGCCTCGGCCGAGTTGGCGTCGGCAACGATGCCCCGCAGGCCGGATGCTTGGGCCCACAACGCGGCCGCCGCAACCATCAACACGCACCACAAGCCGAAACGAAGCATGGAGTCACCTACGAGCAAGCCGATTATAACCCTGCCGGCAGAAAGGCGGGTCATAGACGAGCGAATGAACGGGGTTTGGCTCCTTGGTCCTGGAAGAACTCGCACGAATACCTGCAGAAGGCGTTGAGGAAGCCGAATCAACCTGCCGATATATGCCTTGACGACACAGCAGGCGCCGGTCGCCCTGTTGAGGAGGAAACACACACCGACCATGGTTATCACGAAGAAATCGCGCAAGGGCTTCACGCTTGTCGAGCTCCTTGTCACCGTTCTCATCCTCGCCGTTCTGATGGCAGTCGCCCTTCCGCTCTACCTGAGCGCTGTGGCCGACTCCGAGAAGAAGACGGCCCGCTCCAACATGCAGACGATCGCGAACGCCGTTCAGGCTTGGAAGATCAAGACGGGCGGAGACTACGCCCCGATCGCCAGCCCCGTCAGCACCACGCTGACCGACCTGCAGAGCGAACCCGTTTGCCCCCGCGGCGGCGAGTACTACGTCGACCTCAGCGCCGAGCCCTTCACGGTCCACAGCACCATCGAAGAATTCGAGGATGCCGATGGTCCTTGCGGCGCCGGCTACACCCCCGGCTGCGACGGCAGCTAGTCTGCCCCCTAAGAGCCGACCGGAATCGGCCCTGCCCTCTCAAGGGCGGGGCCGATGGTCGTTTGGAGGTCACGCCTCGCCCACGAACTCCATGAGGCGATAGCTGCGCGAGGCCGACTTGAGCCGCCTAAGGATGCGTTGCTCGATCTGTCGGACCCGCTCGCGCGTGATGTCCAGCTCTCTCGCCACTTCCTCCAAGGTCCGGTGATGCCCATCGTCGAGGCCGTAGCGGAGGACGATGACTTCTCGTTCGCGCTCGTGAAGGTCGGAGAGCATCTCGTCGATTAGCGACCGCATCACCGCCCTTGTGGTGGACGCATCCGCCGATTCGCTGTCGTCGGTCAGAAAGTCGGAAAGCGACGAATCATCGCTGTTCGCAAAGGGGGAATCCAGAGACAAGGGCTCGTGGATCGCGGCAAAAAACTCGGCCACCTTGTCCGAACCCATGCCCGTCGCTTCTCCGATTTCCTGGACCGTCGGATCGCGGCCAAGGGTCTGCTGCAACCGCGATGCCGCCCGCAGCAACTTGCTCGTGGCTTCCAGAGTGTGGACGGGAATGCGGATCGTACGCCCTTGATCGCTCACCGCGCGCGCCACAGACTGCCGAATCCACCACGTCGCGTACGTGCTGAATCGAAACCCGCGCTCGCAGTCGAACTTCTCAACGGCCCGAATCAGGCCGACGTTGCCCTCCTGAATCAGGTCTTGGAGCGACAGACCACGCCCCACATAGCGCTTCGCGATGCTCACCACGAGGCGCAGATTGGCTTCGATGAGCGACTGCTTGGCCCTATCGCAACCGAGCTTGGCCGCCCGCGCCAGTTCGGCTTCACGGTCGGCCGAAAGCAAGGGAATGCGTCCGATCCGTCGCAACCACATGCGCACCGAATCGTCCAATTGGACGCCTTCGAAGACCGCATCGGATGCGTCGTCTTGTTCCTCACCGGGGGACGAGGAGGTTAGTGGTGCGCCATCGGTCGCATCGCGCCCTGAATCGGCACGACGCGGTTCGACCACTGACACCCGTTCCGAAACGGGCGTCCGCGGGACGCTTCCTTCACCTTCCACATCGCCCCAGGCGGACCCGATCGGTGTTTTGGCCATGGAGCACGTGCAACAGCTTGTTCAGCTTGTATTCACTATAGCAAAGGAATCGCGAAATCCGAGCGGTTTTTTCGGTCAATTGCCCTGTCTTCGTCGGAGGCGCTCCTGCAACTCGCGGAGTTTGGCGTCGTCCGCGTCGTTCAGACCCTCTTGAGCGATGGCCAATCGCTCGCGCCGCTCCTTGGCAGCCCTCAGGCTGTTGACACAATCCTCGAGATACGATTCGGAAAGGAAGGGACGCTCCATGAAGGAGAGATCCACCAAAAGCGAAACGGCCTCTTCGTCCACCATCTCGGCGATCCAGTCGGCAGGCTCCCCCAAGGGTCCGGCATCTTCGAACACCGCCAGCAGCGCGCCCCGCAACGCCATCCCCTCCGGCGTGAAGCACAGGCCTTCCTCTCGGAGCGCTCCCCACGCCTGAGCCATGAAGCTGGGGCGAAGCAAGCCTCGAAACAGCGCCCTCTCTTCGACCGAGAGTGGGAGCGCGCTCCTCTTTTTCACCGATGGCTGGGAAACCGGGGCGCTCGAGCGATAGATGCGGCGGTGCTTCGCGACCTCTGTGCGCAACGCCCGCTGGGCCGCGATCTGGTCCGAGAGGCCCGGGTAGCGTGTGGCGAGGCGCACGATGAGCCGGTCCAGTTCCATCGCGTTGGTCTGCTTGGACATGATGCGGACGGCTTCGCGCCAGAATTCGTCCTGACTCGGTTCGAGGCGGCTCTCTAAGTAGGCGAGTTCGAAGTCGATGGGCGAGATGCCGGCCTCGAGCACGGCTTTGACGCCGTTCGGGCCTCGCGCCTTCAACAGCGTGTCCGGGTCGTCGCCGGCTTTCATGACCGCCACGCGGACCTCGAGTTCTGCCCCCTGCAGGAGTTCGGCGGCGCGAACCGCGGCCTTGGCCCCGGCCTCGTCGGCGTCGTACAGAATCACGACCTTGCGGCACCAGCGCCGGAGCAAGCGCACCTGGTCGTCGGCCAAGGCGGTGCCCAGCGAGGCAACGGCATTGGCCACGCCCGCCCGATGACACGCGATCGTATCCATGTAGCCTTCGACCAGAACGGCCTCGTTGGCTTTCGAGATCGCGTCCCGCGCGTGATGGAATCCGTAGAGGACCTTGCTCTTGCGGTAGAGCGGCGTGTCGGAACTGTTGATGTACTTCGGGTGGGCGTCGCCCATCGCACGACCGCCGAAGGCCACGAGCTCGCCGCGTTCGTCGCGAATGGGGAACATGAGACGGCCCCGGAACCGGTCGAAGTAGCCGCCGCTGTCGTCCTCGTCGACCAGAAACAACTCCCGCGCCTGAGCCAGTTTGACGCCCTTGCGTTGCAGGTGGTTGGCGAGCGCACCGCCGCCTGGCGAATAGCCGATCTCCCAGCGGAAGAGCGACTCTTTGTCGAGCCCGCGGCTCTCGCAATAGGCGGCCGCATCCTTGTTGAGTTCGAATTGGGTCCGGAAGAACTCCTGCGCCAGCCTCATGATGCTGCGGTGATCGGTCAGGTCCTCTTTCGGGACGTCGGTTCGGCGCGTGAGTTTGACGCCGACCGATTCGGCGAGCATCCGGAGCGCCTCGGGGAAGTCGACGCGCTGGGTCTTCATCACCCAGTTGAACGCATCGCCGCTCTCTCCGCACGCCCAACAGCGGTAACGCTGGAGGGTCGGACTCACCGAGAACGAGGGCTTGGAGTCGTCGTGGAAGGGGCAGAGCCCGACATAGTTGCGCCCGGATCGTTTCAGGGCGACTTGTTTGGAGACAAGTTCGACCAGATCGATCCGGGCGCGCACTTCAGCGAGATCGTCGGCCAAGGCCGGTCGACCTCACACTTTGCCTGCGGAAACCACGACGCCGGTGACCTCGTAGTTGCCGTTTCGCTTCAGTTTGTTGAATCGGAACGCGACCTTGTCGTTCTTCAGATACCGGACCACGAGGGTGTCGGAGCTGATATCGTATCCGTCGGGGTTGCCGTACTTGGTCATCACGTTGCCGAACGACACGCCGAATCCGACGCCCTGCCGCGTCTTGACCTTGGCATCGCTGATGCCGACGGCCTCGATCTGCACGACTTGGTTGTACTTGTTCAGGATGAACCCGTACCGGCTGCCGCTTCGGTTGTAGACCCACCGGGTGTATTCGGCGTTCTCCGTGGCGCCGCCACCCGGGGCACGTCCACCGGGCGCACCGGGGAAGCCCATACCCGCCGGAGGTCCGGCCGGGGGGCGCTGGGTGCTGGGACCGCCGACTTGGCTGGCGCCTTCGATTTGGGGCACGGACTGCCGCAACGCGTCGGTGCTCTGAAGGATGGTGTCGCCAAAGTCGAATCCGTTGTTCAGGTCGATGCCCATAGGCGCGCCTCCGCGCGCTCCGGCGCCTCGTCCGGCCGCGCCGGCAGGGGGCCCGCCCGCAGCGGGGAATCCGCCGCGTCCACCGAATCCACCGGGAGGGCCACCCGCAGGTGCGCCGCCGCCGGCGCCGATGCCCGCACCGCCGCCGATGGCGACGGCCTGAATCTCGTTCGGCGTTCCATACAGCCCGATCAGCCGGATGCCGGTGTCAAACAACTTCACGCCGACGAGCCCTGTTTCGGCTCGGGTTGGGGTTCCTTGCGTCGCGCCGCCCGCAACAAGCGACATGGCCGCAACGACCAAAGCGATTGCTTTCAGTCTCAAGAAATTCGTCCTCCGATTGCCCGACGTTTTGGCGTCGGGAAGTCTGTGAATAGGACGCACCCGCGCACCGGGAGGTCACAGGGTCCCAAAGCGGGCTCGACCGGGGTTCCTGAGGTATACCTGACGCCAAGAACAGGAGCCTTCAGTGGGGCCAAAGCCCGCCGTTCGCTTCGGTCAGGAACCCTTGGCGGCGTCCATGGGCTTCTCACCACTGAATCCTGATCCGCAAGGAGTTTTCAAACCTATCATGGCAAGCAACCTGTCTATCACCGCCGCCGACTTCGACGAGAAAGTCCTGCAATCGCCCGTGCCCGTCCTGGTGGACTTTTGGGCCGAGTGGTGCGGGCCGTGCAAGGCGATCGGTCCCTCGATCGAAGAGATCGCCAACGAGTATTCGGGCAAGGCCCGCGTCTACAAGGTGGACGTGGACTCCGAGGGCGAGCTCGCGATGAAGTACGGCATCATGAGCATCCCCGCGTTGCTCGTCTTCAAGGGCGGCCAAGAAGTGGATCGCATGGTGGGCGCCGGGCCGAAGCAAAAGATCGCCGGGCTCATCGACCGCCAACTGTAACCCTCGCAGGGACCCTCGTAGGGTTCGACAAAACCGATGCCCCGATCCGCAGAAGCGGACCGGGGGCATCGGTTTATATCGAAGGGCGGGTCAGTTGTCGATGCCATCCACGGGCATCGGCGCAGGCCGACCGCCGCCCTTGACGTTCTTCATCGCGTCCCGGTCGGCTTGAGTGATCTCAAGCGTCTTGGGCGGGGGTTCGCCGCAGCCGGCGAGAACCACCAAGAGCCCAAAGGCGAGAACGAGTACGGCAAGTATGGATCGCATGGGGAAACCTCGTGTTAGTTGTCGACGCCTTCGGTCGGCATGGGCGCGGCGGTGCCGCCTTGCTTCTGCACGTTCGCAGACGCCGCTTTGTCTTCTTCGGTCATGTTGACGGTGCCTTCGCCGTCCCGGCATCCGAGCGCGGAAAAGACGACGGCCAGTAGCAGGATCAGGGTCAAGATGGATGTTCTCATTTCGCCTCCATGAGAAAGTCTTGCCCCCCGTTGGGGAGGCAAGACTTGTCTCGCGTCACGCCAACGGGATTAGCCGTTGCCGATGTCGCACTGCTGCTCGGTGTAGTTGAACTCCGAGTCCGGTCGGAAGAAGCCGGGGTAGTAGATCACCCCACCCTTCGTGCCGCCCGGCTGGACGCAGTCGGTCATCCAGTAGGGGACGCCCGCGCCGCCCTGGCCGTCCTCGAACGCCGACCAAGCGTGGTCATTGGTCATGATCTTGGCCGTGCTCCACTCGGGGGCGTTGATGTTGCGGAACTTCGCAGACGTGTCCGTCGCGACGAAGTGCATGCCTCGGCCATAGACCCACGTGGTGAATCCGTTGGCGAAGCCCCACCAGACGTAGCCGTAGTCCGTCGGACCACCGGCGACCGGCGAACCGCTCGGGTTGAACCGGCAGGGACCGGCGGCCGTGCAGTAGAGCTGCGGGCTCGTGATCGCGAAGCCGTCCATGTTCTGCTTGAACATGCCCGCCCAGAGGAGCGGAAGCTTCGACGGCTGGGCCACAGCCGTCACTCCCCAACCGTGCAGCATGCCGTTCATGGACATACCGACGGAGGCCGTCGCGGTCGTCGCCAGCGCGTAGTTGGTGGCGAGGCGATACTTGCTGACGCCCGTCTGAGAAGCGATTTCCAGGCTCTTCAGGTAGGGGATCGTCGCATTGGCCCACATTTGGGCGTCTTCGCTGCGGCGCGGCTCGAGGTTGTGGATCCCGTTGTTCTGCCATCCCGCGGGAACGCGGTGCCAGAAGTTCCAGCGCGCCTGACCGCTCGCGCCGTCCGTACCGAACGCCAGCGGGAAGCTGTCGTCATTGTCGGCCGTGTAGAGCAGGATGCCGGTGCCGGTCTGCTTGTAGTTGCTGAGGGCCGTCGTCTTCTTCGCCGATTCCTTCGCTTGCGCGTAGACCGGGAAGAGCATGGCCGCCAGAATCGCGATGATCGCGATCACGACGAGGAGCTCGATGAGGGTAAAGGCTCTGCGTTTCAAGATTGTGCTAGGACCTCCGAAAGGAATGCAAATAGCTAGAACAGTCTACGCCAACTTCGCCCGGAATTCCAACATTTTTTGGAACTTTTCATGGGCTGGGGTTGTATTCGACCGCTCCGCCATGTTCGTTCAGAATCCACTCCGGCCTGAAAAGTTCCCCAGGGAGGCTAGAATGAGGACGGCGATGAAGCTTCGACAGGCGGCGATCGGCGCGGCGGTGGCGGCACCTTGGGTGCTCGCGGCCACCACATGGCAACAGGCGGCGGCGACGCCCCCAGACTACGTGCGCGACATCGAGCCCATCCTGCGCGCCTCGTGCTGGTCGTGCCATGGCGCGGACGTCCAACTTGGCGACCTCAGGCTCGACACGCCCGAAGGCATCGCGCAATCGGTCGTCCCGGGCGACCCCGTGAAGAGCGAACTCGTCCGCCGCATCAAGGGCCTCGACGGCAAGCCGCGCATGCCGATGGGCTTCGCCCCGCTCAAACCCGCCGAGATCGCCGCGATCGAAGCCTGGATCCGTGCCGGCGCCAAGACGGAAGGAGCCAAACCCGCCAAGCACTGGGCGTACCAGGCGCCGACGCGCCCCGCACCCCCCAACGCGGGCGCGGAATGGGCCAAGAACGCCATCGACCGGTTCGTCGCGCGTGCTTTGGACGATCGGGGCCTGAAGCCCAACCCCGAGGCCGATCGTGCAACGCTCTGCCGACGCGCGTACCTCGACCTGCTCGGCCTGCCGCCGACCCTTCGCGAACTGGAGACCTTCCTCGCCGACCAACGACCGGACGCTTACGAACGACTGGTCGACCGGCTCCTCGAATCCCCCCACTACGGCGAGAAGATGGCGCAGCACTGGCTCGACCTCGCCCGCTACGCCGACACGGACGGCTACGAAGCCGACTTCCGCCGCACCATCTGGCCTTACCGCGACTGGGTGATCCGCGCCTTCAACCAGGACATGCCGTTCGATCGGTTCACCATCGAGCAGATCGCCGGCGACCTGTTGCCGAATCCTTCGCGCGATCAACTCGTCGCCACCGGCTTCCACCGGAACACGATGACCAACCGCGAGGGCGGCGTGGACCAAGGCGAACAACGGTGGCTGACGCTCGTGGACCGAGTCGGCACCACAGGCACCGTTTGGTTGGCCTCGACTCTGGCGTGCGCCCAGTGCCACGACCACAAGTACGATCCCGTCTCGATCGACGAGTTCTACAAGATGTTGGCGTTCTTCGAGACGTCGGACGAGCCGGACCTCTCGATGGACCCCGAGGCGTCCGCACGCAAAGCCGAACTGGACCGACGCATCGCCGAACTCGAGGCGTCGCTAGCCAAACTCAAGCGCGACGACGACGTCTACAAGGCAGCAGAAGCCGCCCTCAAAGCCGTCCGCGACCAAGCCGCCGCGCTCGCTCCGCCCACGACGATGATCCTGCGCGAAAGGACCGGGCAGTACCCCCCCGCGACGCCTATCCGTCTGAAGGGCACCTACCTGCTGCCCGGCAAAATGGTGGTGGCGGGCACGCCCAAGTTCCTCCAACCCATGGCGCCCGGCGACCCAGCGAACCGATTGGGTCTGGCGCGCTGGCTGGTGAGCGACGACAACCCCCTGACGGCGCGAGTGTTCGTGAACCGTCTCTGGCTCCAGATCTTCGGTCGCGGCATCGTGGAAACGCCCGAGGACTTCGGTTTGCGCGCCGCCAAACCCAGCCATCCCGAATTGCTCGACTGGTTGGCGACGGAGTTCATGGCCGGGGATTGGCGGATCAAGCGGATGATGCGCCTCATCGTCACATCGGCCACCTACCGGCAGTCGTCCTCGGTATCGGCGGCGAAGCGAGCCGCCGACCCTGAAAACGTGTGGCTCTCGTGGTTCCCGCGCTTGCGCTTGCCCGCGGAGACCATTCGGGACACCTGCTTGGTGGCCTCGGGCCTTCTCAGCCGCAAGGTGGGCGGGCCGAGCGTGATGCCCTATCAACCCGAAGGCATCTGGGACCTGCCTTACAACGGCGACCAGTGGCGGATCAGCGAGGGCGAGGACCGCTACCGAAGGGGTCTCTACACGTTCTGGCGCAGGACCGCTCCTTATCCGATGTTCATGGCGTTCGACGCGGTGAGCCGAGAAGCGTGTACAGTGAACCGCGTCAACACCAACACGCCGTTGCAAGCGCTTGCCCTGCTCAACGATGAGGCCGCCATGGTGAACGCCCGCGCTCTGGCCAAGGCGATGCTCGCCGAAGGGGGAACAACCGTGGAATCCCGGTTGCGGCACGGGTTCAGGCGATGCACGTCGCGCCAACCCACCGCCAGCGAACTCGCCCATGTCGCCGGCCTTTTCGCACGCCGCATGAAAGCCTACGAGACCGACGCCGAGGCGGCCAAGAAGGTCGCCGACAGCGCCGAGCCATTCCCGCACAGCGCATCGCTGGCCGAGAGCGCAGCCTACGTCCTCGCGGCCAACGTGCTGCTCAACCTCGACGAAACGATCACCAAAGACTGACCATGGACGACCTGACGCTCAACCAAGCCGCCCTCCAAGCCATTACGCGCCGCAGTCTGCTCAAGACCGCGGGATACGGCATCGGCTCGCTGGCCCTTTCGGCCTTGCTTCGCGAATCGGGCTGGGCGCAGGACCGCAAAGATCCGCTGGCACCCAAGGCGCCTCACTTCGCGCCGAAGGCCAAGTCGATCATCTACCTGTTCATGGCCGGTGCCCCGAGCCAGCTCGACCTGTTCGACGCCAAGCCAACACTGACCAAGTACGACCGGCAGGAATGTCCCGAGGAGTACCTTCGCGGCGAGCGGTTCGCGTTCATCAAAGGCGTGCCGAAGCTGCTGGCCTCGCCCTACAAGTTCGCCCAGCACGGGAACAGCGGCCAGTGGATTTCCGAGCTGTTGCCGCATCTGCCCAAGATCGCCGACGACATCGCGGTCATCCGCACGATGCAGACCGACCAGTTCAACCACGCGCCCGCCCAGCTGTTCATGAACACGGGTTTTCAGCTGCCCGGGCGACCGAGCATGGGAAGTTGGCTGACCTACGGTCTCGGCTCCGAATGTCACGACCTGCCGGGATTCGTGGTGCTGGTCTCGGGACAGAACAACCCCGACGGTGGCAAGTCGCTGTGGTCGAGCGGCTTCCTGCCAACCGTCTATCAGGGCGTCGAGTTCCGTTCGCGCGGCGATGCCGTGCTGTTCGTGGGCAACCCCGCGGGCGTGGACGCGGAGGCGCGGTTGGACACGATCCGCACCATCCAAGACCTCAACCGCGCCAAGTTGCAGGCCGCTGGCGACCCGGAAATCGACACGCGCATCTCGTCCTACGAGATGGCCTACCGCATGCAGACCAGCGTGCCCGATCTGATGGACATCGCCAAAGAGTCGGCCGAAACGCACGAACTCTATGGCACGTCGCCGGGCAAGCCCTCGTTCGCCAACAACTGCCTTCTGGCCCGCCGGTTGGTGGAGCGCGGGGTTCGATTCGTACAGCTTTATCACCGAGGGTGGGACAGCCACGGCACCGGAGAAGGCGACGACATCATGAAATCCCTTCCCCAGCGGTGCCGGGAAGTGGACCAGGCCGCCACGGCCTTGGTGCTCGACTTGAAACGCCGCGGCATGCTCGATGAGACCCTTGTGGTCTGGGGCGGCGAGTTCGGTCGGACCCCGATGAACGAAGCGCGCAACGGCTCGACGTTCCTTGGGCGCGACCACCACCCGCACGCGTTCAGCATCTGGATGGCCGGCGGCGGCATCAAGCCAGGCCTCTCGTACGGGAAGACCGACGACTTGGGTTACCGCGTCACCGAGAACCCGGTCCATGTGCACGACTTGAACGCGACGATCCTCCATCAGATGGGCATCGACCATACGCGGTTGACCTACCGGTCGCAAGGGCGCGATTTCCGTCTCACCGACGTCCACGGCAACGTGATCGAAGGACTGCTGACCTAGTCCCGTGGAGCGCATCTACGCCGACCACGCCGCGACGACGCCCTTGTGCGAGGAGTCGCGTCAGGCGATGGAACCGTGGCTGACCACCGCATTCGGCAACCCAAGCAGCCTGCACGCCGAAGGACGCGAAGCCAAGGACGCCTTGGACGATGCGCGGGCGGTGCTGGCCGAGGCGTTGGGTTGCGAGTTCGGCGAGGTCGTCTTCACGTCGGGCGGCACCGAGGCGGCCAATCTGGCGATTGTCGGCGCGGCGCTGGCCAACCTTGATCCGCGTCGCAACCGCGTGTTGTTCTCGGCTGCCGAACACCATGCCGTCTTGCACGCCGCGCCCTTGTTGGAGCGACTCGGCTATCGCGTCGAGATGGTCGGGACGGATCGGTGGTCGCGCCCCGACCTCGACCACCTGAACCGCTTGCTGGACGACGACGTGTTGCTGGTCTCGGCGATGCATGCGAACAACGAGACCGGTGCGATCACCGGGGACCTGCCGCGCCTTGCCTCGCTCGCGGCGGGTGTGGGGGCGCTCTGGCATT